>NZ_SMKA01000084.1 GCF_004348455.1 Kribbella albertanoniae
GTGGGGGGCTTCGGGGTGGGCCGGTAGAGCAGAAGGCGCCCGCGGCCGTTCTCGAAGAGCGCGTTGTCGTAGAGACCGCCGGGCGGTCCGTGACCCGCCGGCGGGCCGAGTACCGCGTCGAGTTCGGCCATGGCTCCGGCGTACCAAGCCGGAACGTCGTCCTCGCCGACCTCGTCCTCGACCGCCGCCACGGTCACGGCGGGCTCCGCGCGCAGGTCCACCTGCAGCGGGGCCGGCTCCGGGGACAGCAGACGTCGTAGAGAAACAACCGCCGCGTGGGTGCGGGCCAGCTCGGACTCCAAACGCTGGACGTGTTGAGCAACCAGGGCAGCTCGTTGGTCCGGGTCGGGCGAGCGCAAGATGCGCTGGACGTCGGAGAGTGGAACGTCGAGCTCACGTAGCCGGTGGATGACCTGCGCGATCGGGATCTGGGCACCCGAGTAGTAACGGTAGCCGCTGGAGGCGTCCACCATCTCCGGCTCGAGCAATCCCACCTCGTGGTAGCGCCGCAACGTACGGATGCTGAGGTGTGTCATCCGTGAGAACTCGCCGATCGCCAACATGGCACCAGTCTGGACTCTCTCCCTGGGGGAGAGTCCAGTTCTTGACTCTCGCGCTCTGCGAGCCAGCACGCTCCAACACATGGATACCAACAAGCACACAGAACAGTTGCCCACCACGATCCGCGCCTTTCTGGAGGCCCAGGAGGCCCGCGATGCCGACACCGCCCTCGCCCTTCTCACCCCGCAGGCCGTGATCGCCGACGTCGGGGAGTCCTTCAGCGGCGACAAGGAGCTGCGCCGCTTCATCACCGAAGCAGGAGCCGAGTTCAGCGTGACCAGCGAGATCACCAAGGTCGATCGCGACGGCGAGATCTGGGTGGTCAGCCAGCACCTCGAGGGCGACTTCCCCGGCGGGAAGGCGGACCTGGACTATCGGTTCGCGCTCGAGGGTGAGCGCATTGAGCGGCTCGACATCGTCCTCGGTTGACCCCTCGCCCGGCACTCGTCCGCACGCCCGGCAGTCGTCCGCACGCGCGGCAGGACAGCTACAGATTCGCCCCGACGCCCGCGTTCGTCATCGATGTGGCCGACGACGGATTCGGCTTCCTCAACCGCGAGCAGTTCAAGGCCGGCTTTGCCGCTGACGCCAGCGACAGAGAGGCCGCGTTCATGCGGGACGCGCAGGTCGAGGTCGCAGTCACCAAGGCCGCGTGGCGAAGCAAGCCGAGCTGGGCGGTCATCGCCACAGAGGACAACGCATTCGACCAGGCGATGATCCAGCACATGGTCCAGCGCGCAGGCGCAACAATCACAACGGTCCCAGGCAGCCACGCGGTGTAGGCCACTCAAGCAGAGGTCGTCTCAGAGGTGAGCCTCTCCGCAGCGCAGAACGCGCTGGTCAGGGCGCACGGAGCCGTCCCCCTCGTGCGTGCTCCTGAGCGGTGGCTCGCATGCACAGAGCGGCGGTCGCCGGAACGCCGGGCAGCCACACGAACTTCCGCCGAGCGCCAGTGCCCGTTGAGCACATTCAGCTCGAAGTGGCACCTCAAGCGGTTGGAACAGGCACTACCCATCCATCAACAGCGATACATGACACGTTATAGCGAAGGAGAAGTTCATGAGGACTTGGTTCATCACTGGTGCCACGCCTGGCGGGTTCGGTCTGACCTACGCCGAGGCCGCGCTGGAACTGGGCGATCAAGTGGCCGTGACCGCACGGCGCCCGGCCGAATTGCAGGAGTGGGCCGACCAGTACGGCGACCGGGTGCTGGTTCTCGAGCTCGACGTGACCGACGTAGCTCAGGTACGCGCGGCGGTCAGGACAGCTGAGGAGCGGTTCGGCGGGATCGACGTGCTCGTCAACAACGCCGGCCGAGGCTGGTTCGGTTCCGTCGAGGGAGCTCGGGACGACGTGATCCGCCGCACGTTCGACCTGAACCTGTTCGCGGTGGTCGAGGTGGTGCGCGCGGTGCTGCCGGGCATGCGAGCGCGGGGCGACGGCTGGATCGTGAACATGTCGTCGGTGGCAGGCCTCGTCAGTGCTCAGGGGTTCGGCTATTACGCGGCGGCGAAGTTCGCGCTCGAAGGGCTGTCCGAGGCCTTGCGCGAAGAAGTCGCACCGTTCGGAGTGCGCGTGCTCCTCGTCGAGCCGGGCCCCTTCCGCACCAAGGCGTTCGCCGGCTTCCAGCAGGCGCCCGTGGACGAGATCGTCGAGGCCTACGTGCCGATGATCGAGGGCGTCAAGGCGGCGTTCGTCGACCAGGACGGCAAGCAGGCGGGTGATCCCGCGCGCGGGGTGCAGGCCGTGATCAGCGCGATGAACGCCCCCGTCCCGCCGCAGCGGATCGTGCTCGGCAACTTCGGTTACGACGTCGTCGTCGCCATGCACGAGAACGCCCTCACCGAGCTCCGTCACAACGAGAAGCTCTCGCGGAGCGCGGACTTCTCGTAGCGCGCCCCACCACGTCGACCGAGTAATCAGCGAAGGCCCCGGTCGGGCGGGCGAACCAGCACCCGGCCGACAGCTGAGATGACAACGAAGCCCTCGTGCTCGACCCGTCCCGACCGTTCTGAGGCTGTCGATGACTGGAAGGCCGTGGTCGCCGCGACTGCCAACCATCTGCGGTGGCTGCGGCACGATCTCCGCGCAGCGAGGCTGTACGGCGAGTCCGGCGGACAGTCCGATCGTCCACTGGGGCGTCTGGCTCAAGCTATCGGCGTCGGCGGCGATCTGCTCGCGACCCAGGACGCTGTGAACGCCCGTGTACTGGATGACCCGACGAATCTGACGTCGGCGAGAGCAGAGGTTGCAGCGATTGCGCTGATCGGTGCCGACACGGCGATGAGCAACACACGATCCAGAACTGCCGAGCGCCGCCGCCTGGTGCGAATGCTGGCTGCACTCGAGAAGCTGGCGACGTCGGATGTGCGCCGCGGCGGGTTAGGAGATCTCGGACGGCTGTCCGTCGGCGCACCGGCCGCAGCCGACGACGCCGTCTCGATCATTTCTCGACACGCGGCGCGCTGGGAGCGAGCCGAAGACACGGTCGCGCTGGATGCACTGCTGACCCGCGACTTGCGGGCCGCTACAGCACAGGTGCGAACGATCTGTGGATATGTGTGGCACCTGGCTGACATGGTCGTCGCGTCGCCAGCTACCGAACTGGACGCGCGGCAAGTGCTCGACCTCAATGTCCTCAAGCAGGCCGTTCGAGCGGCAGAGGCCGGTGCCCTGCGAGTCGCGCAGTCTTGGCGACGACGGCTGTCCGACCTGAACGGATTCACCGGAACACCCAGCGAAGCAGCGTTCATGGAACTTCGGGCGGCGCTGGCGCTTGGCGACGCTCTCCGGACGGCATCTGCAGACATTCGGATGGTGCGCGATGCGCGCGACGTATGAGGACCTTCTGCGTGCGCCGGCATGCTGAGCATCCACAGGCTCACGGCCGGCGACGGTTACAAATACCTCCTGCGCCACATCGCTTCGGCCGATATCGACGGACGCATGGCCACCCCGTTGACGGCGTACTACACAGCCTCCGGCTACCCGCCTGGCCGTTGGATGGGGTCCGGACTCGCCGGTCTTGGCGACGGGCAGCTTGTGCCGGGAAGCGAGGCCACCGAGTCACAGATCGAGGCACTCTTCGGCCGCGCCCAGGACCCTCTGACCGGCCGTACGCTCGGGCAGCCGTACCGGGTCTACAAGAGTCCGACAGCACGCATCGACGAGCAGGTCCGTGCCCTCGACCCCGGCCTGAACGAGAGCGATCGACGTACCGCAGTCGACCAGATCCGCAGGACCGAGATGCGGAAGAGGTCGCAGCAAGCAGTCGCCGGCTTCGACCTCACCTTCTCCCCCCGTGAAGTCAGTTTCGGCGCTGTGGGTGACCTCGGACGTCGGTGTGCAGGAGCAGATCATTGCCGCACATCATGAAGCAGTCGACGACATCGTCGACCTTATCGAGCAGCACGCCGCGTTCACTCGAAGTGGCCATGACGGGATCGCCCAGCTCGACACCCGCGGTGTCATCGCCGCCGCCTTCGACCACTGGGACACCCGTGCCGGCGACCCGCAACTCCACACCCACGTCGTCATCGCCAACCGCGTCCAAGGGCCAGACGCCACATGGCGAACTCTCGATGGCCGCGTCCTGTTCCAGTCGGCCGTCGCGATGTCCGAGATCCACAACGTCTTCCTCGCCGACAACCTCAGCCGCCGCCTCGGCGTGAACTGGGAACTCCGCGAACGCGGTTCTCGCCGCAACCCAGCGTTCGAGATCGACGTGATTCCTGACGAACTGATCGCCGAGTTCTCCGCCAGAACCGAACAGATCGAAGCCAACCTCGCAGCTCTACTCCAGCAGCGGGACGACCATCTGCCCAGCCCCACCCGCCGCGAGATGTACGTCCTGCGTCAACAGGCGACCCTCATGAACCGGCCGCCCAAACATCACGCCCGTCCGCTCATGGACCTCATGGCCGAGTGGAAGACGCGCGCAGAACGAGCAGTCGGCGCCGACGTACTCGCCGCAATCCAGCAATCGCTGACAGCCACAGGCGAGCGTCCACTCACGGCTTCCGACTTGAGCCCGGAGACCATCGACGCATACGGCGCGGCAACCGTCCTCACCCTCCAGAACAAGCGCGCCACCTGGACTCGGTGGAACCTGCTCGCCGAGGCAGCACGACAGACGCGCATGCTCAGACTCAGCTCCTCCACCGACCGGTTCGCCGTACTCCAGTCGATCGTCCAACGCGCCGAAGAACACTCGATCAGCCTGACGGCCCCCGAACTCGTCACCGTCCCACTCACCCGCAGCAGCGGAGACAGTGTCTTCACCATCCACAACGGCAAGATCTACACCTCACCAGTCATCCTCGGCGCCGAGTCCGTACTCCTCGATCTAGCCCGCGACGCCGCGGGCCCCAAGATCAATCCGCGCTACATCCCCGGGGACGGCTTGAGCCCAGACACGAGTGACCGGCCTCACAAATCGTCGGTTCGTTTTCCGGACTTACTCGGCTATCGTAGTGGCATTAGCCAGTCCGAAATACAGACCTTCTGGAGTAGTCATGTCATCCGTACTCATCACTGGTGCTTCCAAGGGCATCGGTCGCGCCACGGCCGCCGAGTTCGCCGCCCGGGGATACCACGTGATCGCCACTGCGCGGGATCCGCGCAGCCTGGACGATCTCGACGTGGCTCAGCGCCTTCGGCTCGATGTCACCGACCAGGCCAGCGTCGACGAGGCCGTTGCCGCCGCGGGCGAGGTCGACGTACTGGTCTCGAACGCAGGGGTGATCTTCCTGGGTGCGGTCGAAGCCAGCCCGATCACCGAGATCGAGCGGCTGTTCGCCCAGAACACCTCCGGCGCGATCCGCGTGGCGCAGGCCGTCCTGCCTCAGATGCGGGAGCGCAAGCAAGGGCGGCTCCTCTTCGTATCGAGCGTTGTCGGACGCCTCGTCTTTTCGGGCAACGCCGCCTATTCGGCGAGCAAGTGGGCCCTGGAGGCACTCGCCGAAGCACTGGCCATCGAGACCGCGCCGTTCGGAATCCACACCACTCTGCTCCAGCCGGGCACTGTGAGTTCCGGTGCACTCGACGCGCCGCTGATCTACCGGTTGCCCGAGGACCCCTACACATCGCTGGCAAGCGACAGCATGGACCGCACCGGATCCATCACGCCGGAAGAGGTTGCAGTCGCCATTGCCGACGCCGCCGAGCTCGACATCCCGCCGCTGCGTCTTCCGGTCGGCCAGATGGCGGCCGCAGTCCTCGGTATGCGCAAGGCCGCGCCGGACGACGTTCCCTTCATCCCGGGCGCCTGAAAGCAACTCGGTTGCCTCGATCGAACGACGACGAGCCAACCCGCCGGTGCCACCGGCGGGCGCTTGTCATTCTGTGACCTCTGCCCGAGTGCGACTGATCGACTGCGCGGTTGCCGTCGACCTACTTCTGCACGAACCGTTCGCCCCAGTTGTGGAGCTCGCGCAACACCGGACTGACCGCGAGGCCGGCGTCGGTGAGGAAGTACTCATCCCGGGGCGGGCGCTCGCAGTACCGGCGCCGCTCGATCACGCCGGCAACTTCCAGTTCGCGCAGCCTCGTGGTCAGGGTGTCGCGGGGCGCACCGGTGTTGCTGCGGATGTCATTGAACCGCCGTACGCCGAATCCGATCTCCCGCACAATCAGAAGCGACCAGCGGTCACCCAGGATGCTCAAAGCATCCGCGATCGAGCACACGCGTACCGAACCTGAGCCGTCGAGGCCGGGACCCTGGTCGACTGTTGATTCGTTATTCGGACTCACGATGTTAGTGTAGCTCGCCCAGCGGTGGCGAGCACATGCACTCCCAGCCGATTGGAGGCGGGAGCCTGCCATCTGCGAGGTGGCAACCAGATGCAGATTGCGGAGGCTGGACGTGGTGCTGGCAGCGACGAACCTGGCGACTTTGGCGACCGAAGAGGCGGGCCTGGTTGTCGTGTCGACGCTGCGCGCGGACGGCACACTCCAAGCCTCGGTGGTCAATGCAGGCCTGTTGCCCCATCCGATCACCGGCCGGCTGGTCCTCGGATTCGCCACTTACGGGCAAGTGAAGCTCGCCAATTTGCGGGCACGACCGCAGCTGACCATGACCGCGCGATCGGGCTGGGCGTGGGTGACGGCCGAAGGGATCGCCGAGCTCATCGGCCCGGACGATCCGGTCGCAGGCGTCGGCGCTGAGCGCCTGAGGATGCTTCTACGTGAGGTGTACCTCGCCGCCGGGGGTGAACACGACGATTGGGGACAGTACGACGAGGTGATGGCCGCGCAGCGACGCACGGTCGTCTTGCTAGACCCAGTTCGCGTCTATGGCAGCTGAGTGTCGCCACGCCGGCATCTCACCTGAGTTTGCCGGCGAGGCTCTGGGTAAGCCCGGCAATGAGCAGCTCCAATCCGAAGCTGAACTCGGTTTCCAGAGCCACTGGCAACGAATCGGCCACGGCAACAGTCGCCGGAAAGCGCGTCGGATCCAGGTCATGGAAGGATGCCTTGCGCGGCACTTCTTCGTCTCGGCCGGATGACGGAGTTCCTAGCTGGATGGCGAACCCAAGGACGTAGCGTGCCAGCGTGGCATAGGTCAGAGCGGCCTTCGGCGGCGGGAATCCGCTGTGGAGCAGGACAGCGATACAGCGTTCCCGCAGCGCTAGCGCGTGTGGACCTACTGGGATCTCCTCGGCCAGCAGGGCCGCGGCGTTTGGGTGCCGGCCAAGAACCTCGAACATGCCACGCGCGACAGCCTCACACACCTGCTCCCAGGCCAGCCCGGCAAACTCGTCTTCCTTGAGCTCGACTTCGCCGAACATGTGATCCACCACCTGACCGATCACCTCGGCGCGATTCGCAAAATGGCGATACAAGGTCGCCGTACCGGAGTTCATACGTTGCGCGAGCGTGCGCATCGACAAGGCATCCGCACCCTCTTCGTCGACCAGCCGCAGGGCGGCAGCAACGATCCGGTCTTTGGACAACGGCGGACGACCACGCGGGCGTTTAGGTGTCGGCTGAGCGTCGTCGGCACTCCCTGATGGCGCAGTCACCTGCCCAGTATGGCAAGACTTGACACCCTTCGACAATAACGGCAACACTGTATCCATTATGATGGAATCAGTGGATTCGGAAATGCGCTGTGAGCTTGTGGACGGCATGCAGCTGTCCTACCGGCGTAGCGGGCAAGGTCCTGTGGTGGTCTTGCTGCACGGCAGCGGGTCGTCGCTGGAGGGTGTCGAACGGGTCGCGAGCTTGCTGTCGGCAAGGTTCGATGTCATTCGCCCTGACCTGCCCGGATTCGGCCGCACAGGCCCTCGTCCCGACCGCGACTACACCGTGCAGGCCTACGCCAGCACCGTCGCGCAGTTCCTGGAAAGCCTGGGCCAGAACCGGTATGCCCTGGCGGGGAACTCGCTGGGCGGCAACATCGCCTGGAACCTGGCTCTGGACCATCCCGAACGAGTCACCCGGCTGGTGCTGATCAACGCGACCGGCTATCCGGAAAAGAGCCTGCCCGCAGGCCTGCGACTGGCCCGCAATCCACTGGTCCGGCCGCTACTGCGGAGATGGATGCCGCGCCGGGCCACCAAGCGCAACCTTGAGTCTGCAGTCGGGCCAGGCTCGAAGATCGTGGACGACGCGATGGTCGATCGTGTGCACACGCTGATGAGCCGGCCGGGCAACCGGTCAGCCTTTATCGACTTCGCCAACACCGACCAACCCGACCGCAGCGGAGAGATCCCACGCATCGCAGCACCGACTCTCGTCTTGCGCAGTGCCGGCATCGACGGCCAGAACTTCGCACGAGACATCCCGGGAAGCCAGGAACTGACCAATCCCGACAGCGGTCACCTGCTCCCGGAAGAAGCGCCGGAGTGGGTCGCCGATGCGATCAGAACCTTCCTGACTCCGCAACACACCGACGAGGCGCAATGAAATACTTCATCACCCGGCAAGAAGACCAGCGGCTCGATCCAGCGGCCCGCCCACAGTTGCGCGGCGACTTCGTCGAACTGTCCGACGGGTTCACGCAGTACGAGTTGACCGGCCCGGACGACGGCGAGGTCGTCGTGTTCACCGGTGGCATCACCATCCCGCTGGCCTACTGGGACGAACTCGTGTCGGACCTGCACGCGCAAGGCCTGCGCACGCTCACGTACAGCGGGTACGGCCGTGGCTGTTCTGACCGCCTCCAAACGCCGTACGACGAATCGCTGTTCGTACGGCAACTGGTGGAACTGACGGTGCGTCTCGACCTGCCACGACCTCATCATGTGGTGGGGACCTCGATGGGGGCCCTGGTCGCGATGGCCTACGCCCTGCGTCAGACCGACTCGGTCTCTACGTTGACCGTCGTCGGTCCCGCCGGGCTGCTGCGCCAGCCGCCCTGGCAGAAGGCGCTGCTGCACGCCGGCCCGTTGACCGGGGTCATCGCCAAGAGGCTCGGACACCGACTGCTCGAGGGCCATCTGAGTCACAACGTCCGTGATCCACAACGTGCCGCGGAGCTGACCGAGATGGTCCGGGAGGCATACCGGTACGAGGGCTCGATGTTTGCGTTCTTCTCGACCCTGCAGAACTTTCCGCTGTCCGGGCGTACCGAGTTGTATAGCCGGACCAGCCAACTGGGGATACCGACGCTGCTGGTCTGGGGCGATGACGATCAGGTCACCCCGATCGAAAATCTCGGCCTCGCCCAACAGCTCCTGCAACCAGACCGCACTCACATCATCGAGGAATGCGGGCACATGGCGCCTCTCGAGCGACCCACGGCTGTCGCTGACCACATTGTTTCGTTCCTGACTTCCAGCACGCCGAGAGGATCAACCAATGAGTGACGACACGATCGACGTACTGATCTGCGGTGGCGGTCCAGCAGGGACGGCACTTGCGATCGACCTCGTACGGCGAGGCCTCAAGATCCGCATCATCGACAAGGCAGCCCACTCCTTCGACGGCTCTCGTGCGAAAGGCATCCAACCTCGCACGCTGGAGGTTCTGGAGGACCTCGGCGCCCTCGACGACATTCTGTCCGGTGGAACCCTCTACCCGTTGCTTGGTCTCCACATCGGACCGGTGACTGTTCCGTGGCGGATGATGAAGAAGACCGAACCAACCCATGCCGTTCCCTATGCCAACACCTGGCTGATCCCGCAGTACCGGACCGATGGCGCCCTGCACGCTCAGCTCAACAGCTTGGGCCAGCAGGTCGAGTTCGGCACCGAACTCGTCGCACTCACCCAGGACGATCAGAAGGTCGTCGCCACACTGGCAGCACCCCGCGGCGACGAGAAGGTCGCCGCGCGTTATCTCGTCGGAGCCGACGGTGGGTCGAGCACAGTGCGCAGACAGACCGGTATCGAGTTCACCGGATCGACCGACGAGGCCGACCGGATGCTCATCGTCGACGGCGCCGTCACCGGGCTCAGTCGCGACCGGTGGCATATGTGGCCCCGCCTCGGCGGTCGGTTCATCGGGGCGTGCCCGATCCCGCACAGCGACCTCTTTCAGGTGATGATCCGGCTGTCGCCTGACGAACAGCCGCCCGAAGGCGAAGACCAGATCACCGCCCGGATCCAGAAGCAGACCGGGAACAGCAAGATCACCGTGCGGAACATCCAATGGCGCTCGGTGTTCCGGCCCAACATCCGGCTGGCCGAGAGTTACCGGCGCGGACGGATCTTCCTCGCCGGCGATGCAGCGCACGTCCACACTCCGGCCGGAGCGCAAGGGCTCAACACAGGAATCCAGGACGCCTACAACCTCGGCTGGAAGCTCGCCCAGGTTCTCGCCGGCGCCAACGAGCAGCTCCTGGACAGCTACGAGGCCGAACGGCAACCGATCGCTGCCAAGGTCCTCGGACTGTCCACCGCCAAGTACGAAGGAATCGCCAAGCTGGACCCGTCCAGCATCCGCCGCGGAACCGACGAACAGCAACTCAAACTGACCTACCACGGCGGCCCACTCGCGCCGAACAGCAGCGACAAGACCACGACCCTGACCGTTGGCGACCGCGCCCCTGACGCCAAGCTGCTCGATGCCGAAGGCAACCAGATCAGGCTGTTCGATCTCTACCAGGGACCGCACTTCACCGCACTCGCCTACGGCAACGAAGCCGCCGAAGCCCTCGACCAACTCGACTGGCCAACCACTGGCGCCACCCTGACAAGAGCCGCAATCAACGCCAAGTCAGCGAAATCAGATCACCTACTCACCGACACCCACAACACCATGCAGCGAACCTACGGCATCAGCGGCGACACGCTGCTCCTGATCCGACCAGACGGCTACATCGGCCACATCGCTACCAACAACCTCAAGGACTCCACCCTTCTCGCTGTCGACGCGATGACCCCAGCCCAAACCTGACACGGTCCTCGCCAAGGTCCGGCTCGTCCAGGTCACAGCAGGTGTGCACGACGATCCCGGCGAGCGAGACGTTCGAGTAAGAGGTCGATCTCGACCCGTTCGGCAGCGCCGAGCGACCGGCCGGGAGCCCGTTGCACGTCTGTTGCCAGAAGTCCCCGGCGCTGCAGGACGTACTTGCGGACGGCGAGACCGGTGCCGGGCTGTTGCTCGTAACGGATCAGCGGCAAGTGGGCGTCGAACACGTCGTGCATCTCGGCGAAGTTCTTCTGCCGCCCCAGCCGCACGACATCGACGAGCAACTCAGGAAAGCAGTAGCCGGTCATTGCGCCGTCCGCACCCCGGCGCTGTTCGAAATCCAGGAACAGCCCGCCGTTACCGCACAAGATCGACAGGCGCGGGATCTCACCATTGGCTTCGGCTTCACGCAGAGCACTGATTTTCTCCAAGCCCGGCCAGTCTTCGTGCTTGAGCATGACAACTGACGGCACATCGCGAGCGATACGGCACAGTACTGGGACCGACATGACGACGGAGAACGTCAGGGGGTAATCCTGCAAGACAATCGGCACATCAGAACCGAGCATCTCGGCGGCCTGCATGTAGTAGCCGACGATCTGGTCATCGGTCCGCAACGTCGCTGGCGGCGCGACCATCACCCCGGCCGCACCTCTGGACATTGCCTCATTGGCCAAGGTTCGCATTGAGCCGAACCCGGGTGCAGAAACTCCGACAACGACCGGTAGGTCGGTCTGCCTGATTACGTACCGGATGATCTCGGCGGATTCCAGCTCGGTCAATCTAGGGGCCTCGCCCATCTGCCCCAGAACAGTGAGGCCATCGACACCACGGGCCTGGTAGAAGTCGATCAGGCGGCCCAGCGAATCCAGGTCCACCTCCCCATCGGGCTCGAAGGGAGTCGGAACGATCGCGTAGACGCCGTGGGCGGACCGGCTGAGTAACGTCATGGTCTGGGCACTCCGCTTCAGATGCTGGGGATCAGGCCACCGTCGACCCGCACCAGCGACCCGGTCACATAGGACGCAGGTGCACTGGCCAGGAACGCCACCACTGCGGCGTACTCATCGGGATCGCCGTACCGACCGATAGGGATGGTCGCCGTGCTGTCGTCGGCGACCTGTTCTGCAGTTCGCCCCTCACGGGCCGCCTTACTTTCGTCTAATGCCCGAACACGCCCGGTGGCGATCCGGCCGGGAACAACGATGTTGGCCGTCACACCGCATCGGCCAACCTCGCGGGCCAGCGTCTTGGACCAGCCCACCAGCGACGACCGCAGAGCGTTGGACAGCCCTAAATCGGGGATTGGTGCGATGACTCCGGAGCTCGCACTCGTCACCAGCCGGCCCCAGTTGCGATCGCACATCCCGGGCACGATGCGGTCCGCGATGGCGATGACCGACAGCACCATGGCCTGGAAGTGGCCGGTCCATGCACCGATGGCGGCGCCCAGTACTGGGGTCGGCGGTGGCCCGCCGGTGTTGTTCACCAGAATGTCCACGGGACCGAGTTCGCTCTCGATCTGGTCGACTCTCCCGCCGATGGCGGACAGGTCGCCGAGATCCCATTCCAGCGCGAGGGCGCGCCCGCCGGAGCCGCGGATCGCATCGGCAGTGATCTGCGCGGCGTCGGCGCGCACGTCAGCGACCGCGACCACAGCGCCCTCTGCGGCGAGACGCCGGGCGGCTGCGCTTCCGAGGCCTCCGCCTGCACCGTGTACCAGAGCGACCCGCCCTGCAATGCCCAGATCCATGGAGCTCCTTCCGTTTCCCGATCAGCGAACCGGGTCCTGGCACCCAACGGCAAATATCAATCTCTCGCGTAGGGCATAGCCGTTGCCTATACAGCCACAGGTATAGGCGGCAGCTATGGCTGCCGTTCGTGTTTGGTCTTGGACACCGTCGGAATCACCGCCACAGACTGGCTCGGTCTGCAACAGGAAGCGAGGAGCTGTCGATGTCCGCGATCCCGGACGTGATGAGGGCGGCCGTGCTGGCTGAGCCCGGCCGGATCCGTTTGAGTGAGTTGCCCGTTCCCGAGCCCGGACCCGAGGACGTACTCGTACGGGTTCACCGGGCTTCGCTGTGCGGAACCGATCTCAAGATCCGGAGCCGGGCCTTCTTCGAGGACGGCGGACCTGCCGCCGGAACTTTCGTGCCTGGCCATGAGTACGCCGGCATGGTCGTCGCCGTTGGCTCCACGGTCGACGAGTTTCATGTCGGCGACCGGGTGGTGACCGAAGCACACCGCGGCTGCATGCGGTGCGCCAACTGCCTGGCTGGTGCCTATACCTCGTGCCTGAACAGCGGGCTGCGCGCCAAGGGACACCGCACCCAGGGCATGACCGTCAACGGCGGATTCGCCGACTACGCGGTGAACCACGTGTCAACGCTGCATCAACTGCCAGATCCTGTGAGTTTCGACGCCGGAGTGGTCCTGACGACAGCCGGCACTGTGATGCACGCCTTCAACGTGCTGCACGACTTGCTGGTCGGTGCGCGGGTCGCCGTCCTGGGCCCGGGACCAATCGGCCTGCTCGCCGTCCAGGTCGCGAAAGAACTCGGTGCGGACCTGGTCGCGTTACTGGGAACCCGGGAAGGCCGGTTGAAGCTGGGCCGGGTCGCAGGAGCAGACCTCAGCCTGAACTCGCACGACAGCGACAGTGTGGCGCGGGTGCGTGAGGCCGCCGGTGGCCAAGGTGTCGACATCGTGCTGGAGTGCTCCGGAGCCGGCGCCGCCGTCGACGACGCGCTACGACTGGTCAAACGCGGCGGCCAGGTGGTCTTGGTCGGATTCTTCGGCGAGCCTGTGACCGTCGACCTCAATCGTGCAGTGATGAACGGGGTCACGGTGCACGGCGTCCGTGGGGAAGGCGCCGGCTCCCTCGCCCGCGCAGTCGCGCTCGCCGGTCAGGGACGGCTGGAAACCGCAAGCTTGATCACCCACCATTTCCCTCTGGAAGCTGTGTCGGAAGCCTTCGATACCTACGCCGAGCGCCGCGGCGACGCTATGAAGGTGATGCTCGACATCGTGCCGGACCAGCCTGGCGGCGGGACGTGAGCGCGGAGCAAGCAAGCGTCGAGCGCATGGTGGACATCACCCGCGAACTGCTCGGTTCGCTCAAGCCCGATCAACGGGCCGTGGCTCAGCACGCGCCCCTCAACGATCCAGCTATCGAAGCCGAGCGGGTCCGGTGGTTCTACACGCCCACCGACCATGGAGGCATACCCCTGCGTGAGCTGACTGCTCGGCAGCAGAGCCTGACCATGCAACTGCTCGCTACCGGCCTGACCCGCCATGCCTATGCCACCGTTTGTGTCGTGATGGGGCTGGAAAATGTCCTCGACGAACTGGAGGGGTGGCAGGTCGACTGGGGCCGGGAGCGTGGCCGCGACCCCGGCTTGTACTGGCTCCGTGTCTTCGGCCACCCTGGAGACCCCTTGTGGGGCTGGCGGTTCGGCGGGCACCACCTGTCGGTCAACCTGCTCCTGCGCAGTGGCCGCGTCGCGGCCGTGACGCCGTCATTTCTCGGGGCCGACCCTGCGGCCTCGCCGATGCTGGCCGGGCTGTTGCGGCCGCTCGGCGGCACGGAGGACCTCGCGCGGACCTTGATGCAAGGCTTCTCCACCGCCGAGCGCGCCCAGGCGCTCCTGCATCCCGTAGCGATCTCAGACATCGTGTCGGGTAACCGCCCTCGGGTCGCGGCGGGAGATCAGATGATCCACATGCAACATTTGTTCCGTGGTCCACTGCCGACGCCTCGCCTGGCCGCGCTGGTCGATCGGATCGACGAAAGGGCCGAGGCTGGTTCGGGCTACACCGAAGACGATCACGAACGGCTCGCGCTGACCGCGCAACCACAGGGAATCGCGGCGGTGGACATGACAGTCGAACAGCGCGCCGTGCTGCGCGACCTGATCGCCGCCTACACCGATCGATCACCGGACCCGGTTGCCGAAGCTCACCGCCGGCACTATCTCAGCAACCGCAACCTGGACCTCGTGCACTTTGCCTGGGCAGGAGACATCGCCCGCGGGCAGCCACATTACTACCGGCTCACCGGGCCACGGTTGCTGATCGAGTACGACAACACCCAACGCGACGCCAACCACGCGCATTCGGTCTGGCGAGATCCGAGCGGTGACTTCGGCTTGGACCCGCTGGCCGAACACCGCGGCGCAACTGCCCACTGAACCGCGCAGATGACCCACCTGTGGAAGTCCACAGCGGTCAGCAGGTCAGGGCCCCGCGAGGCAGGTCTGCCTCGGCGACCAGCGGCAATTCCACCGATGTCAGCAGATCGACGAACCGGTTGGCGAGCTGAACCAACGCGCCGCGACCGTAGGCGGTCAGCTCGCGAAAGAGCGGCGGCTCAAGCTCGCGGACGTGCTGGCCCCAGCCGTGCGGAACCGCGTTGACCGGAACGATGGTCATGCCGACCCCCTCGACCGCCAGCCGCAGCGATGCGGCGACCTGGCCGACACGTGCGACCACCCGGGGAGTGAAGCCGAGCGATCGCGCTGCCCAATCCAGCACCTCGGTCATACCCTGCTCGGCTTCGAAGTGGACCCACTTCTCGGCATCGAGTTCGGGCACCGATGCCCGCTTCGAGCGGAAGGGGCCACGGCCGGCGACGACGAGGCTTTCGTACCCCAGGGACACCACGTCGCCGTCCCAGTCACGAGGCCGCGGGCCGATGGCCAAGTCGCCCTGACCGGACCGCATCGCCGCCTCGAGGTCGCGGCGATGCGACACGTCGCGCAACCGCAGCACAGTGGACGGGTGCTCCTCGTACCAGCGCACCACACCCGCCGGGAGCACCCCCGAAGCCACGGACCGAACCGTCAGCACGTGCAGTTCTCCCACCACACCACTCACCAGGTCGGTCACTGACTTTCGTCCTGCAGTCACCGCATCGAGGACCACTCGTGCATGAGGAAGAAACACCCGACCGGCGGCAGTAAGCGCCACACCCTGACGACCGCGCTCCAGCAGCTCTGCACCGAGCTCGTCCTCCAGCGCCTTGATTTGCTGCGACAAAGACGGTTGCGCCACGAGCAACTCCGTCGCCGCCGCACTGAACGAACCGTAGTCGCAAATCGCTGCCAAGTATTCGAGCTGACGTAAGCGCACCTCGCCGACGCTAGCACCATAGATGCCCCCTATACCTCCCGGTCAGATCAGGTAGTGGCCCCCCCTCGCCGCCGGCTCCTGATCCGAAGGATCAGGCCTAGACATCGGCGATCATTGACACAGAACAAATATGGCTACACTGTATCCATTATGGATGACGCCACTGCTAGCATCGATCTCACCGACGCCGGCTCGCAGCTCGTCTGGTCGATGCCACCGGCGAGTTCGCCAAGCTGTACGGATCAAACTCTGAGGCGCTGCTGCTCGTGCGTCCCGATGGCTACATCGCAGCCATCGCCATACCTGATCGACCGAGCACGATCGCTCAGGCCGCGAACGCGCTGCTCCCCGCCACGCATGATGGACCGTCAGTCCCGCACCCAGCAGCCGAGAACGCCGGAGAGTGCCGAATGAGCCGCACGCTGCTGCGCGGTGCCCATGTGATCACCATGGCACCGGATCGACCCGACTGGGAGGATGCCGACGTACTCGTCGAAGGCACCCAGATCGTCGCGGTGGGAACGAACGTCCTCCCCGCCACCAGCCACGGAGCCGACGCCCACGAGGAAGTCGATGTCGTGGACTGCACCGGCCGCATCATCATGCCGGGCCTGGTCAACGCCCACCTACACACGTGGCAGACAGGGCTGCGCTTCATCGGTTCGGACTGGACGTTGTCGCAGTACCTGCAGCACACCCATGGCTCCATCGCCCGGCATTTCCGCCCGGAGGACATGTATATCGGTACCCTCGCCGGCGCGGTGAGCCAGATCGATGGCGGCATCACTACGATCGGGGACTGGTGTCATAACACACCAACTGCCGACCACGCCGATGCCGCGGTCGATGGACTCCTGCAATCCGGTGTCCGTGCGGTTTTCCTCCACGGCACATCACATGCCGCCCCGGCACACCGGCAGCTCCGCGAGATAGATCAACTCCTCGACGGCCCTGTACGCACACACGATCTCCTCACCCTCGGCATGGCCATCCGTGGTCCGCAACTGTCCCCAGCCGCCGCCGCGATCGCCGACTTCCGCGCGGCACACGAGCGCGGCATTGTCGTGTCGATGCACCAAAGCGGCGGAGACCTGAAACCGGCATGGGACGCAGTGCACAAGGCCGGATTGTTCCGACCAGGCACGAACATTGCCCACGGCACCGGCCTCACCGACGAGTGGGTCCGGACCCTCGTCGATGCCGGTGTCACCTTCACGACCACTCCCGAGAACGAACTGGGTCAAGGGCACGGCGCACCGATCACCGCGCAACTGCTTCCGCTCGGCGATGCACCATCCCTGGGGACCGACACCGACTGTGTGGTCGCCGGCGACTTGTTGACCTCCGCCCGGGTCGCGCTCGCCTACCAACGAGGACTCGATCACGACCGCCGCAGGCGAACCCACGGCATCTTCTCGATGGAGCCGACAGTCACCAGCAAGCAAGCACTGAGCTGGGCAACGCTGGAAGGGGCCCGCGCACTCGGGCTGGCCGACCGCGTCGGCCGACTCCAACCGGGCCTGCAGGCCGACCTCATCGTCATCGATACGCGCGCCCCGAACCTGTGGCCCGCACACGACCCCATCGCAGCCGCGCTCTACTCCAGCTTCGGCAACATCGAAGCGGTGATGATCGCCGGCCACTGGCGCAAACGCGAGCACACAATGCTCGCCATCGACCTCGACCGCATCAACGAACAACTGGAACGCTCCAGTGACCACATCGTCGGACAATTCCGCGACCCCGGCCCACTGGGCAGGATGCGGGGCAGAGTCGTCTCCCGCGTGGCCCGTCGGCGTGTGCTCAAGGAACTACACAACCACGTGGCCCCAGGCGAGCAACCCTGAAGCGAAACGAGTCCTCAACGGCCACCTCTCGCCGCGCTGACTGCCACGCTGAGCAGTCAGACATCCGAGCACCCCGCACTGAGAACTCTGGCCCGCGATCCATACGCGGGATCGACCTGTCCAATGGGTCAGCGCTCACCGGATAGGGTGACCCCCGACGTCGGTGAAGTGGACCGAGGATTCCTCGACTCGTCGCCCAGGGCGCGCCATCGACGGTGACCCACCACCGGAAGCGTTACGGCGCCACCAGTACCTGTGACATCTACTTGTCCTTAGTTAGCTACCTGTACAGCGGCGGCCGCCACCTGAGGGTGTGTTTCGCGGCGGGCGGCGATTAGGCCGCTGCCGAGGATGACGTGGCCGATCATGATCGGGTAAATCGCTGAGCGTTCGAACATGCCGATGTTCCACATCCAGCCGCTGAACACGTCGATCATGAAGACCGCGAAGCCGACCAGGCCGGCGATGCCGAGCGCGGTGCTGGCGATGGTGCGGCCACGGCTCAGGCCGATGCGGGAGCCGGTCACACCGACGACGACGGCCATCAGGTTGCCCGCGATCATCACGCCTTGGGCGCCGAAGGTGTGAAACGCGATCAGACCGTTGGCGACGTTCGCGTTGGAGCCCTGGAAGATGCCCACGAGTGAGACACCGATCCCGGCAATGGTGCTGAGAGCAACGATCAGGATCGGGCCGACTCCCTCGCGGACGTCGACGACCAGGGGGACGCCGACGATCAGAAGGACGCCGTACAGGACCCAGCCGGTGTCCATGACCGCACCGAGCGGGGAGTTGCCGACCTGCTGGAAGGCGACCTGGCTCGGGCCGGTCAGGCCGAGGTGGCTGACCCAGTTGTAGAAGGGCGGGTCTTGCCAGGCGGCCGCGGTGATGAACTCGGCAACCCAGGAGATCAGTGGACCGATAAAGATGAGGAGCGCTCCGACGCGGGCCGACGGAGCGGAGCGGAGGATCGTCCTCATCGCAGTGCCATTCCGGGAACGCGCTGGCGGATGGCTTCCATCTCAGCCTCGTCGGAGATGCCCTGCCAGTCGAAGCGCGGTGTGTACGGAGCCTCCAGCGCCCGTACGTCGTCGTCGGTGAGCTCGACATCCAGCGATGCCACAGCCTCGTTGATCTGCTGAATCGAACCGGCTCCGACCAGCGGCGCAGTGACCACCGGCTGGTGCCGCAGCCAGGCGAGTGCGATCTGGGCGCGGCTGACGCCGTATCCCTGCGCGACCTGTCCGACCGCGTCGATGATCGCACGGTTGGACGTCTCCTGGTCCGGTGTGTAGAGCATGTCAGCGAAGGCACCGTCGGTCTCCGAGCGAGCGGTCGAGCTGGCGTCGTCCCAGCCGCGGGCGAGGCGTCCGCGGGCCAGCGGTGACCAGATGATCGTGCCGACGCCTTCGTCCAGGCACAGCGGAATCATCTCCCGCTCCTCCTCACGAGCAAGCAGGTTGTAGTGATCCTGCATCGACACGAACCGCGCCCAGCCGTGCTCCTTCTGCAGGTGCAGCGCCTTCGCGAACTCCCAGGCGTGCATCGACGACGCACCGACGTACCGGACCTTGCCGGACTTCACGAGATCACTGAGCGCCTCCAGCGTCTCCTCCCACGGGGTGGCGTGGTCGTTGCGGTGAATCTGGTACAGGTCGATGTAGTCGGTCCCGAGCCGGCACAGCGAGTGGTCGACCTCGGCCATGATCGCCTTGCGCGACAGGCCGCGACCGTTCGGCCCGGTCCGCATCGGGTGCCGCAGTTTGGTCGCGATCACCACGCTGTCGCGGTCGGTGAAGTCGTTGAGCGCGCAGCCGAGGATCTCCTCACTCGACCCGTTGGAATACATGTTCGCGGTGTCGAAGAAGTTGATTCCCGCCTCGAGCGCGTGCCGGATCAGCGGCCGCGCCTCCGCGTCGCCTTTCGACCACACCGGGTGGCCGCGATCAGGTTGGCCGTACGTCATCGCTCCGATCGCGATCGGGGACACGTCCAGGCCGGTGGTGCCGAGCTTGATGTACTGCATGATGCTCCTCTAAGCTATGTGGAGAGTTCTCCAGATACGTTAATGGAGAGCTCTCCACTTAGCAAGGGGGATGCTCATGGTCCGATCGGACGCTCGCGAGAACCGGGCCCGCATCCTTGAGGCCGCCCGGGAGGCGTTCACCGAGGACGGCGCAACGTCGATGAACCAGGTCGCGCAGCGCGCGGGTGTCGGCGCCGGCACCCTGT
The DNA here is from genome assembly GCF_004348455.1 of Kribbella albertanoniae. GTDB lineage: Bacteria > Actinomycetota > Actinomycetes > Propionibacteriales > Kribbellaceae > Kribbella > Kribbella albertanoniae. The sequence goes on from NZ_SMKA01000084.1 coordinate 20,130, forward strand.
ACCGCAACTTCCCTACCCGGGAGGCGCTCGTGCTCGCCGTCTACCAAGACGAGGTCGAGCGCATCACCGGAACGGTGCCCGGTCTACTGGCCGGCGGACCGCCACTTGACGCGCTCCGGCTCTGGACCCTCGACCTGGTCGAAGCAATGCGCCGCAAACACGGCCTCGGCGACGCCCTCAGCCCCAGCGCACACCAGACGATCACCGAACAGACCTACGGACCGGTCATCGCCGCCATCACCGAGCTGTTCGACGCCGGTAAGAACGACGGCAGCATCCGAGCCGACGCCGACCCCGGCGACTTCCTCCAACTCACCGGCGCCCTGTGGCGCGCCGCCTCCACCCCGGTAGACCGGGCCCCCCACATGCTCGCCCTCATCCTCGACGGACTCCGCCCCCAGCCGCAGCGGTAAGCGGTCACCAACTGGTCGATGTCTTCGAGGTCAGATAAGGATCGCGCTGTCGCTGGGACCGGATTTGACAAGTTCAGTGAAGTCTTCCTCCTTTGGATGCGGCCTAGCGGGGTTGGAGAAGGGCTGGGTCGACCTTGCAGTATCTGGCCAGGCCGGTACCCGCGGCGGGGAAGTTGGAGGCGGCGGCCTCGTTGCCGATCCGGGCGGCGCCGGCGCTGGAGGCGACCAGGCGGTAGACCTTGAGCAGTGAGTCGACCCAGGTGAGCTTGTCGGCTGGCGCTGCGGGGCGCATTGCTGTCAGGCGCGTGACGAGTTCGGCGGCCCAGGCCTCGACGGACGGCTTCATCTGGTGGTCGTGCGACCATTTGGCCATCGCCCGGTACTGCGTGCAGAAGTCACCCGGGCCTGGAGACTTCCGTGGCGTCGGTGTCGGCTTCGGGACAGGGGTTGGAGTCGGTTTCGGCTGGTGGAAGGAGACGACGACCCTGCCGGTGCCGGAGATCAGGAAGACGCCGTTGACCTGACCCTTGATCGCCGCCTCGAGCTGGTTCAGCATCGGGTCGAAGAGGGGTTTCAGGATCGCGGTCGGGGATCACGCTCAGCAACGACTCGAACGCGGCCTGGACCTGCTTCCTGGCCTCCGAGATCAGGTCGCTGACGTCTGTGCGTTCGATCTTGACCTTCGCCCTGGCCAGCGCGATCACCTGCGTGCCCTGGTCGTCGTTCTCATGACCGGTGACGAAGGGCAGTCGAGCGGTCTTGTTCTTGTCGACCTGCCCGGTCAGGCCGGCCCGCGGAAGGACGGAAATGAGCGGTTCGGTCTGCTCCAGTGTCCAGGTGGCCTTGGCCCCTTCCTTCAGGATCTCCGGGAGCTTCTTGCCGGTCGCTTCCGCGCACTTGACCAACGCCTCGGGCCATTTCGACGTCAGCGAGGTGGCACTGGCCACGAACACACCGGTGACCGGCTGCCCGGCACCGACCGAGAACGGATAGACCCCGGGCTTCTTCGCATCAGCGCGCACGGATGGCCATCGATTCGCGTCTTGGCGCAGTGTTCGCGTCTGCGTCTCACGGAACAGTGACGGAACAGGAGAGGTCTCAAGGCCTGACCGCACGGGATCTGCTGGAGCTGGACGCCGGCCTCCAACTTGGGCTCTGACCTGCGGAAAGACCGCATCTGAGAGGGCCTTGACGAGTGGTCCAGGACCGGGCCTACACCGCCTGGGCCAACATGTTCCAGTACTACGCAGAGAACCACGAAGCCTTCACCGGCAGTCGGAACCTGGACGCCGTACGCGAACTGAACCCCCACCTCCAGTCCTTCGACACCTGGCTCAACCTGCACAAAGACGAACTGAAGGCCGTCGTGAACTGACTTCGTCGATCGGCGCGGCTCGGCCGTCCAGAGCCGCCCGGTCACTCACCTTCCCCCTCGCGACCGTCGTTTGCCGCTCTCCCACGGCATTGTCCGAGGTTGATGAATCGATTCTTCAGGGGCCAGAATGTAAATCGTCGCCCGTCACGCCGGAATTGATGTGACGGATTTCCGCCCCACCCGGACAGAGCGAGATCTCCGGGTTCGACGAAGGAGGATCCATGACCAGATCACGGAAGACGTCGCTGCTCGCGACGGCGTTGGCGCTCGCGCTGACGGTTACCGGAGCGGTGGTGCCGGGCGCGCCCGGCAGCACGGCAGCGCTCGCGTCGACCGGCTCGTCGTCGTTCAGCTTGGCCGACCCAAGCACCCTGCAGGCCAACGACGGCACCTACGTCACCTATGGCACGACCGTCGGCTCCGGTGCCGGACCCCGCTGCGGCGCACCGAGCGGCGTGACCTTGTACGTGCCCTTCCTCAACCACGGATCGGGCGACACGGTCGGCATGTCGGACTGCGCCGCCGGCGACGCACTCCCCTCCGGCCCGGGTTCGTGGGCGGTGGACAACGGCGCTGTCTGGGCGCCTGGTGTGGTGCGGTTCAACGGCACGTACTACATGTACTACACGGCGTCGAAGGCCGGCACCAGCCAGAAATGCATCGGGCTGGCCACCTCCGGCGGAGCCAAGAGCCCCTTTACCAACAAGGGCATCTGGGCCTGCCCCGGCGGCGGCCGGTGGGCCATCGACGCGAACCCGTTCGTTGCCAACGGCAAGCTCTACGTCGCCTATCGGGACGACGCGATCACCTCGTACCCGGAGACCGGCATCTCCATCGTCCAGGTCGGTTCCGACGGCTTCGCCCTCTGGAACACCCGCCGCGACGCCCTGAAGAGCACCGACCTGGTCTGGGACACCGTCAATGACTCCGGCAGCACCCACGTCATCGAGAATCCGTCGATCTTCGTCGGCGGATCCGGGCACTACTATCTGCTGTTCTCCGGCAACAACTGGAACAGTGCCCGGTACTCGACCGGCATCGCCGACTGCGGGCCCAACCCGATCCCGTCCAGCCGTTGCACCCTCTTGAAGGACGGCGCCAACCAGCCGTACTTCGGGTACACAGGCAGCGGAGGGCTCGGGCCGTACCGAGGGCTGCCCGGCAATCACACCGGCCCCGGGGCCATGGCCGCCTTCTACACCGAGGGCAATCGCCGCGCCGTCGTCTGGGCCTGGTACGACACCGCGACCGGCAAGCGACACCCGATCATCGGCGAGCTGAAGCTCGACTCCAACGGGTTCTACGTCGAATGACGGGCGGGCGATCCACCGGCTTGCCCAGCGGCCGCCGGCGTACTCGACGCGATCCGATTCTCCCCTCTGCCCACACCATTCACCTGCCGGGAGTCCGACCATGACCAGCATGATGAGCAGGCGTAAGGCGCTCGCCCTCGGCGGCGGCGTGCTTGCCGGTGCCGTCGCGAGCACGGGCACCGCATCGGCGGCGACCGACTGGTTCCGGCTGCCGGTGATCACGGCGAACGTCGGCCGGGACAACCTGGGAGCCCGCGACGCCGCGTTCGACGCCGTACGCAACGCCGACGGCGAGCACCGGCCGCTGGTCTGCTTCCAGGAGATCAGCGAGGGCGATACCGGCGAAGAAGCGATGATCGATCACTACTTCGGCCCGCTCTACACCAAGGCGTTCTTGCGCCACGAGACGTCGTTCCGGATCCCGATCTGCGTCGGCAGGCCGTGGGTCGTGGTGTCCAGCCGGACCGAGCGCGCGCACGGCGGCATTCCCGGCGTCACCCCAACGCGTTGGTTCAACGAGGTCGTCGTCCGGCATCAGGACCATCCGTCCATCGAGTTCGCGGTGCTCAACACCCACTACATCGCGAACGCGTACAACGGCGACCAGCGCACAGACCTGCGCGACGAATGGTGGCTGATGCGGGACATCCACAGGGCCAGGGCACGCGCGCACCACGACGCGGGCAGGCTGGTGATCTGGGGAGCGGACACCAACCGCCCGGACTTCGGTACCGCGTCGGACCTGGCCGCGGAACAGAAGGCGTTCGGCACCGGCATCGACCGCCTGCACTGGTTGCCCGGCGACGGTTCCGTGCAGATCACCCTCAGCACCACCAGGACTGTCAACATGAACGTCGACTCACATAACGCCCGCCTAGCCATCTTCCACGTCCGCGCGGTCTGACGCCGATCCTGTCGTCGTACTCCGTGCAGATCCGAGGGGTCGAAGGTCCGCGGCGGTCCGCGCCTTCGGCCCCTTCCGGCACCGTGGGCGGGGCGCAGGGCGCGTGCTCGGTGCCTGCTAGCGTGATCGCATGGGTAGACGGGTGACCTTGATCGACGTCGCTCGGCACGCGGGAGTGTCACGAACCACTGCCTCGTACGTCATCACCGGCACCGGCCGGGTGTCGACTGCCACCCGGGAGCGAGTGCAGGCGTCGATCGAAACGCTCGGGTACGTCTACAACGAGGGCGCGGCAGCACTGCGGCGGACGGGCCGGACCATCGGCGTGATCGTTCCGAACATCGACCGGCCGTTCTTCGGCGAGGTCCTGAGCGGGGTGGAGGCGACCTTCACCGACAGCGGTTACATGGCACTGATGGTGTCGACGCGCGATCGGCTCGACCAGCAGGCACGGCTGGTGCGGATGCTGCGGGAGCACCAGGTGGCGGCACTGGCCATCGTTCCGGCCACGGGCAGCAACCATGACCTGGTCGACGCCATTCGCTCATGGGATGTACCCACGGTCTTCCTGAGCCGGTACGTCGCCGGGTCCACCGAGCCCTATGTCGGCTCCGACGAGGTGCGGGGCGGCTATCTGGCGGCAGACCATCTCGTCCGGGCGCACCAGTGCCGATCCATCACCTACCTCGGCGGGCCCAAGCACGGCGTCGCGCGGATCGATCGGCTCGAGGGCGTCCTTCGGGCCTTGGCCGAGTCCGGATCCGACGTGAAGCTCGTCGACCTGACCAGCGAATCCACCGTGGAGGCCGGTATCCGGGCCGGCCGCGAACTGGCCGCCGGCGGGCTGCCGGACGGCATCATCTGCCACAACGACAGCATCGCGATCGGCGTCGCCCGGGCCCTCTTCGACGCGGGCCACGCGGGATCCACGCGGATCATCGGCTACGACGACATCGGCCCCGCTCGGGCATCGGTGCCGGCCCTGACGAGTGTCGCGACCAGCGGCCGCATCCTCGGTGAGACGGCCGCGCGCGCTCTGCTCGCGGTCATCTCCGGCGCGGAGCCCGCAGTGCGGTCGCACCTGGCCGAGCCTCGGCTGATCGTCCGGGAATCCTGCGGCGACCACATCTGACTTCGCCACAACGAGAATGGTGGTCACCCCGCAGGGGGCGACCACCATTGTCTTGTTCAGGGCGCTCCGGCCGCCGAAGTGGACTAGGTCCGGGCGGCGTACCACCAGGCGGTGGTGTCCTTCCGCAGGACCTCCGTCAGCGGCTTGTTGATGGTGTCAGTCGTGTGGTAGCTCAGATAGATCATGCTCGAGGTCTTCCTCGTCACGACCATGGCGTGGTTCTTGTTGCCGTTCTTGTCCCAGTCGACCAGCAGGACATCGCCGATCTTCAGCTTCCAGACGTTGCTCAGCCAGCTGGTCCGTTTCGGAGCGAAACGCGAGAAGTTCTCCGCGGCGGGCCAGCTGCGGGTCTGATTCAGGCTGTTGTACCACCAGTTCGCGTTGTTGGTGTACAGACCGTAGTCGTACGCCCATCCGCCGGCCCTCATGGTCTGGGAAACGAAATTGGTGCAATCCGTGCTCCAGCTCCGGTAACGCGAGTTGTAATTCTCCCAGTAGCGGGTCGCGTAATCGACCATGCAGGTGTAGCAGTAACCGGCCATCAGTCGCGCGGCCGCGGCGCCGGTATCCTCTTGCGGATCGTCGATCGGAGATCCGTCCTCGGGAGCGTCGGCCGGCGGGTGGACGGTGACGGGCTCCACCCGCTGGTCCTCCTCCTGGTCGGCGGCCGACAGCGGGCCGGGAGCGCCGTACATGTATTCCGGTGACTCGCTCATCGGCGAGGCCTCGAACGCTGCCTCGGTGATCGTGCGCGGTGCGTCGTTCACCGCCACCGACTGCTCGGCGTTGCCCGGATCCAGGTCGGCGATGGACCACGTTCCGCCGGTCTTGACATAGGTGAACACACGGTCGACCGACTGCTCGGTGGCCTCCGGCGCCTCGGGATCCAAGGCGCGATCGAACAGCAGCCGAGTCTTCTCGGTGACAGTTGCCGTCACCGAACCGTCGGGCTGCTGCTTGACGCTCGTGGGCAGGACGGTGGTCTCCGACGAGATCCACCGCTGCTTGTGGGAAGCCAGCTTCTGGCGGCTCTGCGCCAGGTAGAGGTCTACGGCCGACGCGACCCGTTGCTGCCCGGCCGACAGGGCCACGGGTGCCACGGCGGCCTTCGACAGTGGTCGGCCGCTGCGGTCGGACAGCAGGCTGCGGGTGCGGGCCTCGAGGTAGCTCTTCGCGAGTGCGACGAGCTGGGCCTGCTCGTTGGCGCCGACGGCGGGCGGTACGCCGTCGGTCTGGGCGGCTGCCGGGGCCATACCGACGCCACTCACAAGAAGTGCGCCGATCCCCCCGGCCAGTAGGCGTGTTCGTGAGCGCTGCATTGTTCCCCTCACTTTGTTTGTACGCATGAGTCCTCACCAGCCGAGGAGGCTTGCAGTCGAATCCCCTCGACCTCGCGCAGATTACGGACCGTCGGCAGCAACCCGCTGCCCGTACTGCGCCCGTACCAAGGGGTGACTGTCGACCGCTGGATCGACTCGGCGACGACTGCCAGGGCCAGGGGATACCCGGCGCACAGCTCGGCCAGTTCGCCCAACTCGGCAGATTCGGCCGGGTCCCGCCCAGCTGCCGTCGTGAGGAACTGGACCGCCTCGCCGGCCGACAGCGGTTCGATCGGGAGCCGGACGGCGCCGTTGCGCACGCCGAGCCACCGCAGCTGGTTGCGGCTGGTCACCACGATCATGCTGCCCGAGGCGGGAAGCAGAGGGTGTACCTGTTCGGCGCTGGTCGCGTTGTCGATGACCACGAGCAGCGGCCGGTCGGCTGTCAGGGTTCTGAACAGCCCGGCGCGATCGGAAGTTCCGGTGGGAATCTGGTCAGCCGGAACCTGCAGCGACCGGAGGAACGTGAACAGGGCGGCCTCAGGCGGTACCGAGTCATCGGCGGAGTAGCCACGGAGATCGACGAAGAGCTGACCGGCGGGGAACCTGTCGCGGACCCGATGAGCCCAGTGGATGGCGAGCGCGGTCTTGCCGATCCCGCCCGGGCCGGTCAGGGTGACGATGGTCGGGCACTGAGGGGAAGCGCCGTCCAGTATCCCGTCGAGGGCGCGGAGCTCGGTCGAGCGGCCAGTGAACCAGCGGAGGTCCGGAGGCAGCTGCCTGGGTTCGACCGCGGGGCTGGTGTGGATCGGCGCCGCGCGGCGGCCGGCGAGCAGGCGGGCGTGCTCCTGTTGGAGTTCCTGCGCCGGATCCGCGCCGAGTTCGCCGGCCACGATGGTACGGATCTGCTCGTAGCAGCGCAGCGCCTCGGCCGTGCGTCCGCTCAGCCGGAGCGCCGCGAGCAGCCGGATCCACAGCGACTCCCGCAGCCGGTGCCGGCCGGTGAGCTCCAGCAGTTCGACGATCACCTCGTCGTACCGTTCCTCGACCAGGTCGAGATCGATCCGCTGCTCGACGGCGGCCAGGTACACCGCGGTCAGCCGGGCGGCCTCACTCGTCGTGAACCAGTCGGCGGCCGTCGAGCCGAGGAGCGGATTGTCCCGCCACAGCTCAACCGCCTGCTCGAGCAGTACCCGCTTGGTGACCGGGTCGCCGGTCTGCTGCGCTTCCCGGACCAGGCCCGCGAGCCGGAGCGCGTCGACCCGATCCGGATCGACCCGCAGCAGGTAGCTACCCGGACAGGTCTGGATGGCGTGCTGGCCGAGGTGCTGACGGAGCCGGGCAGCGTAGGTCTGCAACGTCGGCTTGATGCGATGCGGCATTCGCTCGCCCCACAGCCGATCCGCGATCACCTCCACCGGAACCGGGCGGTTGGCGGACAGCGCCAAGATCATCACCACGGACTGCAGGCGCGGGCCCGGTACGGCGATGGCCCGGCCGTTCCGGCGGATCTGCAGAGGCCCGAGCAACCCGATCTCAAGCACCCGGTACCCCCCAGCCAGCCGACCGTCATTCGTCCAGCATGCGGCCGGCGTCACAGCGAGACCATCCTCGATCGTCGCGATTCCTTGATCGATCGTCCAGGCGGGTGGACGCCCGGTTCCCGGCCGGGAAAACTCGGGTCATGGCAGCTGACGATCCGGTGATCGCTGCCGACCCATTGGGCGAGGCGCTGCACTTCCTGCGGGTCACGGGCACGTTCTACTGCCGCTCGCAGCTGACCGCGCCGTGGGGTCTGCAGTTGCCGGCCGACGCCGGGTCCATGTGGTTCCACGTCGTGACCAGCGGGCGCTGCTGGCTCGCGATCGAGGGCGAAGAGCTCCGGCAGTTGCAACCGGGCGACTTCGTCCTCATACCGCATGGCGAGGGACACCAACTACTCAGCGACCCAGGGACCGCGGTCGAGCGGATCGACGAGCTCGACTACGAGTACGGCGGCGGCCGGTACGCGATCCTGCGAAGGGACCGCGGGCCCGGCGAATCCACCGACGTGGTCTGCGGTACGGTCCAGCTCGACCATCCGATGACGCGCCGCCTGCTGGAGTTGCTGCCCAGCGTCGTCCTGGTCGACCGGGTCTCGGGACCATCCGGTCCCGAGGCCGAGTGGATGCACAGCACCCTTCGCCTGATCGCTGCCGAGGGCCGACAGTTGCGCCCCGGTGGCGAGGCGGTGATCACCCGGCTCTCGGACATCCTTGTCATCCAGGCGATCCGCTCCTGGCTGGTTACTCAGCCCGCGGCGCAGCCCAGCTGGCTGACAGCACTCCGCGATCCCTGGATCGGCCACGCCCTGACCCACATCCACCGCGATCCGGCCCACCGCTGGACGGTTGCCACCCTCGCCCATGAGGCCAGCATGTCCCGCTCGGCCTTTGCTGCCAGATTCACGAGCCTGGTCGGCGAGCCGGTCATGCGGTACGTCACCCACTGGCGGATGCAGGCCGCCGCCGAGTTGCTCCGCCACGAGGACCTGGACCTCCCGATCGCCGGCGTGGCCACCCGCCTCGGCTACTCCTCCGAAGCAGCCTTCAACCGAGCCTTCAAACGAACCCTCGGCACCACCCCGGCCACCTTTCGTGCTACCGCGAAGGCGGGTAGTCGCCAGGACGCGCGGTGGGGCGCGTAGTGCGGTGTGGTGTGTCAGCCTGCTGGCATGAGTTCGTTGGTGTTGTTGCATGGGCTGGGGG
>NZ_SMKA01000085.1 GCF_004348455.1 Kribbella albertanoniae
CGGGATCATGCAGTCGGCGGGGGCGGGGGTGGTGCGTCGCTAGGGTCGCTGGTATGACGAATGTGCGTGATGATCTGGCACCGACCGGCGTACTGCGGGCGTCGATCAACCTGGGGAACCCGGTTCTGGCGCAGGGGACTCCTGCTGAGCCGCGGGGTGTGACGGTCGACATCGCGCGCGAGATCGCGCGCCGGCTCGACGTGCAGCTCGAGCTGATCTGTTTCGACGCGGCCCGCAAGTCGTTCGAAGCGATGACGACCGGGCAGGCCGATATCTGCTTCCTCGCGATCGATCCGGCGCGCGCCGGGCAGGTGGCGTTCACTGCGCCGTACCTGGCGATCGAGGGCGTCTTCGTCGTACCGCAGGACTCGGGGCTGAAGGCGGTCGCGGATGTCGACGCGACGGGGATCCGGGTCGGGGTGAAGGAGGGGTCGGCGTACGACCTCTATCTGACCCGGACGCTGCAGGAGGCGACGATCGTCCGTGGTGACGAGGGCGTCGAGGTCTTTCGGGCCGAGGGGTTGGAGGTCGGGGCCGGGATCCGGCAGCCGGTCACGCAGTGGGTGGCGGACCATCCGGAGTACCGCCTGATCGAGCAACCGTTCATGCAGATCCAGCAAGCCGTCGGCACGACCAAAGCGCGCCACCCCGAGACGGTTGCCTACCTGAACGCCCTCGTCCAGGAGTTCGTGAGCGTGAACATCACACTGGGTGAGTCTTGAACTACTGATTGCAGGTTCCTGCCACGGCAGGGGGTTCGTGCAACCGTTTGGCAGGGTGTGGACATCTAACGGTGAGTGGCTTCCTGATTCCGCACTGTGAGGTGGGTCGGGGAGTCATGTGAGGACAACCGAAATGGGAGGGACTCAATCGTGGCATCGACACCACGATCGAGGCGTATCGGCGTTGCCGCCGTCGCCTCGATCGCAGCCCTGGGAATCGGCCTGTCAGGCATCGCCCAGGCTTCCGCACAGCAATCCGCACAGCAATCCGCTCCGAGCCCGCTAGCAGCCAAGGCCCAGGCCAAGAAGGCCGAGCCCGTCAAGGTCACCCTGGTGACCGGTGACCGCGTCACCGTCCACGGCGACGGCAAGGCGACCGTCGAGCCCGGCGCCGGCCGCCACAACATCGCCTTCGGCAGCTACCGGGTGAAGGGACACCTGTACGTCGTACCGTCCGACGTTCGGCAGCAGCTGGCGAGCGGCCGGCTGGACCGGCGGCTGTTCGACGTGACGGGTCTGATCAAAGCGAAGTACGACGACAAGTCGTCCAAGTCGATCCCCGTGATCGTCACTTATGCAGGCAACGCGAAGACACGAGCCGCCGTACCGGGGGCGACGGTGACCCGCCAGCTGCCGGTCGTCAACGGCGCGGCGCTGAAGGTCGACAAGGGCAAGGCTGCCGCTTTCCTGGCTGATGCCGGTAACGCTCGCTCGGCGACCGCGATCGAGAAGATCTGGCTGGACGGCAAGCGCGAGCTCCTGCTCGACAAGTCCGTGCCGCAGATCGGGGCGCCGGAAGCCTGGAAGGCCGGCTACACCGGTAAGGGCATCAAGGTCGCGGTGCTCGACTCCGGGATCGACGCGACGCATCCTGACCTGGCGACCCAGGTCGCGGGCGGGAAGAACTTCCTCTCCGAGGAGCCGGACGGCGACTTCGTCGGTCACGGGACCCACGTGGCCTCGACGATCGCGGGCACCGGCGCGGCCTCGGGCGGCAAGTACAAGGGTGTCGCACCGGACGCGAAGCTCTATGACGGCAAGGTTTGTGGCGTCCAGGAGTGCAGCGAGTCCACCATCGTGGCCGGGATGGAGTGGGCGGCGAACGAGGTCAAGGCGTCGGTCGTCAACATCAGCCTCGGCGGTGGCGACACCCCGGAGATCGACGTGATGGAGGAGGCCGTCAATCGGCTGACGGCGCAGACCGGCACGCTCTTTGTCATTGCCGCAGGCAACAGTGGCCCCAGCGGCGGCACTGTCCTGTCGCCGGGCAGCGCGGAGGCCGCGCTGACGGTCGGCGCGGTCGACAAGCAGGACCAGCTGGCCGACTTCTCGAGCGTCGGCCCGCGCCTCGGTGACGGTGCGGTCAAGCCGGACGTCACCGCGCCCGGTGTCGACATCGTCGCCGCCCGGTCGAAGGACGGCGACATCGGTACGCCGGTCGGCGACAAGTACCTGAACCTCAGCGGTACGTCGATGGCGACGCCGCACACCGTCGGCGCGGTCGCGATCCTGGCCCAGCAGCACCCGAACTGGAAGGCGGGTGAGCTGAAGTCGGCGGTCACGGGTTCCGCGAAGCCGGCGGCCGGTCAGTCGACGTTCCAGCAGGGCGCCGGCCGCGTCGACGTGGCCAAGGGCATCAAGCAGACCGTCGTCAGCGACCCGGGCAACCTGTCGTTCGGGACTGCGGTCTGGCCGCACAACGACGACGAGCCGGTCACCAAGACGCTGACGTACCGCAACCTGGGCGACCAGCCCGTCACGCTGAACCTGGCGGCGACACTGACCGACCCGTCCGGTACGGCGGCTCCGGCGGGCGCGCTGCAGTTGAGTGCGAACACCGTCACGGTTCCGGCCGGTGGCACCGCGTCGGTCCAGGCGACCTCGAACACCAAGCACACCGGACCGGACGGCGCGTACTCCGGCCGGGTCACCGCAACCGCCGGTGACGCTTCCGTGGTCACCGGGATCGGTGTCACCAAGGAGGTCGAGAGCTACACCCTGAAGGTGAAGACGACCGGTCCGGACGGCAAGCCGCTCCCGCCGTTCCTCGTCATCCTTGGTCTCGACGACCACTCGTTCAACTTCTACGGCACCGAGCAGGACGAGCTCAGCCTGCGGCTGCCGAAGGGTGGCTACCACCTGGAGGCCGCCAGCTTCCTGGAAGATCCGAACACGCCGGAGAAGTACTCCTTCTACGAGGTCGTGCAGCCGGAGCTCAAGCTGACTGGGGACGCAAGCATCGACCTCGACGCCCGGCTCACCAAGCCGGTCAAGGTGACCGTGCCGAACCCCGAGGCGAAACTCGCGGTCGGTTCACTCGGCTACGAGCGGTTCACGGCCGACGGTAAGGCCGGGCTGGGGTCGTCGGCGTTGCTGTTCGACTTCGACAACGTCAACACCGCACAGATCGGTCCGGATCTGCCGCCGGCACAGTTGTCGGGATATGTTGCCTCGCAGTGGGCCAAGCCGGGCAGCGACGGACGGTTCACCAACTCGCCGTACCTGTACGCCCAGAGCAACGGGACACCGGGACGCTTCCCGACCGGGCTGATCCGGAACGTGCAGGCCAAGGACCTCGCCGAGGTCACCCAGCAGATCAACGCGGCCAGTGACCGCACGGTGGAACGGGTCGTCTTCAGCTCGGCCGGTGGCTGGTCGATCATTCTGAACTACGACCAGCCGGCGTCGCCGAAGCTGCTCGCCGACGCCAAGCCGGTCGCTTGGAGCACGGAGATCCGCGAGATCGTGCCCAGCACGGATCCGGAGAACCCGTTCCCGGACACCATCACCCAGCTCCAGTCGCCGTTCCGCGAGTACCAGGCCGGTAAGAAGTACCAGGAGCGCTTCAACGCTGCTGCCTTCACCCCGTCGCCGGCCTACGCCGGCCGGCTCGAGAACGACCTGCAGGTGTCGGCCTACGGCCTGACCGATGCCGATGGCAACAAGGGCGGTACCCGGGCGGACACCCAGTCGAGCAAGCTGTCGCGTGACGGCAAGGTGGTTGCCGAGTCCAAGTTCTTCGGTGACATCTACGTCGAGGGCCTGCCGGCCGAGAAGGCGAAGTTCACCTTCCAGACGTCGATGACGCGGCAGACGTACTCGTCGTTCAGCACCCGGACCGACCTGACCTGGACCTTCGACTCCGCGGCCACCGCCAAGGAGACGCTGATCCCACTGGTCGGAGTCGGCTACCAGCCCAAGGTCGACAAGGACAACGTCGCGGACCGCAAGCCGGTGACCGTGCTGCCGTTCACCCTGATCGCGCAGCCGGACAGCGCCTTGCCGGCGGTCAAGAAGGTCGAGCTCCAGGTCTCCGGCGACGACGGCAAGACCTGGCACAAGGCCTCCGTCGTACCGGCCGGCAAGGGTGCTTACAAGGCGATCTTCGCGACCCCCAAGGGCGCCAAGACGATCTCCCTGAAGGCCCACGTAGTAGATGCCCAGGGCAACACCGCCGACCAGACCACGATCGGTGCCTACCCCCTGCGCTAACTCCGACAACTGAGCTGTGCTGATTCGATAACTGAATAGCCAGGGCGTCGCGACCACACCGGTCGCGGCGCCCTGCAGCGTTCGGTGGACTCACGCGTCCTTGCAGGCGTAGAGATCAACCGAAGGGGAGAACCCATCGTGCAACCCACCGCCCGATCGACGCGCGCCGGCTTTGCCGCAGCTGCCTCGATCGCCGTCCTGGCGCTCGGCCTGCCGGCGGTCGCCGCGCCCACCCAAACTTCACCGAATCCCGCGTCGACCTCGGCGCCGAAGCCACCGAAGGTCCACCAGGTCACACTGATCACCGGCGATCGGGTCACCTTGCGCGACGGTGAAAACCGGCAGGCGAGCGTTCAGGCCGGGCCCGGTCGCAGTCACATCAGCTTCAACACCTACCGCGCCAAGAACCGCCTGTACGTCGTTCCGTCCGACGTCCAGCCCGAACTTGCGGGCGGCCGGTTGGACAGCCGGCTGTTCGACGTCAACGGGCTGATCGCGGCCGGGTACGACGACAAGGCGAGCAAGAGCACGCCAGTGATCGTCACGTACGCCGGTAAGGCGCGGAAGCGTTCGGTCCTTCCAGGAGCGAAGGTGACTCGGCAGTTGCCGATCGTCAATGGTGCTGCGGCGGCTGTTCCGAAGTCGGGGAACTTCGTGGCGGGATTGCGTTCGGCCGGTGTCGAGAAGGTGTGGCTGGACGGCAAGCGGAAACCGTCCCTCGACGTCTCGGTACCCCGGATCGGCGCTCCGGCTGCCTGGCAGGCGGGATACACCGGTCAGGGCACCAAGGTCGCCGTACTGGACACCGGTATCGACGCGTCGCATCCCGACCTCGCCACGCAGGTTGCCGGTGCGAAGAACTTCACTGCCGAGGCAGCGGGCGATGTGGTCGGTCACGGCACGCACGTCGCCTCCACGATCGCAGGCACCGGTGCCGCATCGAGCGGCAAGTACAAGGGGGTGGCGCCGGACGCGCAGCTGTACGACGGCAAGGTCTGTGAGAAGACCGGATGTCCGGACTCGGCGATCCTGGCCGGGATGGAGTGGGCCGCGACCGAGGTCAAGGCCCAGGTCGTCAACGTCAGCCTGGGCGGCGCAGACACTCCGGGGCTCGACCCGCTGGAGGCGGCCGTCAATCGGCTTACTGCCGAGACCGGCACGCTGTTCGTGATCGCTGCGGGCAATTCAGGTCCGACCGATCGCACGGTCCAGTCACCGGGCAGCGCGGATGCCGCACTGACCGTCGGAGCGGTCGACAAGTGGAACGACTGGCTGTCCGAATTCTCCAGCCGCGGCCCACGGGTCGGTGACGGCGCGGTGAAGCCGGATCTGATGGCTCCGGGCGAAGACATCGTTGCGGCCAAGGCGAAGGACGCGATCATCGGAGTACCGGTGGGGGACCGCTACCTCGCCCTGTCCGGTACGTCGATGGCCACGCCGCACGCGGCCGGCGCTGCCGCGTTGCTGGTGCAGCAGCACCCGGCCTGGAAGGCGGGTGAGCTGAAGAGCACGTTGATGGGGTCGGCGAAGCCTGCCGCCGAGCAGACGGCGTTCCAGCAGGGTGCGGGCCGCGTCGACGTGGCGGCGGCGATCAAGCAGACCGTCGTGAGCGACCCGGGCAACCTGTCGTTCGGTACGGCGCCTTGGCCGCATGACGACGACCAGCCGGTGACCAAGGAACTCACCTATCGCAACCTGGGCGAGCAGCCGGTCACGCTGAACCTGGCCGCGGAACTCAAAGCACCGGACGGCAGCCCGGCTCCGGCGGACGCGCTGAGCCTGAGTGCGAGCACGGTGACCGTGCCGGCCGGTGGGACCGCCTCGGTCCAGGCGACGTCGAACACCAAGCACAGCGGCCCGGACGGGTTCTACTCCGGCCGCGTGACCGCGACCGCCGACGGCGTCTCCGTCACCACGGCGATCGGCGTCGATCGCGAGAAAGAGCGCTACACCCTGACCCTGCGTGGCATCGGCCCGGACGGCAAACCGGCCGCACCGCGCGGCCTGATCTACAGCGTCGCCGACGACCAGTTGCTCTTCTACGGCACGGGGCAGTCGGAGGTGAAGCTTCGGCTGAACAAGGGTGAGCAGATCCTGGACAACCGGCTGACCGCGCCGGACCCGGACAACCCGCCGAAGAGCTCCAACTACTGGACTGCTCAGCCGAGCCTCGAGCTGACCAAGGACACGACAGTAGTGATCGACGCGCGGCAGGCGAAGCAGATCAAGATCACTGTGCCCAAGGCCGACGCGTCACTCGCGGTCGCCTTGATGGGCTTCGTCCGGCTGATGCCGGGCGTCGAGTTCGCCGCGATCACGCAACTGCCGGATCTGGACAGCTTCTACTCGCTGCACCTCGGCCCGGAACTTCCGGGGGCGGAGCTGACCAGCATGATCACGACCCAATGGGCTCGCAAGAACTCCGCCGGACAGTTCGACAATTCGCCGTACCTGTATGGCCAGGCACACCACGCGAACGGCAAGTTCCCGACCGGGTTCGTCCGCAACCTCAAACCGAAGGACTTCGCTGTCCTGAAGCAACAGCTGAACGCAACCAGCAACCGGCAGACCTGGCGAGCTGTCACTGCGCGGATTCCGGGGATCTTCGTCACGTGGTCCACCGCACTGCGCTACGACCAGCCGAGTACGACGACGGTCCTGGTGGAGGCCGAACACGCCAAGTGGGGTACCAACGTCATCGAGCCGAGCGACCCGGGCGAGGACCCGACCGGCCTTCCGTCGGGCTGGTACACCTGGATCGACACGCCGGACCGGGTCTACCAGGCGGGCCGGACCTATCGGGAACGGTTCAACGCTGCCGCCTTCGGCACCGCGCCGAGCGGGCCCTTCCGGTACGACGACGAGATGCACCTGTTCGCCCACAACCTGATGGATGCGGATGGGAACCGTGGCAACACACTCGCGGACACCGAGTCGAGCAGGCTGTTGCGCGATGGCAAAGTCATCAGGGAGAGCCCGTGGTGGGGTTATGTGAATGTCTTCGGTCTCCCCAAGGAGAACGTGCAGTACGTCTTCGAGTCCTCGCAGACGCGGGCGTCGGTGTCGGGGCTCAGCACCCGAACGGATCTGCGCTGGACGTTCTCCTCGGGGGTGACGACCGAGGAGACGCCGATCCCTGCGCTGGGCGTCGGCTACCGGCCGAAGGTCGACCTCCACAATGTCGCCGACCGTACGCCGGTCACCGTCCTGCCGGTGTTCCTCGTCGCGGGCCGGAGTTTCGGCGTGGACCTGCCGCTGCCGGCGATCAAGTCGGTGGAGGTCGAGGTGTCCGGGGACGACGGGAAGACCTGGCAGCAGGCGTCGGTGACGGGTGCCGGCCGGGGCGAGTACAAGGCGGTCTTCGCGACACCGAAGGACGCCAAGACGGTGTCGTTGCGGACCAAGGCCGTCGACGCGGCCGGCAACACGACCGAGCAGACCACGATCAACGCCTACCCGATTCGATGAGGATCGAATAGCTGGGCGGGATCCAACCCCAGGGATGGTTCGGTGCATCTCTCTCAGCAGAGACCCATCCGAACCCGGGGAGGAACCCGCCGTGACTCAGAGTTCGAGAACAAGACCCGCGATCGCCGTACTGGCGGTCGCGGGTCTCGCGTTGAGCCTGACAGTGGCCGGCCCTGTCCCGGCCACTGCCGCCGGACCGTCGTCGCCACAGCCCGCACCGCGAGAGGCTCAGCACGTCACCCTGGTCACCGGCGACCGGGTGACGTCGTTCGACGGCACCACGTCGATCGAGCCGGGTCCGGGCCGCCGCACGATCGACTTCGACACGTACACCACGCGGGGCCGCGTCCACGTCGTACCGTCCGACGTCCGGGACGAGCTGGCCAGTGGCCGCCTCGACCAGCGGCTGTTCGACATCACCGGACTGGTCGAAGCCAAGTACGACGACGCCTCGACCCGCGCGATCCCGGTGATCGTCACCTACAAGGCCCAGGCCAAGCAGCGGGCCGCGTTGCCGGCCGCGCAGCTCGTTCGCGAACTCCCGGTGATCAACGGCGCTGCGTGGAAGATCGAGAAGGATCGCGCCGGCGACTTCCTACGCGGTCTCGGTACGGCGCGTTCGGCGCCGGCGATCGACAAGGTCTGGCTGGACAGCAAGCGCACACCGAAGCTCGACCGCTCGGTCCCGCAGATCGGCGCGCCGGCGGCCTGGCAGGCCGGCTACACCGGTCAGGGCATCAAGGTCGCCGTGCTCGACACCGGCGTCGACAAGACCCATCCGGATCTCGCGACGCAGGTCGTGGGCAGCAAGAACTTCACGAGCGAGTCGGCCGCCGACGTGATCGGTCACGGCACGCACGTCGCCTCGACGATCGCCGGGACCGGCGCGGCGTCGGACGGCAAGTACCGAGGAGTCGCTCCGGACGCCGAGTTGTACGACGCCAAGGTCTGCGGCGTCGACGGCTGTCCGGACTCGATGATCCTGGCCGGCATGGAGTGGGCTGTCACCGAGGTCGGGGCCGATGTCGTCAACCTCAGTATCGGTGGCCCGGATCAGCCGGGGATCGACCCACTCGAGGCAGCCGTCAACCGGCTGACCGCGCAGCACGGCACCCTCTTCGTCATTGCCGCCGGCAACGAAGGTTGGTCCGGCGACAAGATGGTGAACTCACCGGGCAGTGCGGACGACGCCTTGACGGTCGGCGCGGTGAACAAGGACGACAGCCTGGCCGACTTCTCCAGCCGCGGGCCGCGGGCCGGGGACAGCGCGGTCAAACCCGATGTGACCGCGCCGGGTGGTGAGATCGTCGCCGCACGGTCGAAGGATGCCGTCGCGGAGGAGCCGGTCGGCGACAAGTACCAGACCCTGTCCGGTACGTCGATGGCCACGCCGCACACCGCCGGAGCCGCGGCGCTACTGGCCCAGCAGCACCCTGCATGGCAGGCCGCTGAGCTGAAGAACGCACTGATCGGTTCGGCCAAGCCCAGCCCGGACAACACAGTCAGCGAACAAGGTGCCGGCCGCATCGACGTCGCCAAGGCGGTGGGGCAGTCCGTCGTCGCGGAAGAGGGCAACCTGTCCTTCGGCGTCGCGCAATGGCCGCACAGCGACGACAAGCCGGTCGTCAGAACCCTGACTTATCGCAACTACGGAGACAAGCCCGTCGAGCTCGACCTCGCCGCGTCGATGAAGACGCCGGAGGGTGACCCGGCTCCGGGCGGCGCGTTCACTCTGAGCGCGAACACCGTGACCGTCCCCGCAGGTGGTACCGCCGCCGTTCAGGTGACCTCGGACACCAAGCACGACGGGCCCGACGTCTTCTATTCCGGTCGGATCACCGCCACCGCACCCGGTGTATCGGTGACGACGGCAGCCGGTGTGGACAAAGAGGACGAGCGCTACACCCTGAACATCACGGCGATCGGCCCCGACGGCGCCGCGATCGCTCCCACGGGCCTTCTCTCCGCCTGGAACGGCTATGACGCCCCGCGGTTCGGGAACGGCGTCGACAAGGTGATCAGCCTGAGGCTGCCGAAGGACACCTGGAGCCTGGGCAGCACGTTGAGAGTTCCCGGGGCGGGCAAGCCGGCGATCTATCACCTGGTCCAGCCGGAGATCGCGCTTGCCGGAGAGGTATCGGTCGTGCTGGATACGCGCCTCGCCAAGCCCTTACGGATCACGGTGCCCGAGGAAGGTGCCGAGGTGCGGGAGGCCTACTTCGGATTCAACCTGATGGCTCCCGACGGTTACCCGGAAGGTTGGCAGTCCAAGTTCTACGACTTCGACAACCGGTACTCGGCGCAGATCGGCCCGCCGGTGGCGCCGGAGCGGAAGCTGAAAGCGTTCCTCGGATCCCTTTGGGCGAAGCCGACCACGAACGGCACCTTCGACAACTCGCCGTACGTCTACGGTCAGGCGAACGGCTTCCATGGTCAGTACCCGACCGGGTTCGTCCGGGACGTGCAGCCGAAGGAACTCGCCGTCGTCCACCAGCAGGTCTTCTCCCCGAGCGAGCGCAGGATCGGACGCGAGATCATCGGCGGGCTGGCGGACATCACCGCGTTCGGCTTGGTCGAGCTGAAGTACGACCGGCCGATGCCGACGAAGCTCCTGGCCGACAGCGGTGCGGCGCGCTGGTACTCGGTCTATGCGGAACTCGGCGCGCAGAACGAGACCATCAGTTTCGCCCGCCGCGTGGACGCTCGGTACCAGGCCGGACAGACGTATCACGAGCGCTACCTCGCGCCGGTCCACACCGTGACCGCGCACACGACGGAGCGGAGTCCGGACGGCCTGAGCATCTACCTGCGGACGCTGCTGGACGGCGAGGGTAACGACGGCCGGGCCGATGCGACGGACACGGCCTGGAGCAAGCTGTTGCTGGATGGCGAGGTGATCGCCGAAGCCGACCGATTCGGTTCCGTCCAGGCCGAGAATCTGCCGGCAGGGAAGGCGAAGTACACCCTGCAGACATCGATGACTCGGCCGTCGTACTCTCCGGTGAGCACCCGGACCGACCTCACCTGGACGTTCGCATCGGCTGCGGTGACCAAGACCACGGCGCTGCCGTTCATCAGCATCCGCTACCGCCCGGCCCTGGGCGACGACTTCCTGGCCGAGCGCAGACCCGTAACCGTCCTTCCCATCCACCTCGGCTCGCAGCTGGACCCGATCGACGGCGTCCGCCCGTCGCTTCCCGGCGTCAAGGAGGTCAGCCTCAAGGTGTCCGGTGACGGCGGCAAGACCTGGCAATCCGCAGTCGTCACCAAGACCGGCACCGGCCGGTACCAGGCGGTCTACCCGACCCCGAAGAACACCAACTCGATCTCCCTGCGGACGCACGTGGTCGACGTCGACGGCAACACCACCGACCTCACGACCGTCGACGCGTACCGGATTCGATGAGGATCGAATAGTTCGGTGGGTGCAACCCCGCGGAGGGGGTTTTGCGTTCCAGTGGCGCAGAGACCTATCCGAAACCTGGGGAGGACCCGTCGTGACTCGGAGTTCGAGAACGAGACCCGCGATCGCCGTACTGGCTGTCGCGGGTCTTGTGTTGACCGGTTTGAGCGCGCAGGCAGTGGCAGCGCCGCGGCCCGCTGCGCCGACGGCGTTTGGTGGAAAAGATGTGCAGGTCACGCTGATCACCGGTGACCGGGTTGTGTTGCACGGTGGTGATCCGGCCAAGCAGACCATCACGGCCGGGCCGGGCCGCGAGGGCATCCCGTTCCAGACGCAGCGGACCAAGGACCACTCGTATGTGATCCCGGCCGACGCCATCAAGGCGGTTGGCGAGGGGCGTCTGGACCGGCGGCTGTTCGACGTGACCGGGCTGATCAAGGCCGGGTACGACGATGCGTCGTCGAAGGTGATTCCGGTGCTGGCGACGTACGACGGCAAGGCGAAGCGGAGCACGCCCGTCGGGGCGAAGGTGACGCGGCAGTTGCCGTCGATCAAGGGCGCGGCCCTGGATGTGGACAAGTCGAAGGCAGCCACCTTCCTGGGGAAGCCGGCGGCTCGATCCGCCGGTGGGTTCGCCAAGCTGTGGCTGGACGGCAAGCGCAAGGTGGTGCTGGACCAGTCGGTGCCGCAGATCGGTGGACCGGCCGCGTGGGCTGCTGGGTATACCGGTAAGGGCGTGACGGTCGCCGTACTGGACACCGGGGTTGATGCGACTCACCCGGACCTGGCGACGCAGGTTGCGGGGGCGAAGAACTTCACCACTGAATCGGCCGAGGATGTCATCGGTCATGGGACGCATGTCGCCTCGACGATTGCCGGGACGGGTGCTGCGTCGGGCGGGAAGTACAAGGGTGTCGCGCCGGACGCGAAGATCTATGACGGCAAGATCTGCATCGAGGACGGCTGCTACGAGTCCGACATGCTGGCCGGGATGGAGTGGGCGGCGAAGGAGGTCAAGGCCAAGGTCGTCAACTTCAGCATCGGCGGTACGGATACTCCGGAGATCGACCCGATCGAGGAGGCCGTGAACCGGCTGACCGCGGAGACCGGCACCCTCTTTGTCGTTGCTGCCGGCAACAGTGGTCTCAATGGTCCGGGCAGTGTCGCATCGCCCGGCAGCGCCGAAGCTGCACTGACCGTGGGCGCGGTCGACAAGCAGGACGGCCTGGCCTACTTCTCCAGCGTCGGCCCGCGGGTCGGCGACAGCGCGGTGAAGCCCGACGTGACTGCGCCCGGTGTCGACATCGTTGCGGCCAAGGCGAAGAACTCGAGTATCGGCGAGCCGGTCGGCGACCAGTACCTGAACCTCAACGGTACGTCGATGGCGACCCCGCACACCGCTGGTGCCGCGGCCCTGCTCGCGCAGGAGCACCCGTCGTGGAAGGCGGGTGAGCTGAAGAGCACGCTGATGGGTTCGGCCAAGGCGGCCGCCGATCAGACCGCGTTCCAGCAGGGTGCCGGGCGGATCGACGTTGCTGCGGCGATCAAGCAGAGCGTGGTCGCGTCGGAGGGCAGTGTGTCCTTCGGTCTGGCGACGTTCCCGCATACCGACGACGAGCCGGTCGTGAAGACGCTGACCTACCGGAACCTTGGTGATCAGGCAATCACGCTGAACCTGGCGACGACGTACAAGGACGGCACGGGTGCTGATGCTCCGGCGGATGCGCTGGTTCTGAGTGCCAACACTGTGACGGTCCCGGCTGGCGGAACCGCTGCTGTGCAAGCGACTTCGAAGACGAACCACAGTGGGCCGGACGGCCTGTACTCCGGTCGGATCACGGCCACGGGCGGTGGCCAGACGGTCGTCGTACCGGTTGGTGTCGACAAGGAGATCCAGTCGCACACCCTGACCGTGCAGACGCTGGCTCGCGATGGGAAGCCGTCTGACTACCCGGTCTCGGTTTATGACGTGAACAAGGGCGACCTGCTGTCGTACGACCCCGACGCCAACGGCTTGGTCAAGGCCAAGCTTCCGCCGGGTGAGTACCTGGTCGGCCAGTTCCAGGAGTTCGAGCGGGGCGAGGAGGACTGGATCTTCTTCCAGTTGGTTGCACCGCAGGTGCAGGTCGACGCCGACCGCACGGTCGTGCTCGACGCCCGCCTGGCCAAGCCGGTCGAGACGACCGTCCCGACTGCCGGTGCCGAGCAGGCCACCTCCGCCATCGGCTACGACCGGACGAAGCCGGGCTCGAACGCGGAGTACGGCTTGGAGATGAGCGGCTTCGGCAATGGCGAGATGTTCACGCACAGCGCCGGCCCCAGGCTGTCGGAGGCCGAGATGGTCGGGCATGTGTCGTCGCAATGGGGTGTTCGGGGTCCGGAAGGATTCTTCTTCAACACGCCGTACCTCTACGCGCTGGCGACCCGGCAGCCGGGCGAGTTCGTCACCGGATTCAACCGGACCGTGCAGCTGAAGGACCTTGCGGTGGTCGACACCCAGGTGAACGCGACGACGGATCGGCGGGCGATCGCGTTCAGCTTCCCGACCCTGGAAGGCGTCAGCTGGTCCGGCGCGCGAGCCGTCTACCTCGATACGCCCCGGCCGATCCGCTACTACCTCGACGCGAAGGCCGAGTGGAGGACGAGCGTCGAGGAAGCGGCGTCGGAGAGTGATCCGTTCGCCCAGCCCAGGTGGGAGCTCAACAGTCAGCTGAAGAGCTACCAGGCCGGCCGCACCTACCGCGAGCAGCTGAACGCAGCGGCCTTCGGTCCGAAGGGCGGCGTCTCCCGGTACCAGAACAACCTGTCGGTCGGCATCGGGAACTACGGCGACAGCAGTGGCGCGACCGGCTTCATCGAGACCGACTCGGCGAGCAGCACCCTCACCCTCAACGGTGAGCAGATCGGTACCTCGAACCGCTTCGGGTACGCCGCAGCTGAGGGAGTACCGGCCGCGAAGTCGACGTACAAGTTCGTCACCACCGGCACGCAGTCGGTCTCCGGGTTCGCGACCAGGGTCGACCTGACCGCGACCTTCACCTCAGCGACAACCACGGAGTGGGGCAGCCTGCCGATTGCCACCGCCCGCTTCCAGCCGAAGGTCGACGGCCACAACGTCACACCCCGCACCAAGGTGACAAGGCTGCCGGTGTTCGTCGACGGGACGACCCAGGTCAAGTCACTGAAGGTCGAGGTCTCCGGCGACGCCGGTACGACGTGGGTCGCGGCGCGCGTCGTCCGGTCAGGGAAGGGCTTCACCGCCGTCTTCCCGACCCCGGCCGGCGCAGGCATCTCGTTGCGGGCCACGGTTGTGGACCGCGCCGGGAACAGCACCACCCAAACGGTCATCGACGCCTACCGCATCGCCTGATCCAAGCACCCCCCGACTGCCGCCGCCGGACACCCCTTCGGCGGCGGCAGTCCCATCCGCCCCTCCGCCTGCGCGGCGGCGCGCCGGAGTCGGGCGAGGATTCACGGAAGATGGCTGCCGCTCCGTGGCAGTACGACTCCGTGAATCTCCACACTCGTTGGACGAGCGCCGCGGCGGAGGCGGTGTCCGTTCGGGGGAGGAACTGTCGCCGCCGGAGGCGGGGGCCTTGTCAGCCGAGGAGGTTGAGGGCT
Source organism: Kribbella albertanoniae (assembly GCF_004348455.1). Taxonomy (GTDB): domain Bacteria; phylum Actinomycetota; class Actinomycetes; order Propionibacteriales; family Kribbellaceae; genus Kribbella; species Kribbella albertanoniae. Next base: position 14,707 of record NZ_SMKA01000085.1, read on the forward strand.
TGTACTGCGTCTCGTTCTTCGGCCAGTTCGGCGGTGGAGGCGTCGATGCGGGCCCGGGAGAAGTCGTTGATGTCGAGGCCCTGGACGATCTCCCAGTTGCCGTCCTTGGTGGTGACGGGGAAGGAGGAGATGAGGCCTTCGGGGACGCCGTAGGAGCCGTCGGAGACGACGGCCATCGAGAGCCAGTCGCCGTCGGCGGAGCCGCGGAGCCAGTCGCGGGTGTGGTCGATGGTGGCGGCCGCGGCGGAGGCGGCCGAGGAGGCGCCGCGGGCCTCGATGATGGCGGCGCCGCGCTTCTGGACGGTCGGGATGAAGTCGTTCTCGAGCCAGTCGGTGTCACCGGTGAAGTCGGCGGTGTTCTTGCCGGCGACCTCGGCGTGGAAGATGTCCGGGTACTGGGTGGCCGAGTGGTTGCCCCAGATGGTCAGCTTCTTCAGCTCGGTGACGTGCACGCCGGCCTTGCGGGCCAGTTGCGCGAGCGCGCGGTTGTGGTCCAGCCGGGTCAGCGCGGAGAAGCGCTCGGCGGGGATGTCCGGCGCGTTGCTGCGGGCGATCAGCGCGTTGGTGTTGGCCGGGTTGCCGGTGACGGTGATCCGGATGTCGTCGGCGGCGTGGTCGTTCAGCGCCTTGCCCTGGCCGGTGAAGATCGCACCGTTGGCCTCGAGCAGGTCACCGCGCTCCATCCCCTTGGTCCGCGGCCGGGCGCCGACCAGCAGCGCGACGTTGGCGCCGTCGAAGATGACGTTCGGGTCGTCGCCGATCTCGACCCCGGCCAGCGTCGGGAAGGCGGAGTCCTCGAGCTCCATGACGACACCCTCGACCGCCTTCAGCGCCGGGGTGATCTCGAGCAGCCGCAGCTCCACCGGGGTGTCCGGGCCGAGCAGGGCACCGCTCGCGATCCGGAACAGCAGGCTGTAGCCGATGTTCCCGGCGGCTCCGGTGACGGCCACCTTTACCGGTGTAATGCTCACGACAGCTCCAATCTGTACATTCTGGTGCTTCGGACGCTAGCAACATCCGCAGGCGGGCCCAACCCTGGGTAGCCTCCGACTTGCTCACATCCTCACGAGTTCGTTCACCGGTTGGACATCTGACGTCTTGCGGACGGCTGCCGCCGTCCCCGAGGGTTCTCCCAGTCCCTGACTTGTAAGGAGTTAGTCCATGAAGCGGTTCGTCCCTGTCGCCGTCTCGGCCCTCGCGGTCGGCGCGACCCTGCTGGTCCCGCAGGCCGTCCAGCAGACTCAAGCGAACGGCGACCAGGCTCAGGTCGCCGGTTCGGCGTACCAGCACCGCGACGACTTCGTCATCGTCGGCCACCGCGGTGCCTCCGGGTACCGGCCCGAGCACACCCTGGCGGCGTACGAGCTGGCCGCCCGGATGGGCGCCGACTACATCGAGCCCGACCTGGTCACGACCAAGGACCGGGTCCTGGTCGCCCGGCACGAGCCGGAGATCGGCGGTACGACGGATGTCGCGAAGCACCCGGAGTTCGCGAACCGGAAGAAGACCAAGGTGCTCGACGGGACCCCGCTGACCGGCTGGTTCGCCGAGGACTTCACCCTCAAGGAGCTGAAGACGCTGCGTGCGGTCGAGCGCATCCCGGCGCTCCGGCAGCACAACACCGTCTTCAACGGCCGCTACCAGGTCCCGACCTTGCAGGAGGTCATCGACCTGAGCAAGCGGCTGTCCAAGGAGCTCGGCCGCACGGTCGGCATCTACCCCGAGACCAAGCACCCGACGTACTTCCAGCAGCAGGGTCTCGCGCTCGAGCCCGAGCTGGTCAAGACGCTGAACCGCAACGGCCTGAACCGCCCGAACGCAGCAGTGTTCGTGCAGTCCTTCGAGGTCTCGAACCTGATCGCTCTGCACAAGCAGCTCCGGGTCCCGCTGGTCCAGCTGACCGACGCCGAGGGCCAGCCGTACGACTTCACGGTCGCGGGTGACAAGCGCACGTACGCCGACATCACCAGCCCGAAGGGCCTGAAGGACGTGGCCAAGTACGCGTCCGGCCTCGGTCCGTACAAGGCGCAGATCATCCCGTTCACGGCCGACGGCAAGCAGGGCAAGCCGACCACGCTGGTCGCCGACGCGCACCGGGCCGGCCTGGTCGTGCACCCGTACACCTTCCGGGTCGAGAACAACTTCCTGCCGAACGAATTCGACAGCGACGCGGTCGCGGCGAACTCCGGCAACCTGTTCGCCGAGATCGCGGCGTACCGGGCGCTCGGGATCGACGGTCTCTTCACCGACAACACCGACGTAGCGGTGGCCCAGGAGAAGGAAACGAAGTAACTGACAAGATAGGTGGGTGGAACGCAAAGTCGGCTCGGGCACAGCGACGGTCGAGGCAGCGCCGGACGGCACGTTCGTGCTGCGGGTCGACGGGTCGCTGCAGTCGCAGGTCGATCTCGCGGATCCCACCCACCTGTCGTTCGAGTACATGCGCCGGATCGCCGACGTGCTCGATGTCACGACGGCCCGCCGGCAGCCGATCGCGGTCACGCATATCGGGGGTGCCGCGCTCAGCCTGCCGCGGTACGTCGCGACCACCCGGCCGCGGTCCCGGCAGATCGTGCTCGAGCCCGACGAGGATCTGACCGAGTTCGTCCGGGAGGCCCTGCCGCTGCCGAAGCGCTCCGGGATCAAGGTGCGCGGGGCTACCGGCCGGGCCGGCATCACCGAGCTGTACGACGATTCGATGGACGTCCTGATCCTGGATGCGTTCGAGCGTGAGGCGGTGCCGGCGAGTCTGGTCACCACCGAATTCTTCGCCGAATGCGCCCGCGTCCTGCGCCCGACCGGTCTGCTGATCGCCAACCTGATCGACGGCCAGGCCGGTCTGCCGTTCATTCGCCGTACGGCGGCCACCGTGCGAGCCGCGTTGGGCGACGGCGTGGTGCTTGCCGAGCGCAAGGTTCTCCGCGGCAAAGGGTTCGGCAACGTCATCCTGATCGCCTCCCCGCACAAGGTTCCCGATCTGACCGCGACCGGCCGCCGCGCGCAGCCGCCGTACGACGTGACTCCGCTGACCGAGTTGGCCGGCAAGGCGACCGTGCTGGCGGACAGTGACGGATTCACGCCGCCCGCCGCTCCGCCAGGCACATTTCGTCCCTGACCAACCGCACGGGACGTAGCTGACAGGCTACAGACTGTGATATGTAGAGGACGGCGTCCGCCCGCCACCTACATAACGGGGGTCTGGGATGGGTCGGCTACGCCTGGGGATCGCTCTGCTGCTCGTCGCCGGATTCGGTCTGGTGCCCACGGCAACGGCCCAGGCGGAGACGATCCGGGCCTTCGGCAAGGTTTTCGGTACCCAGACCAACGGCGCGATTCGGATCACCGGCAACGCGCTGGAGACCTGCGACACTGCGGTCACCGCCTGTAAGTCCGCGCTGGCCGGCAGCAGTTCAGGGGCCTCGAACAACGGATGGGAGATGCGTCTGCTCGATGCGGACGCGGACGGCGGGACGAAGTCGTCGTCGGCGGCAACGGTCAGCGTGCCCGACGGCGCGAAGGTCATCTACGCCGGACTGTTCTGGGGAGCGTCCCGGGCTGCAGGCAATGGCGGTACGGCGAGCTCTGGTGACGGTAAGACGATCAAGCTCAAGGTGCCGGGGGCAACGACGTACGAGACGCTGACGGCCGGACGCACCGACTATCTGAGCGCGCAGACCCAGGACTACTCGTCGTACCTCGATGTCACCGAGGCGGTGCAGCAGGCCGGCAGCGGCGAGTACTGGGGTGCAGATGTTGCCGCAGGCACCGGATCGGACCGGTACGCCGGTTGGAGCCTCGTGATCGCCTATGAGGACGCGGACGAGCCGCTGCGCGACCTGACCGTCTTCAACGGCTACGCGCGGGTGACCACCGGTGATGTGATCAAGACCAGCATCTCCGGCTTCCTGGCCCCGCCGAGCGGCGCGGTGAACGCCCGCTTCGGCAGCGTGACGTACGAAGGCGACGCCGGGATCAGCGGTGACTACTTCGCGGTCAACGGCACCCGCCTCGCGGATGCGCAGAGTCCGTCGGCCAACTTCTTCAGCAGCCGGGTCACCGATGCCGGCGCCAACCTCACCGACCGCAAGCCGGCCGCGCTGAACAACCTCGGCCTCGACGCGAAGGTGGTGGATGCCGCCGGCATCCTCGCGAACAGCGCTGCGAGCGCGGAGCTCACCTTCGCCAGCACCGGCGATTTCTACTACCCAGCCGCGCTGACCACCCAGATCGACCTCTACGCCCCAGCGATCAAGGGCACCAAGACTGTACGCAACCTGGCCGGCAACGACCCGGCGAAGATCGGCGACACCCTCGAATACACGCTCAGCTACGGCAACACCGGTGACGACGATGCGTTGAAAGCCACAGCTCGCGACATCCTTCCGCCGAACACGACGTACGTCCCGGGCTCGCTCAACGTATCGCTGGGCGCCGTGGCCGGGGCGAAGACCGACCAGCCCGGTGACGACCAGGCCGAGTACGACGCAGCCTCGCGAACCGTCCGTTTCCGAGTCGGCACGGGTGCAGACGCAACTACCGGTGGTCGGCTGAAGAAGAACCAGAGCACCACGGTCCACTTCCGCGTCACCCTCGACGACGCCGCGGCCGGGACGACGGTGGTGAACACCGGCTACCTCGATTACATCGCCGAGACCCTCAACAAGCCGTACACCTACCGCACCGACGACGTCCGCACTCCGGTGGCCGCCTCGGCCGATCTCGAGCTCGCCAAGACCGGTACGCCGGATCCGGTGCCGGCCGGCGCCGATCTCACCTACACGATCGTTGCCAAGAACAACGGTCCGAGTACGGCGAAGGATGTTGCGGTCACCGACACTCTGCCCGGCGGTGTCGAGTTGGTCTCGGCCAAGCCGGCCCAAGGCACCTGCAGTGGCACGCTGGCCTGCACGCTCGGCGATATCCCTTCCGGATCGAGTGTCGCGATCACCGTCGTGGTGAAGGTCCCGGAAGCCAGTACGGCGACCAGTCTGACGAACGTCGCCACCGGGACCAGCTCGACCAGCGACCCGAATCCGAACAACAACACGGCCTCGGTCACCACCCCGGTGATCCGGGCCGCCGACCTCTCGATCGACAAGGTGGTTGTCCCGTCCAACCCGGCCGCCGGCGAGAAGGTCAAGTACACGCTGACCGTGAAGAACAACGGCCCGTCCGAGGCCCAGCAGGTCCGGGTGGCTGATTCGCTCCCGGCCGGTCTGACGATCATCGACGCCCAGGCCCCCGCCCCTGCAGGGTGTTCGGCGGCCGGTCAAGAGATCACCTGCCTCGTCGACACCCTGGCCAGCAAGGCCACGCTGGTCATACAGGTCACGGCCACCCTCGATTCGGCGTACCAGGGTGGCCCGCTGACCAACAGCGCGGCCGTCTCCAGTGCGACTCCGGATCCGGACACGTCCAACAACACCGGTACGGCGACCATCACGCCAGGTGATCCGAAGGCCGACCTGGTGGTCGGCAAGCAGACCGTCACGAACCCGGTGGTCCCGGGTAGGCAGGTCACCTACCAGATCACCGTGCGCAACGACGGTCCGTCCGATGCTCGTGCGGTGCAGGTGGCCGATGACCTTCCGGCCGCATTGAGTGACGCAACCGCCGACTCGACGGCTGGCTCCTGCACGGTGTCGTCCGCCGCGCTTCGCTGCGCGCTGGGTGACCTCGGGGCTGGTTCGACCGCAACTATCACGGTTACTGCCAAGGTGTCCGCGACGGCCACCGGCACGCTGACCAACAGTGCGACTGCAACCAGTGCGACGCCTGACCCGGAGAAGACCAACAACACCGGCCGCACGACTGACACCCTGAGCGCGAGTGCGGACCTGGTGATCGTCAAGACCGCGCAGCCCGCACCGGTCCTGGCCGGACAACCTGTCACGTACACGCTGACGATCACCAACAACGGCCCGTCCGCCGCACAGTCGGTCACGGTCACAGACCCCGTTCCGGCGCCGCTGAAGTACACCTCGGCCACCACGTCACAGGGCTCGTGCGAGCAGGCCGACGGCACAGTCACCTGCGCGATCGGAACAGTTGCCCCAGGCGACAAAGTCACGGTGAAGGTAGTCGCGAACGTTCCCTCCGGCGCGCCGCCGAACGAGTTCGCCAACACAGCGAAGGTTGCATCGCCGACCCCGGATCCTGTTGCAGACAACAACACTGCGACGTACATGCTGCTCACCGGAGCCCAGGCGAACATCACGCTGACCAAGTCCGTCAGCCCCGATCCGGTCGTCGCTGGTCAAGCGATCACCTACAAGCTGACCGTCGGGAACGCCGGCCCGTCCGACGCGCAGACCGTGACGCTGGACGACGACGTACCGGCCGCGGTGACCGGAGTGAACGCCTCCGCGACCGGTGGCGCGACCTGCAAGGTGAGTGACGGCCGAGTGACCTGCGAGCTGGCGACGCTGGTTGCTGGAGGCAACTTCGTCGTCACAGTCACGGGCACGCTCGCTCCGGCGACTGCTCCGGGTGCGCTGACCAACACGGCCTCGGCCGGTGCGAAGACGCCGGAGGATCCGACCGACTCCGACAACACCGCGACCAGTACGACGACCGTCCAGGCGCAGGCGGATCTCTCGATCACCAAGTCCGCTCCCTCGACCGTTGTCGCGGGCAACGAACTGATCTACACGCTGACGGTTCGCAATGCCGGACCGTCCGACGCGGTCGGTGCCGTCGTCACCGACACGCTCCCAGCCGGTACGACGTACGTCCGCGGAACAAGCTCAGCCGGCGACTGCCTCCAGGATCCGTCGGTCTCGGAGCCGGTCGTGATTTGCCCGGCCGGTCGGCTCAAGCCCGGTGGTGAACTTGTCATCACGGTGGTGACCAACGTCGACCCGGCCCTCGCGCCGGGCAAGTTGACCAATGCCGCGACCGTGAGTTCACAGACGCCCGATCCGAACGACTCCAACAACCGCGGCACGGCCGACACCGTGGTCACGGCCTCGGCCAACCTGTCGATCACCAAGTCGATGAAGCCGTCGCCACTGGTCGCCGGTGGCGAGGGCCTCTACGCCCTGACCGTGCACAACAACGGTCCCTCGAGTGCGCAGGCCGTTACTGTGACAGACACCCTGCCGACCGGCCTATCGGTGCTGGAGGCAACTAGTGCCGATGGCAACTGCACCACGGCGGTGAGCTGCACGCTCGGGGCGATGGGACCGGGCGCCGAGGCGGTCGTGCAGATCCGGGTCAAGGTCGATTCAGGTCGGACCGGGTCGATCACGAACGCGGCCAGTGTCACCAGTACGACGCCGGATCCGGAGCCCAAGGACAACACCAGCACGATCACCACCGAGGTCGATCAGTCCGCCGATCTCGCGGTCATCAAGGCCAGTGACGAGAAGTCTGCGACCGCCGGTGGGGGCGTGACGTATCGCCTCACCGTCGTGAACAACGGCCCGTCGGATGCGTCAGGGGTCGTGCTGGCGGACACGCTGCCGACCGGGCTCACCCTGATCAAGGTCGAGCCTTCGTGCAAGATCAGTGGGCCGAAGATCGAGTGCGCGCTGGGCTCGCTGGTCGCGGGGAAGTCGACAACGGTCGTTGTCACCGCTGCTCTCGACTCCGGCTACACCGGTGCGACGGTTGCGAACACTGCCACGGTGAAATCGCCAGTGCCCGATCCCGATGACACCAACAACAGTTCGACGGTCACGATCCCGGTTGGTACCAGCGCAGACCTGCAGGTGACAAAGCAGTCCGAGCCGGGGACCGCCACGCCGGGCAGCACCTTCGATTACGCGATCGTGGTCACCAACGCCGGCCCATCGGTCGCACGTTCGGTGCTGGTGACCGACACGATCCCGGCCGGTCTGATCATAGTGTCGGCGGGAATGCCGTGCCAGGTCGACGGATCCACGGTCCGCTGCGCGCTGGGCGACGTACCGATCGGGCAGGTGCTGCTCTCGATTCGGGTGAAGCTGGCTGCGGGGTATGACGGCGCGACGGTGACGAACACCGCGACCGCCACGTCACCGACCCTCGATCCGGACAAGGACAACAACACCGCGACCAGCGTTTCGCCGGTGGCCGCCCAGGCGGATCTGGCCATCACCAAGACGATGTCCCCGGCCAACCCGGTCGCGGGTCAGCAGGTGACGTACACGCTGACCGTGAAGAACAACGGCTCGTCCGATGCGCGCAAGGTCGTGATCACCGACGAGCTGCCGCGCGGTTTCACCAAGGTGTCCGCGACCGGCCCGTGCGTCGTGCTGCCGCCGACGGCGCTGGGTGCGCCGGATGCTCCCGAGGCCGGGACGGTTGAGTGCGGTACGGCGGTGCTCGCCGAGGGCGCGACGATCACGGTGATGATCCGGGCGACCGTCGTACCGGGGTTCAGTGGGGAGCTGGCGAACGTGGCGCGGGTGGGGTCGGCCACGCCGGATCCGGTGAGCGCCAACAACGAGGCGAAGGTCGTCGGGCGTCCTGGGCGGTCGGCGAACCTCGAGGTATTCAAGACGGCGTCCAGCCCGAGTGTGGTTGCGGGCGGTTCGTTGCGCTACCGGATCGCGGTGCACAACGCCGGTCCGTCGGTTGCGCTGAAGGTGTCGGTGAGCGATGAGCTGGCCGCCGGGCTGCGGTTGTGGGCGAAGCCGACGTGGTGCCAGGCAGTCGGGCAGCTGGTCACCTGTGCGATCGAGCGGATCGATCCCGGCACGACCGCGGAGATCCTGCTCGATGTGGTGGTGGATCCGAAGTCCGGGAGCAAGTCGGTGGCGAACACGGCGACCGCGACGTCGGTGACGCCCGATCCGGATCCGCGGGACAACACCAGCTCGGTGACCGTCACAGTGAATCCCAAGCCCGCTGGTCAGCTGCCGGACACCGGTAGTCCGTTCGGGTTCTGGGCGGTCGCGATGGCGTTCATCCTGCTGGCGGCCGGGACTGTGCTGATCGTGGTCAGCCGGCGAGCCGATCGACACAGTCGCTGAAGGCGAGGCGCTCGGTGCGGCTCGCGCCGAGCGCCACGATGAACTGATCGAGCCGATCCGGCCGCGGTACCCGGCCACCTCGCAGCCAGCTCTGCAGGGTGGCCCGCGGGATCCCCGTGAGCCGCTCCAGCGAGCGGAGTGATCGCGGCCGGGTCAGCGCGGTGAGCGCCGCGCCGAGGTCCTCCGGGGTCGCGGCCGCGCGCACCAGCTCGCTGACGTCCTGGGGGTCGCCGGCGGCCGCCTCCCAGTGCCGCCGCCAGATCGGCAGGAGCTCAGCCGGTACGTCGCATCCGCTCAGGAACGCGACTGTCACCGGCCAGCTCGGTAGCTGCTTCCCGCTGGTTGCGCGGACCAGATGGGCGTGCGAGTAGTGGGCCTGATCGGCCAGCTCGCGATAGCTGAGACCGGCATCCTGACGGACGCGCTGCAGAGCGCCGGTGAACGCTTCCAGCTCCATGGCAACCTCCTCGTGATCAAACATAAGTCAACATGAACGAACAATTCAAGTGACGTCGGACCCGTAAGATGAGGCCATGTCTGTCGCGCGTGTGGCTGCCCTGGTCCACTACCCCGTGAAGGGGCTGTCCGGCGTGCCGGTCGAGCAGGCCGAGATCGGGCCGAGCGGAGTCGCCGGTGACCGCACTTTCATGCTGGTCGACAGCGAGGGCGTGTTCCTCAGCCAGCGGTCGGTGCCCGCGATGGCTGCGCTGCGGGCCGAGCTCGTAGGTGACAGCCTGCGATTGTCCGCGTTGGGTGCCCCGGACCTCGACGTACCGATCCAGTACGACGGGAAGCGGCGCGACGTCAGCCTGTTCGCCCGGTGGTTCGGGCAGGGCGTGGTCCAGGCCGCGGCGGCGGACGAGTGGTTCTCCGCGCGGCTCGACCGGCCGGTGGGCCTCGTTCGGGTGACGCCGGAGCACGAGCGGCCGGGCTGGGGTGTGCATCGCGGTGAGACCGGCTTCGGCGACGCGCATGCGCTGCTCGTGACCTCGCTCTCGTCGCTCGACGGGCTGAACGAGCGGATCGCGAGCCGCGGCGGCGAGGCGATCCCGATGAACCGCTTCCGGCCGAACGTCGTGGTCTCCGGCTGGTCCGAGCCGCACACCGAGGATCGAGTACTGCGGATGTCGGTCGGCGCGGTCGAGATCGGGTACTCGGCGCGCGCGATCCGGTGTGCGGTGCCGACGGTCGACCAGGCCACCGGGCAGAAGTCCGGGCCGGAGCCGACCCGGACTCTGGCCACCTATCGGCGGGAGCCGGCGTACGGCGGTGGGGTCAGCTTCGGAATGAAGGCGGCCGTGCTGACCGGCGGGACGGTCACGGTCGGTGATGAGATCTTGGTACACGACTGGATCCCGGCCGGGACGGATCCGGCGCCCGCCACCCGGTAGCGTCCGGAGCTGTGCACCGGCTCCTACTGTTGCTGTTGGCCCCGATCTCGTTGCTAGCGGCCCCTAGCTCGCCGCCGGCGCCGAGCGTGCCGTCGTACGAGGTTGAGCTGACCGGTACGCCGGACGGCCGGACCTGGTCGGGGCGGGAGACGATCAGCTTCACGAACACGGCGGCGGAGTCGCTGCCGGAGGTCTATGTGCGGCTGTGGGGTAACTCGCGGGGGTGTGGCTCGGTGGTGGTCACGGGTGGCACCGCCATGCGTGATTGCACGGTGGTCAAGTTTCCGCTGAAGGAGCGGCTGGAACCGGGGAAGCGGGCCTCGATCAGCTTCGACGTGAAGCTGACCGCGCCGGATCGCGAGGATCGGTTCGGGCGTTCGGGGGAGTTCAGCTTCTTCGGGAACGCGCTTCCGGTGCTGGCGGTCCGGGATGCGGCCGGCTGGCATCTCGAGCGTGATGTGGGGATCGGGGAGAGCTTCTACACGGTCGCGGCCGACTTCGCCGTACGGCTCATGCATACCGGGAATCTCGCCGTACCGTCGACCGGGGTATTGAGCGACGGTGTTGCAATCGCTAGGCAGGTAAGGGATTTCGCCTGGGCTGCTGGTCCGTTCCGGACTACGTCGATCACGTCGCCGGGTGGTGTGACGGTGCGGACGTGGGCGACGCCGACGGTGACGGCGGATGCGGTTTCGTCGGCTCGGGCTGATGCTGCTGCGGCGCTGGACGAGTTCGGTCGGCGGTTCGGGGCCTATCCGGATCATGAGCTCGATCTGGTGCTGAACGATCGGTGGACGGCGTTCAGTGGGATGGAGTACCCCGGGTTCGTGTTGCTGATCTCACCGAAGAGTCCGGTCGTTCACGAGGTGGCTCATCAGTGGTGGTACGGGATTGTCGGCAACAACGAATATGCCGATCCCTGGCTGGACGAGTCGTTCGCGACGTACGCCACCGATGTCTTCGAGGGTAATCATCGCGCCGGGTGCTGGCCGGGGACGTTGCCCGTGGCAATCACTCGGGACATGGGCTATTGGGGTGCGCACGATACGTCGTACGGGACCTTTGTCTACACCTACGGTTCCTGCATGCTGCACGAGCTGGAACGCCTGATCGGTACGCCGGCGATGGAGCGCCTGCTGGCGACCTACGCGAAGACCCATTGGCACGGGGTGGTCACCCCGGCCGCTTTCAAGGCCGCCGCGCAGGCCGCCAGTTCAGTCGACCTCGCTCCGTTCTGGCGCGATCACGGCATCGGCTAACAGGTGACGGCCGCCCGGCCCGTGACGGCCTGGTAGGTGCAGAAGTCGATGACCCTGTTCAGCGAGTTCTGCAGGCGAGCGGTGTCGCCGGTGTTGTTCCAGATGTAGTTGCCCGAACCCCAGTACAGGTGGTTCGCGCTGTTGCGGCCCTTGCCGGTGTGCACCAGGACCGTAGTGCGGGCCTTCAGGACGAAGGTCGGCGGGAAGAAGTAGACGTGGCTGGCGGCATCGCGGATCCGGTAGCCCTTCAGGCTGAGCGGACGCGTGGTGTTGTTGCGGATGCTGATGTACTCGAGGTTGATGTGTGCGTTGGTCCTGGTGTCCTTACCGGCCGGGTCGTACTGGATCCCGGCGATCAGGAACTGCGGTGCCGCCGCCTCGGCCGGAGCGACCAGAGTTGCGGAGGCGAAGACCGCCGCCGCGATCCCGGCAGTCGCCTTGGCCATGGGCATGCTGAAACGTCGCGTGAACAAGGAAGTTCCCCTCAGGCAATGGGCCAGATTCCCCCCGGCCCTGATGATGCCGGTTCCCCGGCCCTGGTGACCTTAGGAGTGACGCTCCGTGTTCGTCAAGGGCTCAACGAACCTCGGTGGCCACCCCGTGCTCGAGGAGCTGCAGACGGTCGGTGAGACCGGCCGCGGCGAAGGCCTGCGCGAACTGGTCCGGGCCTTCGGTGAAGTGCGCCCAGCCCTCGGTATGGACCGGGATGATCGTCGCCGGCGCGAGCAGATGGGCGGCCTCGACGGCTTCCGCGGAGGTCAGCGTGAGGTTCGCGCCATCGAGCAGCGCGGTCCGCGCGCCACCGGCGAAGAGCACGGCGATGCCGAACGGCGCGAAGCGGTCGGCGATCTGCTTGACCAGGTCGACCGACGCGTTGTCGCCGGACACATAGACGGTTGGCAGGCCGGGGCTTTGCAGGACGAAGCCGGTGACGACACCCAGTACGGCGTCCGCGCCTTCCGGTCCGTGCAGCGCCGGTACGGCGGTCACTGTGACGCCGCCTTCAAGCTCGATCGACTCCCAGTTCGCCAGGCCCTGGACACCGGGGATCCGGGTGCCCGCACCCGGGGTCGACAGCACGGTCGGGATCGACGGCAGCAGGGCACGCCCGGACTCGTCGAGGTTGTCGAAGTGCTCGTCGTGCGACAGCAGTACGACGTCGACCGGGCCGAGGTCGGCCGCTGGGATCGCCGGGCCGGTCAACTTGGTCATCACCCGGCCGCCCGGCATCTGGTACTCGCGCGGCGGGTCGAAGGCAGGGTCGGTCAGGAAGGTCAGGCCGCCGTACGTGAACAGCGCGGTCGGCCCACCGATATGCGTGATCTTCATGTCCTCGATCCTCCTTCGCGGCGGTCAGTCTCACCATTGGCCCGAGAGCCATAGTTCCTGAAGATCGGGCCATATACTCGGGTCATGCGCAGCGTCGCCGTACTGGCCTTTGATGGGATGAGCCCGTTCCACCTGTCCGTGCCGTGCCTGGTCCTCGGTGATCCTTGGGGTGGCGGCCGGTACGACGTCCGCGTGTGTGCTGAGGAGCCGGGGTCGCTGCGGACCAATGCCGGGTTCGGGATCACGGTCGAGCACGGGTTGTCGGTGATGGAGACGGCCGATGTGGTGATCCTGCCGAGCTGGGAGCCGTCGCGGACGCCGTCCCCGGTGCTCTTGACCGCGATCCGGCAGGCGCATGCACGTGGGGCTGTGGTGCTTGGGCTGTGCATCGGCGCGTACCTGGTCGCCGCGAGCGGGATCGCGGACGGCCGTGAGGTGGTGACGCACTGGCGCTGGGCGGCGGACCTGCAAGCCCGGCACCCCGACCTCGCCGTACGGGCTGATGTGCTCTGGTCGGACCTCGGCGACGTGATGACCTCGGCCGGTACGGCGTCGTCGCTCGACTGCTGCCTGCACCTGGTGCGCACGCAGTACGGCGTGGAGGCGGCCGAGGCGCGCGCCCGCGACCTCGTGATCGCGCCCCACCGGAGTGGGTCGCAGGCGCAGTACATCCCGGTCCCGGTCCCGCCCGACCCCGGCGACGACGTGATCGAGAAGGCCATGGTGTGGGCGCGCGCCCGGCTCGATCAGCCGGTATCCCTCGACGAATGGGCAGCCGCGGTCGCGCTGTCCCGCCGTACGTTCACCCGTCAGTTCCGGGCCCGGACCGGTAGCTCAGGGCAAGCGTGGCTCCTGCAGCAACGGCTGGACCGCGCCCGCCTGCTCCTGGAAACCACGGACCACCCGGTCGAACGCGTAGCCACCGCCAGCGGCTTCGGCAGTAGCGCTGCCCTCCGCCACCACTTCCACGCGGTCCTGGGCACCACGCCCCAACGGCACCGCCAGGACTTCGCCCCGGTCTAAAGCAGCCAGAACAACGTGTAGATCGCCGGCGCCGCGAACGTCACCAGCAGGATCCACGCCATCATCCGATGCCACGGCTTCCCCCGATCCAGCCCCGAGGCGAACGACAACACCGCCCCCTCCTCGGTATGCCGGCTCAACCCCATCCGCTTGGCCTCCTCCGGCCGCCGATCAGGTCGCTCGTCCGCCAGCGCATCCGGCGGAATCCCGAAATGCGCCGGCCGCTCCGGATCCAGGTCCCCACGTTCACGTTCCCCGAAC
>NZ_SMKA01000086.1 GCF_004348455.1 Kribbella albertanoniae
CCGCCGGCCCACGCCACCACTTGCGGCCGGAGACAGGTAGTTGGGGCCGGAGACCCCGCACCACAGGTCTCCGGCCACCGTTGCCTGTCTCGGCCCACCGGCTCGCGGACCGCGCCAACAGTCGTGGCCGGGGACAGGAAGTTAGGGGCTGGCACAGGTAATAACTTGTCTCAGCCCACCAGTTGTTGTTCAAGCCCACCAGAGGTGGCTGGAGCGGACGAAGGTGTGGCGGGAGACAGGGAGTCGGGGCCGGAGACCTGCAGCAACAGGTCTCCGGCAACCACAACGTGTCTCCTGCCACCACATGTGGCGCGGGCACCGACGTGGGTCAGTCGAGGAGGGCGTCGACGAATTGTTCTGGGTCGAAGGGGGCCAGGTCGTCGGCGCCTTCGCCAAGGCCGACGAGCTTGACCGGTACGCCGAGCTCGCGCTGCACGGCGATCACGATGCCACCCTTCGCCGTACCGTCCAGCTTGGTCAGCACCAGGCCGGTCACGTTGATGACGTCGGCGAAGACGCGGGCCTGGGTCAGCCCGTTCTGCCCGGTGGTGGCGTCGATCACGAGCAGCACCTCGTCGACCTCGGCCGACTTCTCGATCACCCGCTTCACCTTGCCGAGCTCGTCCATCAGGCCGGTCTTGGTGTGCAGCCGGCCGGCGGTGTCGACCAGGACGACATCCGCCTTCTCGGCGATGCCCTGCTTGACCGCGTCGAACGCGATGCTGGCCGGGTCGCCTCCCTCCGGACCGCGCACGGTCCGGGCGCCGACGCGCTCACCCCAGGTCTGCAGCTGGTCCGCGGCCGCGGCGCGGAACGTGTCCGCCGCGCCCAGGACGACATGCTTGTCCTCGGCGACCAGGACCCGAGCCAGGCGACCCACGGTCGTGGTCTTGCCGGTGCCGTTGACGCCGACGACCAGCACGACGGCCGGCTGGGTGTCCTTGCGAGTCACTGCGAGCGAACGGTCCATCGCCGGGTTCACCAGCGCGATCAGCTCCTCGCGGAGGATGTCGCGCGCCTGCGCGGGGCCGACGCCCTCGACCCGCATCCGGGTCCGGAGCTTCTCCACCAACTCCTGGGTGGGCGTCACGCCGACGTCGGCAGTGATGAGGGTGGTCTCGATGTCCTCCCACGCCTCTTCGTCGAGCTTGTCCCGCGAGAGCAACGCGAGCAGCCCCTTGCCGAGCGAACCCTGCGACCGGGCCAGACGAGCCCTCAGCCGGACCAGTCGGCCCTGCGCCGACTCGGGCTTGTCGAGCGCCGGCGGCTCCTCGGGCAGCTCGGTGTCCTCGAGCGTCCGGGTCGGGGTGTCCCGCGGTGTCTCGGCGTCGTCACCGACCTTCGGCTCCGCTGTCTCGAGCGGGGCCGGGCGGTCGGCCGGGGGTAGCGCAGAGCGGCGGCGCCGGGTCACGACGAGTCCGGTCGCGCCGCCCAGGACGACCACCGCGACGACGATGATCGCGATCAGGACCTGGTCAGTCAGCAAGGTGACAAGCTCTGGGGTCAACACGATTCCCCATCTTGGCAGACGCCCGGCCCGCCTCCCGCATCGATCATGTCAAGCGCACCGACTGTCGCAGTGCGTGAGCGGGTGCTAACTCGGGCCTGTGGGTCAGCAGCACGACGGTCCGTCTGCCGGCGGCTTCGAACAGATCCTCCAGTAGTGCTCGGCCGGTCTCCTCGTCGAGGTGCTCGGTGGGCTCGTCCAGCACCAGTACGTCGCGGTTCGCGAGGAGCAACCGGGCGAACGCCAGCCGCTGCCGCTCACCGCCGGACAGCCGGGCCCCGTGCTCCCCGACCATCGTGTCCAGCCCGTCCGGCAGCCCTTCGACGAACACCCCGAGGCGGGCGAGGTACAGGGCCCGCCACAGCCGCAGGTCGCTGGCGCCGGGATGTGCGAGCAGCAGGTTCTCCCGGATGGTCGTGTCGAACACATGGCTCTCCTGGGTCAGCAGCCCGACCACCGACCGCACCTGATCACCTTCGAGGCTAGCCAGGTCCACACCGTCCAGGAGCACCTCGCCACCGCGCGGCTCCAGGAATCGGAGCAGCACTGCCGCCAGCGTGCTCTTCCCCGATCCGCTGGCCCCGGTGATCACCACCCGGCTCCCGGCCGGCATGTCCAGACTGAGCCCGTCCAGTACGTCGTCGTCGCCGTACCCGACGCGGAGGTGCTTCACCTCCAGGTCACGCCCGCGCGGCAGCGCCACGGCCGAGGCCGGTTCGCGCACCGGCTCGGGCGCGTCAACCAGCTCCTGCACCCGGCCGAGGGCCGCGCGCACCCGAATGGCGAGCTGGGCCGCTGCCGGGATCCCGCCGAGGACATCGGCCAGGGCGAGCGGAGTGAGGACGAGCACGGCGAACACCGCGCCGGTGATGTTCGCCGTGCTGCCCAGCACCAGACCGGCGATGCTCGCGCCGCCCACACACAGCACGAGGAGCGCACCGCCGAGCCCGGCACTCCAGGCCGAACGGCGCTCGGCCGCTGCAAGCCTGGCGTCACTCGCGCTGAAGGACGCGAGCACGTCGTCGACCGCGTTGAAGGCCACGATGTCGCCCGCGGTCAGCAGTGTCTCGGTGGCCGCAGCGGCCACGTCGCCCCGCTCACCCGCCAGCCTCCGCTCTGCACGCGCGGCCGTCTGCGCGGTCAGCCACGGAACGACAGTGCACGCGATCAGCACAGCCACTGCGACCGCAGCACCGGCAGTTGGCAGCAGCAGTGCCAGCAGAGCCACGGTCGCCGCAGCTGTCACCATCGCAACGGCCACCGGCAGGAGCACCCGCAACCACAGGTCGAGCACCGCATCCACATCGAGCACCAGCCGCGCCAACAGATCGCCTTGCCGGCGGCCGCTCAACCCAGCAGGGGCGATCCGCTCCAGCCGGCCGGTGATCCGGGCCCTCGTCTCCCCCAACACCCGGTACGCCGCGTCGTGGCCAGCCAGGCGTTCGACGTACCGGAAGACTCCGCGGCCGACGCCGAACGCGCGGACTGCCACGATCGGCACCAGCAGGATCAGCACCGGCGGCTGGGCCGCGGCGGTCGTGATCAACCAGGCCGAGGTTGCCAGCAATGCCACTGCGGATCCGGACGCGGCCACTCCCGCGACCAAGGCGAGCACCATCCGCCACCACACGCGGCGCTCCGGCCGCACCAACGCCCAGGCCCTCATCCCAACCCCACCTCTCGGCTCCCTGGTATCCCGCACCAGCGCCGCACTCATGCCGGCACCAGCTCTCGGTTGCCCACGACAACGTTTCTGTCCGCGGCTGCGATCAGTGCAGGCCGGTGCGCCACCATCAGCACTGTCCGCCCGGTTGCCCGCAGCCCGGCGACGACCGTCGCCTCGGCCTCAGCGTCCAGCCCGGCCGTCGGCTCATCGAGCAACAGCACCGGCGCCTCCGTGATCAGTGCACGTGCCAGGGCCACCCGTCGCTGCTGACCACCCGAGAGCAGTTGGCCGCGCTCCCCCACCGCCTTGTCCAGCTCCACCTCACCAGCACCCGCCGCCAGCAACGCCAACCGCACGTCATCGTCGGACGCCGCCGGCCGGCCCAGCCGGACGTTGTCGGCGACCGTCCCCATCCGCAGCCCCGGCCGCTGCGGCACCCAGGCGAACTGCCGCCGCCACACCTTCGGATCGAACTCGTCCGCCGCACTCCCACCGACCACAACCACACCCCGCTCCGGCACGACGAATCCGAGCAACACCGCAAGCACCGTCGACTTCCCAGCCCCGCTGGCTCCGCTGAGCGCGACCACCTCCCCCGGCCGAACCTCCAGGTCGAAGCCATCGAGCGCCGGCTCCGACCGCCCCGGATACCGCACGGTCACGTCGAACAGCTGCAGAGTGTTCGACCGCAGATCCGGTACGTCGGTCCGCTCGCCCCGCTCCGGCAGTGGCGTCTCCAGCACCCGGAACACCTCCTCACCAGCCGCAACCCCATCCGCACTGGCGTGGAAGTGCATGCCGACCTGGCGCAACGGCAGGTAGGCCTCCGGCGCGAGGATCAGCACCATCAGCGCGGTCTGCAGTCCGAGGTGTCCCTCGATCAGCCGGAGCCCGACCCCGACTGCCACCAGCGCCACCGAGATGCTGGCCAACAGTTCCAGGGCGAACGACGACAGGAACGCGACGCGCAGACTGCTCATCGACGCAACCCGGTGCCTGTCGGTGACCCGCCGCACCGCATCCTCCTGGGCCTTGGCACGACCGAACAGCTTGAGCGTCGGCAGACCGGTCACGACATCGGTGAAGTGGTGCGCCAGCACATCCAGCGCCTGTTGCCGCCGTCGGCTGTGTGCCTGGGTCGCCCAGCCGATCAGCGCCATGAAGATCGGGATCAGCGGCAGCGTGAGCACGACCGTCCCGGCCGCGATCAGGTCGCCGGTCGCCATCCACCCGACCACTCCGGCCGGAACTGTTGCCGCGAGCACCAACTGTGGCAGGTAGCGCGCGAAGTACGGATCGAGGTCGTCGAGTCCCTTGGTCAGCAGCGTGGTCAACGCACTGCTGCGCTCACCACTCAGCCACACCGGACCGAGCTTCAGTGCGTGCTCCAGCACCTGACGACGCAGTGTGGACTTCACCGCAGCCGCAGCAC
This sequence comes from Kribbella albertanoniae, assembly GCF_004348455.1. Lineage (GTDB taxonomy): Bacteria > Actinomycetota > Actinomycetes > Propionibacteriales > Kribbellaceae > Kribbella > Kribbella albertanoniae. Next base: position 4,606 of record NZ_SMKA01000086.1, read on the forward strand.
GCTGCGCCACCACCTCCTGCACCCACATCAGCGCGGCCCGCCCAGCCACCACCGCAGCCAGCGCCCAGGCAACCCCTGTCACGTCCTCACCGTGCAGGACCGCGCCCGCAATACCCTTCGCCAGCAGGACAGCCTGGACGATGATCAGCACGCCACTGGCGATGCCGATCAGCACTGAGGCTGCCAGGAACGCCCGGGCCGCCTTGGCCCGGCGCAGTAGCCGTGGATCGAGAGGCTTCATGCCACCACGACCCGCTTGCGGAAGACCCAGTAGGTCCAGCCCTGGTAAAGCAGGACCAGTGGCGTGAAGATCGCCGCGATGATCGTCAGGATCTTCAACGTGTACGCCGTCGACGCCGCCTCGACCGCGGTTAGGGTCGACTGGGGATCCAGGGTGGACGGGATCACCACCGGGAACAGTGCGGCGAACAGCGACACCACGGCCAGGCCGGTGGCGACCGCCGTACCGGTGAAGGCCCAGCCTTCGCGGCGGAACCGGTTGGCGACCAGGCCGCCGACGAAGGCCAGCGCTGCGGCAGCGGCCACGATCGCCGAGCCGGCATCACCGCGCAGTGCCTGGGCCCACCAGAGGAACGCGACCGCCAGCACTGCCGTGACAACGCCGAGCCGGGCAGCGAGCCGGTTCGCCCGCTCGCGCAGCACACCGTCGGTCCGCAGTGCCAGGAAGATCGCGCCATGGGTGACGAACACCGCCACGAAGGTCACGCCGCCGAGCAGGGCGAACGGGCCGAAGAGGTCGCCCAGACTGCCGACGAACTCGTGGGAGTTGTCCAGTGGTACGCCGCGGACCAGGTTGGCGAACGTGATCCCCCAGAGAAACGCGGGCACCACCGAGCCGATCGTGATCAGCGTGTCCATCCGGCCACGCCACTCCAGGTCGGTGCGCTTCCCGCGATACTCCAGTGCGACACCGCGCAGGATCAGCGCGACCAGGATCGCGAACAGCGGGAGATAGAACCCGCTGAACAGCGTCGCGTACCACTCCGGGAAGGCCGCGAAGGTGGCCGCGCCGGCCATCACCAGCCACACCTCGTTCCCATCCCAGACCGGGCCGATCGTGGTGATCGCCGCCCGCCGCTCGGGCTCGTCGCGGCCGATCACCCGCAGCAGCGCCCCGACCCCGAAGTCGAAACCCTCCAGCACGAAGTACCCCGTCCACAGCCCGGCGATCGCGAGGAACCAGACAGTCGTGAGCTCCATCAGTCAGCCCCTTCAGTACGCGAACGAGAGTGGTTTGGCGGCTTCGGGATCGTCGTCCGGAGCGGACCCTGGTGCCGGGGAGTCCGTCCCGGCCAGGCCGGCCCGGATGGTGCGGAGCATCAGCTTCACCTCGACCACCGCGAGCACGCCGTACAGGACGGTGAAGCCGGCCAGTGACGTGATCACCTCGGCGGCCGTCGTACCCGGTGAGACTCCCGATGCGGTGGGCAGCAGCCCGAACACCAGCCAGGGTTGCCGTCCGGTCTCGGTGAAGATCCAGCCGAAGCAGTTCGCCACGAGCGGCATCAGGGGTAGCGGTGCGACCGCCCAGATCAGCCACCTGGCCGGCGCCCGCCCCTTTCTTGTGGCCCAGAGCAACCACAGCGCGATCGCCCCGGTCGCCATCCCGACACCGATCATCAACCGGAACGTCCAGTAGGCGAGCGGGATGTTGGGACTGTAGGACCCCGGGCCGTACAGCTTCTCGTAGGCCTCCTGCAGCGAGTTGATGCCCTTCACCTCGCCGTCGAAGTGACCGGTGCCGAGGAAAGACAGCAGATACGGCACCTTGACCGAGAAGATCTCCTTCGAACCGTCCAGCGTGCCGATGGTGAACACCGAGAACGACGCCGGCTTCTCGGTCTCGTAGAGCGCCTCGGCGGCCGCCATCTTCATCGGCTGCACCTCGGTCATCACCTTGCCCTGCTGGTCACCGCTGATCGCGACACCGGCACTGGCCGCGAGCACGATCACCGCGCCGATCTTCAGCGCGGTCCGGAAGACGTCGCGGTCCACGTCGGGCCGCCGGAGCAGATGCCACAACGCGACCGCCGCGACGAAGGCGCCGCCGACCATGAAGGCGGCGAAGATCGTGTGCGGGTAGGTGACGAGCACGACCTTGTTGGTCAGCACTGCCCACAGGTCGGTCAGCTCGGCCCGGCCGCGCTCGGCGTTGTAGCGGAAACCGACCGGGTTCTGCATCCAGGAGTTGGCGGCCAGGATGAAGTACGCCGAGAGTTGGGTGCCCAGCACGACCATCCAGATGCAGCCGAGATGCACCAGCTTCGGCAGGCGATCCCAGCCGAACATCCACAACCCGATGAAGGTCGACTCGACGAAGAACGCGAGCAGCCCCTCCAGCGCCAGCGGCGCGCCGAACACGTCACCGACGAAGCGTGAGTAGTCGCTCCAGTTCATCCCGAACTGGAACTCCTGGACGAGGCCGGTGACCACGCCCATCGCGATGTTGATCAGGAACAGCTTCCCGTAGAACTTGGTCAGCCGCAGGTACTTCTCCTTACCGGTCCGGTACCACGCGGTCTGCAGGCCGGCGGTGATCGCGACCAGCGAGATCGTCACCGGGACGAAGAAGAAGTGGTACACCGTGGTGACGGCGAACTGCCACCGGGCCAGATCCAGCGTGTCCACGCGACCCTCCAGAACACATCTACGACGTTGCGTAGTAGACGATAGCGCAGATCTACTACAACGCGTAGTTATACTGGTCACGTGACCAGTGAGGACAAGGCCCCGCGACCGCTCGGAGATCTCGAGCGCGTCGTCATGGAGCAGTTGTGGGCGGCGCCCGACGCGCTCACCGTGCGCGCGGTCTACGAGCAGGTCTCCACCACCCGCGACCTCGCCTACACGACCGTGATGACGGTGCTGGACCGGTTGGCGAAGAAGAAGCTGACCGAGCGCGAGCGCGACGGCAAAGCCTGGCGGTATCGAGCGGCCGCACCCCGCGAGGAGATGGCGGCCGACCTGATGCGGGACGCACTCGACCGCGCCGGTGACCGCCGCGAGGCCCTGGTCCGGTTCGTCGATCAGGTGAGTGACGAAGAGGCCGCGTTGCTCCGAGAGGCGCTGGCCCGGTTGGAGGAGCGGGAGGGGTGATCACCCCGGTCCTCCTCGCCGTGCTGGCCCTGGCGCTCGCGGGGCCGGTGCCGGCCCTGCTGGCACGTTCCGACTGGCCCTACCGAGTCCCCCGCGCCGCGGTCGCGCTGTGGCAGGCGATCGCGCTGGCCGCCGTACTGGCTGCCCTTGGTGCTGGCATTGCGCTCTCCTACTCAACAGCCGGTCAGCCGGGCGAGCCACGCTTCGACCCGTCCTCGCCTCGCGACCTCCTGGCCGCCGCGATCCTCGCCATGACCGCACTGGTTGTCCTGCGTCTGCTGTGGGCGACCGGGAAGGTGGCCGTCGGCACTCGGGCCCGCCGAAAACGGCACCGCGACCTGGTCGACGTGCTGGCCACTCCGGATGGTCTGATCCCCGGACTGCGCGTTCTGGCCGAGGAGACTCCACTCGCTTACTGCCTGCCTGCGTTGCGCGGTCACCGCGTCGTGGTGTCCGTCGGCGCGCTCGACCGGCTCGACGACACAGAACTGAAGGCAGTGCTCGCCCACGAGCAAGCACACCTGAGGGCACGGCATGACCTAGTCCTGGAGGCCTTCACCGCACTCCATGCGGCCTTCCCACGCTGGGTCCGTAGCGAGGTCGCGCTCGAACAGGCCCGCACCCTCGTTGAGCTACTCGCAGACGACGACGCCCGCCGCCGCAGCGGTCCACGCCCACTGGCCCGAGCCCTCGTCGCCCTGGCCGGCTCCCCCGCCCCCGAGGCCGGCCTGGCCGCCGCCAAGTCGTCCACCGTGCTCCGGGTCCAACGGCTCGCCGACCCGGAGCCCGGCAACACAGCCCTCGCTGCGGGTACCTATACCGCCGCCGCTCTGCTCCTCGTCCTCCCGACCTTCACCGTCGCAGCCCCGATCGTGAAGGCCATCGTCAACGCCGTCAGCTGAGGAACTACTATTCAGTAATGGCCGGACGGGCCGGACAGGGAGCCCCATCGTGGACAACACTGCACTCGACCAGGCCATCAACGACCTCACCGGCGCCAAGGACCGATGGGCCGAGCTGACCATCGCCGGCCGGCTCAGCTACCTCGATCGGATCCGGACCCTCCTCGCGGAGCGGGCGGACAGCTGGGTCGCCCTCGGGGCACAAGCCAAAGGCCTGCGCGAGGGCTCGCCGTTGCTCGGCGAGGAATGGCTGGCAGGACCGTACGGCGTACTGACCTGGATGACTGCGATCTCGGAGACGCTCCAGGCGCTCGACGCCGGCACGGACCCGCTGAAGGGGTCCGTCGTGAGCGAGCGCCCCGACGGTCAGACCGTGGTGCGCGTCGCGCCGCACGACTTCAACGAGTGGCTGCTCCTCAACGGCTTCAGCACCGAGGTGTGGATGCAGCCCGGCGTCACCTCCGCGAATGTCCGCGACAACCTCGGTTCCGCCTATCGCACCCCGCGGGCCGGCAAGGTCGCGCTGGTGCTCGGCGCCGGGAACGTGTCCTCGATCGCGCCCCTCGACGTGCTCTACAAGCTGTACGCCGACAACGAAGTCGTGATCTGCAAGCTGAACCCGGTCAACGACTACCTCGGCCCGCTGTTCGAGGAGATCTTCGCCCCGCTGGTCGAGGACGGCTTCCTCCGCTTCGTGTACGGCGGCGCCGAGGTCGGCGAGTACCTCTGCACGCACCCCGGTGTCGACAGCATCCACGTGACCGGCAGCGAGCGCACCCACGACGCAATCGTGTACGGCGTCGGCCCCGAGGCCGCTGCCCGTCGGGAGCGCGACGAACGCGTCAACCCGAAGCCGGTCACCTCGGAGCTCGGCGGCGTCGGCCCGACGATCATCGTGCCGGGTCCCTGGTCGAAGGCCGACATCGCCTTCCAGGCCGAGCACATCGCCACCCAGAAGCTGCAGAACAGCGGCTTCAACTGCATCGCCGCGCAGGTGCTGGTGCTGCCCGACGGCTGGGAGCACACCGACGCCCTGATCGCCGCCGTACGCGACACTCTCGCGCGCGCCGAGCAGCGGCCGGCCTACTATCCCGGGGCCGAGGATCGGCGGCAGGGCGTGAACGACGCCTACCCGCAGGCGGAGACGCTCGCCGGCAACCGCACGCTGGTGACCGGGATCGACGCCGGGGACCCGAAGGCCTACGCGTTCACGACCGAGTTCTTCGCCCCGGTGCTGGCCACCACCTCGCTGCCCGCCGGGTCAGCCGCGGACTTCCTGGACTCGGCGGTGACGTTCGCGAACGAGCAGCTGCACGGCACGCTCGGCGCCAACATCCTGATCCACCCGCGGACGGCCCGCGAGCTCGGTCCGAAGCTCGACACGGCAGTGGCCGCGCTGCGCTACGGCACGGTCGGGATCAACGCGTGGACCGCGGTCGGCTACCTCAGTCCGCGCGCGACCTGGGGCGCATTCCCCGGTCACACGCCGAACGACGTACAGAGTGGGATCGGTGTGGTGCACAACGCGTTGCTCTTCGACCGGCCGCAGAAGACCGTCGTCCGGGCGCCGTTCACGCCGTTCCCCCGCTCGATCAGCGCGGGCGAGACGGCAATGTCACCGCGGCCGCCGTGGTTCGTCACCAACAAGACCTCGCTGGGCACGGCTCGGCGGCTCACGCGGTTCGCCGTGGACGGGAAGCTGCGGCACCTGCCCGGCATCCTGCTCTCAGCGATGCGCGGCTGAGCCAGTCGGCCGGAATCGCTGCAGAACCCCGGTCTCGCCCCACGGGCGTGCCTCGATCAGCTCAAGCCCCAACTGCTGACTGGAGAACACTGGTCTGCCCACGCCGAGCAGGACCGGGCAGACGCGCAGCTCGATCTCGTCGACGAGTCCGGCGGCCAGCAGCGAGTGGAACAGCGAGATGCTCCCCCACAGGATGATGTCCTTGCCGTCCTCGGCCTTCAGCGCGCGGACAGCGTCCAGGTCGCGAACCACCGTCGCCGGCTCGTGCGACCCCCACGGAGTGTCCTCGAGGGTCGTCGAAACGACCACCTTGCGCAGCGCGTTCAGCAACGGCGCGATCGGATGCTCCAGCGTCGGCCAGACGCCGGCGAACAACCGATAGGTCTCGGCACCGAGCAGCATGGTGTCGATCCGCTCGAAGGTCGCCCGGTCCTCAGCCTCGTGCTCGCCGATCGTGCCGAAGAACGAAGCCTCGCCGTCGGCATCAGCGGCGTACCCGTCGACAGTGACGTACTCCTGAAAGATGAGCTGTCTCATCACCGCAGGCTAGCCGAAGTGTTTGCCTTCACCGCGGGCAACAGCGAGCAGGACCAGCCCGGCCAGCACGAGCAGAACAACCATCGTTACAACGAACGTCAGCACTTCTCTCCCCGATTTCCCCACAAGACCCCAGCATCTATCGGGTGGACGAGCTCAGCCGCGCAAAAGTTCCCCGTAGGCCTTGGTGATCTCGGCCACTGGCCATTGCAGGGTGTGCGGAGTGATCACCAACTCGAGCCACGACCAGCCCGGTACGGCGGCCGGTTGCCAGCCACCGCAGATCGACTCGCGGGTCCGCTCCATCCGGTTGACCGCGGCAAGGTCCATCGCCTCCGCGTCGCGTGGTGCGTATACCTGGAACGAGTTCGTGTGCGGAGGATCGGGGACCACGCGATAGCCCTCACCCTGCAGTGCCATCGCCACCTCGACCGCGCGCTCATACAGCTCGCCCATCAGCGGGAGCGAGGTGCGCAGACCTTCGCGCGCGGCAACGGCGTACGGGAGCATTGTGTAGAGGTTGCCGCCGAGGCGCCGCTGCCAGCGTCGTGCCTCAGCGATCAGGTCCTCGGGCCCGGCCAGGACTGCACCGGCCAAGCCGCCGAGTCCCTTGTAGAAGGACACGTACACCGAGGTCGCCAGTGCGGAGATCTCCGCCAGGCTGTGTCCCAGGTACGGCGTGCTCTCCCAGAGCCGCGCGCCGTCCAGATGCAGCGGCACGCCGCGATCTGCGCATGCGGCCGCGAACACCACCAGCTCGTCCCAGGTCGGCAGCAGGAATCCCGGGTCGCGCAGCGGCAGCTCCAGCGTCACTGCGGCGAGCTTGCCGGGAATCGCGGCCAGCTCGTCCGGCCGCGGCTGCCGTGGGTCGGAGGTGAGCCGCTCGATCCGGAGCTGGTGCACCTCCTCCAGTGCATTCAGCTCGTGGACCAGTAGGTGCGACTGCCCGTGGACTGCGACCCGCTTGCTCCCCGAACGATCGGCGTACACGCGCAGGACGCTCTGCTGCGCCATGATGCCGGACGGCATGAACACCGCGGCCGGCTTGCCGAGCAGCTCGGCGACCTCCTGCTCCACGGCCTCGATGTCACCACCGTGGCCGTAGCTGTCGTACTTCTCTTCAGTGGCAGCCTCGGCCAGCCGCCGCAACCGCTCCGGCGCTGGCACCCACACCTGTGACAGCCAGCGGTCACAGTTCTCGCTGGCGGACTTACGACGGGCTCTGAGGTCGTCTGCGGAGGTAGCCACGAGTCCATCCTCTCGTGCGCCGCAAGAAGGTTTCAGACCGTCGTGGTGACCACGTGCTTGCCCTGCACAGTCTTGATCTCCACCGACTTCACCTGGTCCGGCGGCACCAGTACGCCGCCACCGAAGCGGCTGCCGTCGTGCGCAGCCTTGTCCGAGATCAGCCAGCTGCCAGCAGTCCACGTCTTCCCGGCCTTGTCGGTCACCAGCATCACGCACTCGTCACCAGGCTTCAGACCGGTGATCTGGACCTTGATCCAAGCCCAGCCCTCCCGGGGCTCCACCGTGGTCGTCATCGTCGCACCGGTCGTCGCATCCGCCGCAGTGACCACCTTCGAGCCCGGAACGGGCGCATCGGCCTGCTCGACGGTCTGACGACCGATCAGTACGCCGCCACCCAGCACACCGGCCACCACGACCACTGCGGCCGCAGCCAGGAGCCATGGCTTCCACCTGCTCTTGCGGGCAGGAGTCTCGCGCACCTCGCGGAGCGTGCGCTGCAGGAGCAGGTCACCGTCATCGGGCGGCCCGTCCAGGAACGCCTCCGGCGGCACCTCGCCGAGGAACTCCTTCATCTCCTCGAGCTCAGCCAGCTCGGCCCGGCACTCGGCACAGGTGGCCAGGTGCTCGTCCACCTCACGGCTCTCGACGGGATCCAGTGCACCCAACGCGTAAGCGCCCAGTTGCGAGTAGTCGTGCTCACTCATCGGGCCACCTCCCCGTTGTGTCCGGCCAGCACCGCGCGCACAGCTCGGAGGGCGTAGTACGTTCTCGATTTCACGGTACCCGGCGGCACCCCGAGCTCTTTGGCCGCCTCGGCTACTGAGCGGCCCCGGTAGTACAGCTCGACCAGCACCTCGCGGTGCTCGGGTGACACCTGATCCAGGGCACCCAGCACCACCATGGTGTTCACCACTGCCTCGGAGTGATCCCGCTCGACCGGAGGCCGGTCAACCACGTCCGCCACCTCGACAGGTCGCGCTGCTCGCGCTCTGGCCCGGTCTGTGACGAGATTGCGCGCCACCGTCAGCAGCCAGCCGCGCACCGAGCCTTTGGACTGATCCAGGTCGTCTGCATGCTTCCACGCCCGGACCAGCGTCTCCTGTACGACGTCCTCCGCCGCGGCCCGGTCGCCGGTCAGCCGGGTCGCATACGCGAGCACGCTGCGACCGTGCTCGGCGTACAGGGCGCGGACGAACGTCTCGGCCGCGTCCGGACCCTGGTTGGCACTCACCGTCGGAACGATAGCGGGTGCCCAGCCGAGGAAGTACTCAGTAGCCGGAGTTGCCATCATTCGACGGCTGTGCGGTGATTTTCTTGCCGTCCGGGCCGACCACCCACCAGACGCCGCCGACAGCCTGTCCCTTGGTCTCACCGGCCTTGGAGTCACCGGCGAACAGGTAGACCGGCAGTCCCCCGACCGCCAGCTGCTTGCTGCCGTCGGACCGGGTGATCGTCGAGACCTCCACACCCTCGAGCGTCGGAGTGGTGTCACCGGCCGCCACCGCCGGCCACTTGGCCAGACAGTCCCCCTCACAGTTGGACTTGCCGGCCGTGTCCTTGTCGAACACGTACACGGTCCGTCCGTTGCCATCGACAAGGATCTTGCCGAGCCCACTGTCCGCAGTCTTCAACTGAGCTGCGGACTGCGACGTACTGGTGCTCGGGTTGCTCCCCGCGCTCGTGTCGTCACCACAAGCGGTCAGCGCACCCAGCCCCAGCACGATCGCTCCCACCACACCGGCTACACGCATCATCAGGTCCTCCTCGGAATGTCCGTTGAACACCTGCCATACGTGGCGATCCAGCCAGCGGTTCAATCACGTGATGAGCCAAGACATCACGGCCTGAGCAGTACCTTGCCGGAGCGGTCCGGCTGCCGGGAGTGCTGCACTGCCTTGGCGAACTCCGCCACGGGGTAGGTCGCCGCGACCCGCGCCCGCAGTACGCCGTCAACGGTCAGCTGGGCCAGTTCGCCGTACGTCTCCTCGATCTCACTGCGCGGCGCCTGCTCAAGCCAGTTGGGGATCCAGAGGCCGCGCAGCTGTAGCTGCTGGTAGATGTGATCACCCAGGCCGACGGCCGGGGCCAAACCGGTCACTGACGAGTAGCTGACCACAGTGCCGCCAAAGGCAGCCCACTGCGCCAGTGCGCCGACTGTCGAGTCCCCTGCGCCGTCCAGCACCAGCTCGAACCGGTCCGTCCCCAGTGCGGATCGGATGCGCCCACTGAGGTCGTCACCGTCCACCAGGACCACATCGGACTCCAGTCCCTCCGCGGCTTCAGGTCGCCGTACGACGCTGAGTATCTTGAGGCCTGCGTGCTTCGCCAGCGCGGTCACGTACTGCCCGACCGCGGAGTTGCCCAGGTTCTGGCCGATCCAGTCACCCGGCTTCAGATCGACGAACTTGGTCAGGGCGAGGTGGGCGGTCAACGGGTTGGTGCCGACCATTGCCAGCTGCAACGGATCGCCACCGTCCGGGATCGGTACGACGTTCGCCGCCTTCACCACGACCTGGTCGGCCCAGGTGCCCTGCTCGTAGTTCGGCAGGATCAGGACCCGGCGTCCGTGCAGCGCGGGATCGACAGCCTCGCCCACCTGGGTCACCCAGCCGATGCCTTCGGTCCCGAGATCGAACGGCACCTGCACCTGGTAGCCATAGTTGCCGGAGGCAAGCATCGAGTCGACCGGGTTGATCGTGGCCGCCTCGATCGCGACCAGCACCTCGCCGGGCCCGGCCGGGCCGGCGGCGGCTTCGAGGACGGAGTTGTCGAGCAGCTCGCCGAGTGCCTTCAGTACAACCTTCATCGTGCTGCTCCTGTCGTGAGAACCATCCGGAACCGGGCCGCGCCGGACATCATCCGGGCGTAGGCCGCCGCGGCCTGCTCGAGCGGGACCCGCTCGACCATCGGCCGCACGTCGTGCGCGAGGGCGAACGCGAGGTTCTCCTCGTTCTCGCTCGGGGTGCCGGTGAGCGACCCCTCGATCGAACGGCCGCCGAAGATCAGCGCGCCGGTCGTGACCTCGATCGGGTCGGCGGCCGCACCGACAACGATCAACTTGCCGCGCAGACCGAGCCCCTCGACCAGCGGTGACATCGACGCGCCACTGGCCGCGGTCGCGATGATCACCTGGGCACCACCAAGCTCCTGCAGCGCCTTGCCCGGGTCGACGGCCGAGCTGTCGATGTAGTCGGTCGCGCCGAGCTTGAGCGCCAGTTCGCGCTTGTCCACACCGCGGGCGATCGCCACCACGTGCAGGCCGAGCTTGGCGGCGTACTGGATCGCGAGGTGCCCAAGCCCGCCGATGCCCTGGACGGCGACCAGCCCACCCGGGCCGGCCGCACCCTTGCGCAGGCCGTTGAACACCGTGATGCCCGCGCACAGCAGCGGCGCTGCTTCCGCCGCATCCCACTCATCCGGTACGGCGACCAGTCCGCTCGCCGGTGCGGTGAGGTACTCGGCGTATCCGCCGTCGATGGTGTCGCCGGTGACGGGCTGATTGGTGCAGAACACGAAATCACCGGCGCGGCAGTTCGCGCAGACACCGCAGTGCCCGCCCAGGAAGCCGACGCCGACGCGCTGTCCGACGGTCCAGGTCTCGACCCCGGCACCGACCGCGTCGATCCACCCGACCACCTCGTGGCCCGGGACGATCGGCGTACCGGCTGGGCGGCTGCTGCTCAGGTTGTGCACGCCCAGGACGTCGCTGTGACAGACACCGCAGGCCTCGACCCGGATCCGGACCTGGCCGGCGCCGGGTGCGGACAGTTCGCGCTCGACCTGCGTGAAGGCGCCGTCGAGCGCCTCGATCGCGCGATAGGTAGTCATGGTTCTCCTCTAAGACGGTCGGTCATCTTGGATTGGTCAAAAGAAAGCCGCCCTCGTCCGAGGACGGCTGAAAGTCAGGCCAGCAACGCGTCGAACGTGACCGCGAAGAAGATCTCGAAGGCCTCGGCGGACTTGTCCGCCCGCGCCCGGAGCAACGTGCCCTCCCAGGCGCTGGTCAGGTAATAGGCAGCCTGCTGCGGATCGAGCGACGCCCGAATCGTCCCCTCGGACTGACCCTGCGCAACCGCCGCGGCCAACTGGTCGGCCCAGTACTCCCAGCCGCCCTTCACCCGCTTGCGCAACGGCTCACTGTGGTCGACGACCTCAGCCCCGAAGTTCCCGTACATGCACCCCTTGGTGAACTCCGGCAACTCGTCCCGCAGGAACTCGAAATGCCGGCGCATCCGCTCCACCGGAGGCACCGACCGATCCGCCAGATCCCCCATCCGCCGCGTCTCGCCGTACCGCTCCAACGCCACCTCGGCCAGTGCTTCCTTGCTCTCGAAGTGGTTGTAGAACGACCCCTTCGGCACCCCCGCCCGGTCAGTGATGTCCTTCACCGCCGCCGCATTGAACCCCCGCTCCAGGAACAACTGCACCCCGGACTCAAGGATCTCCTCCCGCATACTCCGCCTGGCCATGCCCCCAATATGACCGGTCGTCTCAAAGATTGCAAGACCAGCTTCGCCCACCGAGACACGGCGCGCCAGGCCCTTTCGAGTACGCCTGAATGTGTTGTGCGGGAGCGATGAGGCGTGCCTGAATGTCCGCCAACAGCTATCGAAAGGGAGCAGATGCCTGTACGCAGAACGGTCCGCCGGTTGATCAAGCTGGCGGTGGTCGCGGCGATGGCCGCAGTGACCGGGGTGCTGCCAGCCGCCGCGGACGACGACTTCGCGTTCCTCTACATGAACCAAGGCAGCGGCAACGGCTGCCTCGACCTAGGCAGCTACGCCAACGGCTCGCCGGTCTTCTTGGCTCGTTGCAACGGGACTGTGCTGAGCCAGAAATGGACTCTGCTGGACAACGGCCTGCTCCGGAACAAGGGAGCCGGCAACGGATGTCTGGACCTGACCTCGTATCAGAACGGTGGGCAGGCGGTGCTGACTACCTGCGATGGGCGTCTCAGTCAGCAGTGGGTCGAGGAGCAGCTCCCGAATGGCCCGATCGTGCTGCTGCGCAGCGTCGGCAGCGGCGATGGCTGCCTCCAGTTCGCCTCGTACGCCGACCGTACGCCGGCCACGTTGACCCGCTGCGCCGAAGACGACCCGCACCAGATTTGGGAAGTGATGTGGTTGGGCTAGTGACCGGAGCCGGCTAGACCGGCTCGGGTTCTCTGATTCGTTGGGAGATCACTGCGGAGACGCCGTCGCCGCGCATGGTGACGCCGTAGAGGGCGTCGGCGACCTCCATGGTGCGCTTCTGGTGGGTGATGACCAGGAGCTGGCTGTTCTCGCGGAGCTCTTCGTAGATCTCCAGGAGGCGGCCGAGGTTGGTGTCGTCGAGGGCCGCCTCGACCTCGTCCAGGATGTAGAAGGGCGAGGGGCGGGCCTTGAAGAGGGCGACCAGGAAGGCGACCGCAACCAGGGAGCGTTCGCCACCGGACAGCAGCGATAGCCGCTTGACCTTCTTGCCGGGTGGGCGGGCCTCGACGTCGATGCCGGTGGCCAGCATGTCGTCGGGGTCGGTGAGGATCAGGCGGCCTTCGCCGCCGGGGAAGAGCCGGCTGAAGACGTGCTGGAAGGCGATCTCGACGTCGCGGTAGGCCTCGGTGAAAACCTGCTCGACGCGGTCGTCGACCTCCTTGACGATATCCATCAGGTCTCGGCGGGACTTGCGCAGGTCCTCGAGCTGCTCGGACAGGAAGCGGTGCCGCTCCTCCATCGCGTCGAACTCCTCGAGCGCGAGCGGGTTGATCCGGCCCAGCTGGCCCAGGGAGCGCTCGGCGGACTTGAGCCGCTTCTCGACCTTGGCGCGGTCGAAGGGCTCACCCTCGAGCTCCAGCGTGTTGTCGTCGCCGTCCTTGGGCAGCGGCGGCACCAGCTGATCAGGACCGTACTCCGCGATGAGCGCGTCGACCGCGATGCCCAGCTCACCGAGCGCCTTCTCGTACAGCTGCTCGAGCCGCATCTTCTGCTCGGCCCGGGCCAGCGCGTCGCGGTGGACGGTGTTGGTCAGCTGCTCCAGCTCGGAGCTCAGGTTGCGGGTGGCGGACCGGGCCTGCGAGAGCGCCTGCTCCCGGTCGGCCCGCTGCGCCTGGATCGCGGAACGCTCGCTCGCTGCCAGCTGCAGCGAGGTCTCCAACCGAGCCAGCACGTGGCCGGTCGCCAGATGGACAGCCTGCGCAGCCTCGGACTGACGGGCCCGGCGAGCAGCACGGGCGACTGCACGGGCACGTGCCTCGCGCTCCTGCCGAGCTGCACGCTCCAGCTGGTCGGCCCGGCCGGACAGCGCCCGGGCCCGCTCCTCGGTGGTGCGCAGCGCGAGCCGCGCCTCCATCTCAGCAGCACGCCCGGCCTTGGCGGCCTCGGAGAGCTGGTCGCGGGTCGACGTGTCGGGCTCGTCGCCGTCCTCGTCGAACATCTCCGCATCGTTCAGCCGCTCTTCGAGCTCGGCCAGACCGGACAGGTTCTTGTCGCGCTCGGCCTCGGCCGCGGCGATCGCCTCGGCCATCCGCTGCGCCTCGCCACGGGACGCCTTGGCCAGCGACCCGAAGTGCGCGAGCTGCTCGGCCACGGCCGCCATCGCGGCATCCGACTCGTGCAGCCGGGCCAGCGTGATCTCGACGGACTCCTTCTGCCGGGAGCGCTCGTCCTCCATCCCGGACAGCTCGAACCGCAGCCGCTCACTACGCGCCGTGGCCTCGATCAGCTTCTCTGCGGCCTCGTCGACCGCCGATTGCACCTCGATCAGGCTCGGGGCCGCGTCAGATCCGCCGTACGCGAAGTGTGCACCCAGTACGTCGCCCGCCCGCGTCGAGCAGGTGACGTCGGGGAGGCCGCGGACCAGCGACTGGGCCGCCGGAACGTCCTCCACGATCGCGACCTTGCGGAGCAGTCGGCGCAGTGCGGGGCGCAGGTTCTGCGGGCACTCGACGACGTCGACGGCGTACAGGGCGCCGTACGGGAGGGTCGGCCAGCTCGAGTAGTCGTCGGCCGGAGCGTCGCCCAGCAGCATCCCGGCGCGGCCGAGGTCATGCTCCTTCAGGTGGCCGACCGCGGCCAGCGCGGCGTCCGCGTGGGTGATGGCGACCGCGTCAGCGGCCTCACCGAGAGCAGCCGCGATGGCCGTCTCGTACCCGGAGCGCACGCTCAGCAGCGCGGCGACCGAACCCATCAGGCCGTTGACCTGCTCGGAGGCGGCCAGCAACGCGCCAGCGCCGTCCTTGCGGTTCAGGCCCAGCTCCAGCGCCTCCTTGCGGGCGCTCAGACCGGTCCGCTCACGCTCGGCGTCCCGCTCCTCGGCGCGCAGCTTGGCCAGCCGCTCATCCAGCTCGTCCAGAACCGACTGGGCTGCCTCGTACTGATCGTCGAGGCCGCGCTCGCCGGCATCCAGGCCCGCGACCTGGGTCTCCAGCGCGGTGAAGTCGTGCTGAGCCTTGGCCGCTCGGGCCTCGGCTTCGTTCATGTTCGTGGCGAGTCGGCCGATCTCGGACTCGGCGGCGGCCGCGCGGCTCTTCAGCGCGTTCACCTGACCGGTCAGCCGGGCCAGGCCCTCACGCCGGTCGGAGGCGGCCCGGATCAGCGCGGAAATCCGGCGCTCCTCCTCGGCCTCCTGGTTCTCCAGCACCTGACGGCGCTCGACGGCCTCGGCCAGCAGCTCGGAGTGTGCCTCGACCTCGGCCTCGATCTGCGCCTCGGTCTCGCGCACCCGGGCCGCCTCGAGCTCGAGCTCCTCGGGGTCCCGCCCGGAGCGCGGGCCGTCGTCGGCCTCGTCGTTCAACGAGCGGATCCGGTCGGCGGCGATCCGGGCGGTGCCCTTGATCTTCTCGCCGAACCCGGACAGCTGGTACCAGGTGTCCTGCGCGGCCTGCAGCGCCGGCGCGTCCTCGCGGAGCGCCTCCTCGAGCTCGGCCTCCAGGTCGCGCGCCTCGCGCAGCTTGGCCTCGATCTCGGTACGGCGCTCTGTCATCCGGGCCTCGTCGGCCAGCTCGGCCTCGAGCGCGGACTGGGCCTGGACGATGTCGTCGGCCAGCAACCGGGCCCGGCCGTCGCGGACCTCGGCCTGGATCGTCACCGCGCGCCGTGCTACTTCTGCTTGGCGCCCGAGCGGCTTCAGCTGGCGGCGGATCTCCTGGATCAGGTCTCCGAGCCGGTGCAGGTTGCCCTCGGTGGCCTCCAGCTTCCGGATCGCCTTCTCTTTACGTTTGCGGTGCTTGAGGACACCGGCGGCCTCCTCGACGAAGCCGCGGCGGCCCTCCGGGGTCGCGCGCAGGATCGAGTCGAGCTGGCCCTGGCCGACGATGACGTGCATCTCGCGGCCGATGCCGGAGTCGCTGAGCAGCTCCTGGACGTCCAGCAGCCGGCAGCTCTGGCCGTTGATCTGGTAGTCCGAGCCGCCGTTGCGGAACATCGTCCGGCTGATCGTGACCTCGGCGTACTCGATCGGGAGCGCGCCGTCGGTGTTGTCGATGGTCAGCACCACCTCGGCGCGGCCCAGCGGCGAGCGGCCGGAGGTGCCGGCGAAGATGACGTCCTCCATCTTGCCGCCACGCAGCGACTTGGCGCCCTGCTCACCCATCACCCAGGCGAGGGCGTCGACGACATTGGACTTCCCGGAGCCGTTCGGGCCGACGATGCAGGTGATCCCCGGTTCGAAGTTCATCGTCGTGGCCGACGCGAACGACTTGAAGCCTCGGAGCGTCATGCTCTTCAGATACAAAGCGATGCTCTCCAACCCGTGAAAGGACAGACGATACCGAAGGAACCGTCGCAACTCGTAACGCTGTCGCTACCCGGGGAAGTAGTTCCGCCGCCCAGTCTACAAAGTGCCGGACGCGAAACCGCGCAGGCCTACCGGTCGGAGCGGCAGGCAGATGGGTGTGGGAGCACAACATTCAAGACCACAACATTTAAAGGCACGCGCGAGCGGCGGGGCCCGGACGGGGGCCACCGCCGTCTTCATGCCAATGTTTCGACGTGCGGTTGTAACAGGTGCGACCGGCGTGGGTCGCGACCAGGGTCGTCAGACCGTGGCAGGAGTGCGCAGAGCCTCGTCGACTGTCAGCAGCCGGCCCTCGTGGACCTGTGCGACGAGATGGTCGTTCTCTGCCTGCAGGCGCATCACGTGCGCCTCCAGATCGGCGACACGCCGGTTGAGCAGACGAACCTGCTCAAGCATGCGCGGGTCAGTGCCTCCAAGGTGCCCTAAAAGAGCCTTGGCCATTGTGCTGTCCTCCGGAAGGGTTCTGGCCGGGTGCGCACCCCTGCTCAGATCGCGATGGGGAGCGCTGAAAATGTGTACCGTCTTTCAGAGTGACACCCGTACGGCGGGCGGTCAACCTGGGCCACACTTATTAACAATACCTCGCTCACCAGCGGACGAGCCGCGGAACCGGCTGGCATCTCGGACAGCGGAACGACGAACGGTTCATGAACGGCTCGCGGCGGATCGGACGGCCGTCCCGGGGGCACGGTGAACCCTCCTGACCGTAGACGTTCAGACCGCGTTCGAAATAGCCCGATTCCCCGTTCACGTTGACATACAGGGCATCGAAGCTGGTGCCGCCGACGTCCAGTGCCTCGGCCATCACCTCGTGGGCGTGCCGGAGAATTTCCCTTGCCTGCAAGGGTTTCAGCGAATCGGTCGCCCGCGCGTAGTGCAGCTTCGCGCGCCACAACGCTTCGTCGGCATAGATGTTGCCGATCCCGCTGACGACGGTCTGGTCCAGCAGCGCCCGCTTCAGACCGGTCTTGCGGCGCCGGAGCGCGGCCGCTGCGGCCTCCGCGTCGAACAGAGGATCGAACGGGTCCCGGGCGATGTGGGCGATCTCGGCGGGCAGCTCGGCACCGCCCTCGGAATAGGACAGACCACCGAACATCCGCTGGTCCACAAACCGGACCTCTCCACCGTCGTCGGCGAAGCGGATCCGGACCCGCAGATGGGCTTCGTCCGGCGCGCCGACCGGCTGGACCTTGAACTGGCCGCTCATTCCGAGGTGGGTGAGGACCGCGTCACCCGAGGTGAGCGGCAGCCAGAGGTACTTCCCGCGCCGGGCCGGCTCCGCGAACACCTGCCCCTTGAGCCGGGCGACGAAATCGTCCGGCCCGGCGAGATGACGCCGTACCGGACGGGGGTGCAGGACGTCGACCGCGTCGATCGTCCGGCCGGTGGTGAAGTCCGCCAGACCGCGACGGACCACCTCTACCTCAGGAAGCTCGGGCACTCGCAGATACTACGGCTGCTGAGAGGGGTCCGTGCTGTCGGGATGCGCTGCGCGCAGGGCCTTCCAGGCGGTCTCGGCGGCCTGCTGCTCGGCTTCCTTCTTGCTCCGGCCGATGCCGTGACCGTAGGTGTCGGCCCCGATCCGGACCCGCGCCTCGAACGTCTTGGCGTGGTCGGGACCGGACTCGGCAATCACGTACTCCGGGACGCCGACGCCGAGCTGGGCGACCAGCTCCTGCAGCGACGTCTTCCAGTCCAGGCCGGCACCGAGCCGGGCCGAGGACTCCATCAGGTCGTCGAACAGCCTGTGCACGACCAGGCCCGCGGTCTCGAACCCGCGATCCAGGTAGACGGCACCGATCAGCGCCTCGACGCAGTCGGCCAGGATCGACGACTTGTCCCGGCCGCCGGTGGCTTCCTCCCCGCGGCCGAGCCGCAAGTACTTGCCCAGTTTGAGTTCACGCGCGACCCCCGCGAGGGCACGCATGTTGACCACGGCGGCGCGCAGCTTCGCCAGCCGTCCCTCGGAAAGGTCCGGATGGTTGCGGAACAGCGACTCCGTGACGATGACTCCGAGCACCGAGTCCCCCAGGAACTCCAGCCGCTCGTTGGTCGGCAACCCACCGTTCTCGTACGCGAACGAGCGGTGGGTGAAGGCGTGCTCCAGCAAATTGTCAGCCAGCGCTACGCCGAGCCGTTCGTTCAGCTCGGCGTAGAGCCCCCCATGCGCCGGGTCAGGCCCGGCGTCGACTGATGAATTCACTGATAGGTGCCGTTTAGCTCTCGACGACCTGGCGACGCTCGCCCTTCGCGCCGTACTGGCCGCAGGTGGGGCAAACGGTGTGCTGCAGGTGCTTGGCGCGGCAGGCGGGGTTCACGCAGGTCACCAGCGCCGGCGCAGTGGTCTTCCACTGAGCCCGGCGGTTGCGGGTGTTGCTGCGCGACATCTTCCGCTTCGGAACGGCCACGGTTATGACTCCTCGGTTCGGCCGGGGGCTGGTTGACCCGGCCGGCTGGTGTGCGTGTGTTCGATGTTCAGTTGTCTTGCTGGTCGTTCTGGAGCAGTCCGCCCAGGGCGGCCCACCGTGGGTCGCTCCCGTCCTCGTGCTTGTGACCGGGCTCCTCCACCAGGCGCACCCCACACTCGGGGCACAGTCCCGGACAGTCGTCCGTGCACAGCGGCTGGAACGGCAGCGCAAGCACCACCTGGTCCCGCAGCGCCGGCTCGAGGTCGATCAGATCGCCCTCCATCCGGCTGGCCTCGTCCGGCTCGGCCTCGCTCTCCGGGTAGACGTACAGCTCCTGGACGTCAGCGAGGAACTCGTCCTCGATATCGACCAGGCACCGCGCGCACTCCCCGACCAGCCGGCCGGTGGCCGATCCGGTGACGAGAACCCCTTCGACAACCGATTCCAGCCGGAGATCGAACTGGATCTGGTCGCCCTCGGGGACGCCGATCACGTCGATACCGAGATCTGCCGGTGCTGCGGCCGTGAAGGAGACTTCGCGCTGGGACCCGGCGCGGCGTGACAGCTCGTGCGTGTCGATCACGAGTGGGGACCGCGGATCCAAGACGCTCAGGACATCCCTTTCAGGCGTGGGCAGGCATAAATCTCGGTCTCAGCGAGACCGGTAGACCACATTATCAACTACCCGGCCCGACACCCAATTCGGGGCCTATCGGTGTTTTGCCAGTAACCGTGCGTGAACACCCGGCGTCAGGAACGAGGATACGTCACCGCCGAGCTTCGCGATCTCCTTGACCCAGCTCGAGGAGATGAACCCATGCTCTGGCGCGCTCGGCAGGAAGACCGTGTCGACCCCGGTCATCCGGCGGTTCAGATGGGCCATCTGGAGCTCGTAGTCGTAGTCGGCCGCGGTCCGCAGGCCCTTCACGATCACACTCGCGCCCTGCTCGGTGCAGAAGTCGACGAGCAGACCGTCGAAGGGGGCGATCCGGACGTTCGGGAACGGCTCGGCGAGCTCGGTCAGCATCTCGACCCGCTCGGCGTCGCTGAACAGCCGCTTCTTGGACTGGTTCACCCCGGCCGCGACGATCAGCTCCTCGAAGGCACCGGCCGCGCGGGTGATCACATCCAGGTGGCCGATCGTGGGCGGGTCGAACGTGCCCGGGAACACAGCCTTAGCCATGCCGGTGACCGTACCAAAGACGCGCTTCGCCGTACTTGCGGTCGCGCAGCGCGGCGAACCCCTCCGGCCACTCCCACGGCTCCCGCTTCCCGCGCTCGACCACCACGAAGGCGTCCGGCGCGAGCCAGCCGCTCGCGGCCAGGGCGACCAGCACGTCCTGCAGCTCGACTGTGTCCAGCTTGTACGGCGGATCGGCGTACAGCAGGTCGAATTCGGCCAGGGGCTCCCCCGCGGCGAGCTTCTCCACCGGCCGCGTCAGCACCGTGACCCCGGGCAGCCCGACGACCTTGATGTTCGCCGTAATCACCTCGGCCGCCTTCCGGTCCGACTCGACCAGCACGACCTTGGCCGCACCGCGCGACAGCGCCTCCAACCCGATCGCCCCGGAACCGGCGTACAGGTCGAGCACGTTGACTCCGTCGAAGCTACTGAACTCCGCCTCCAGCGACGAGAACAACGCCTCCCGGGTCCGATCCGTCGTCGGCCGCGTCCCGTCCCCCGCCGGTACGGCGATCCGCCTGCCGCCCGCTACTCCCCCGATCACCCGCGTCATGTTTTCTCCAGGTACTCGGTTGATTCGGACTCCAGCGCGCTCTGCACGAAGGACCGTAGGGCTGGGTAGTCGGCCAGCTCGGGGTCGACCGAGACCAGGGACTGGGCCACGTGGCGGGCGGTGAAGATGAGCTCCTCGTCCCGCAGCACGCTCAACAGCTTCAGGCTGCTCCGCTTGCCGGACTGCGCAACGCCCAGTACGTCGCCCTCGCGGCGGGTCTCCAGATCGATCCGGGACAACTCGAACCCGTCCGTCGTCGACGCCACCGCGGACAACCGCTGGTACGACCTCGAGCTCTCCCACAGGTCAGTAACCAGCAGGCACAACCCGGGCACCTTGCCCCGGCCGACCCGGCCGCGCAGCTGGTGCAACTGCGAGATGCCGAACCGGTCGGCGTCCATGATCACCATCGTCGAGGCATTCGGTACGTCGACGCCGACCTCGATCACCGTGGTCGCGATCAGTACGTCGACCTCGCCGGCTGCGAACCGGGTCATCACCGCGTCCTTCTCGTCGGCCGGCAACCGGCCGTGCAGGATCTCCACCCGCAGGTCGTGCAGGATCTCGCCGAGCGCCTCGGACACCTGCACCACCGAGATCGGTGGCCTTGCCAGCGTCTTCTCGCTTCGCTCGTCCAGCGCCTCGTCCCCGTCCGCCAGGTCGCCTTCCTCGTCGGCCGCGTTCTTCACGTCGTCACCGATCCGCGGGCAGACGACGTACGCCTGATGGCCCTTGCCGACCTCCTCGCGGACCCGCGCCCAGGCCCGCTCCAGCCAGTCCGGCCTCTGCTTGGCCGGTACGACGGAGGACTGGATCGGCGAACGCCCGGCCGGCAGCTCGGTCAGCGTCGACACCGAGAGGTCGCCGAACACGGTCATCGCGACCGTCCGCGGGATCGGGGTCGCCGTCATCACCAGCACGTGCGGCGTGTTGTCACCCGATTTCGCGCTCAGCGCGGCCCGCTGCTCGACCCCGAACCGGTGCTGCTCGTCAACCACGACAAGCCCGAGATCGGCGAACTGCACCTTGTCCTCGAGCAACGCGTGCGTCCCGACCACGATCCCGGCGGCCCCACTCGCAGCGTCCAACATCGCCGTACGGCGGGCTGCCGCGTTCAGTGAACCGGTCAGCAGCCCGACCTTGGTGGCGTGGTCCGCACCGCCGAGCATGCCCTGCTCAGCCAGGTCACCGAGCATCCTGGTCAGCGTCTTGTGGTGCTGGGTGGCGAGCACCTCGGTCGGCGCCAGCAACACGGCCTGACCGCCGTTGTCGACCACCGACAGCATCGCCCGCAGCGCCACCACGGTCTTGCCGGAACCGACCTCGCCCTGCAGCAACCGGTGCATCGGATGCGGCCGCTCCAGGTCGGCGAAGATCTCCTCGCCCACCTCGGCCTGACCGTCGGTAAGCGAGAACGGCAGCCGCTTGTCGAATTCGTCCAGCAAGCCACCGGCCGTCCGCGGCCGGGCGACCGCCTTCAGCGCGTCGGTGACTGCGCGGCGCTGCGCGAGGATCGTCTGCATCACCAGCGCCTCCTCGAACCGGAACCGGTTCTGGGCGTCGCTGATGTCCTTCTCGGTGTCCGGCAGATGCACCTTCTGCAACGCCTCGACCAGGCCGAGCAGCTTCTCCTTGCGCCGGATCAGCTCCGGCACCGGGTCCTCGAGATCCTCGCCGAGGTTGTCCAGAACGATCTTGATACTGCGCTCGATCGTTGCGGTGGGCAACTTCGCGGTCGCCGGGTAGAGCGGGCGGAACGGCCGGGCCCGGCGTTCGATCTCGGCCTCGGTGAGGTCCTCGTCGTCGAGGATCTCGGTGCCCGGGCCCTTGAGCTGCATGATGTCGCGGAACATCGTCACCTCGCCCCAGAACAGCGCCGCCGTACCGGGCGTCAGCTTGGTGGCGAGCCAGGGCTGGTTGAAGAACGCCAGCTCCAGATCGTGTTTGCCGTCGGTGACCACGACCTTGGTCAGCGTCTTGCGCCGGCTCCACTTCGAGACCTCGACGAGCGGGATCTCGGCCTTGGTGTCGAGCGAGCGGACGGTGACCTTCTTGACCCGGCCGTTGACCGTTGCCTGGTCACCGACCTCGAGCTCGTCGAAGGGCGTCAGTTCGCCCTTCCTCAGGTACCGCCGCGGATAGTGGCGCAGCAGTTCGCCGACCGTCTCGATGTCGAGCACGTCCGCGAAAGTCTTGGCCGTCTTGGCTCCGACGAAGTCTCGGAGCTTGCGGTCCATATCAGTCTTCATTCGACCCCGATCAACAACGGGTACCTGTCTTGCCCTCCGTCGTACACCACGACATCGACATCTTTGCGATGCCGACGCACGTGCCGCTCGATCGCGGCGGCCAATTCCGGGTCCGCGTCGCGTCCGGTGACGATGGTCAGCAGCTCGCCGCCACCGCCCAGCAGCCGATCGACGACGCCGATCGCGGCCTCGGTCAGGTCTTCGGTGATGAGGGCGAAATCACCGTCGACAACGCCCAATGCGTCGCCCACCCGGCATCGGCCGGCCATCGTGTAAGCGTCCTTCACTGCGATCGTGACGGCGCCGTGCCGGGTCTGCCCAGCAGCCGCGGATTGATGCACCACGTCGTCGTCGAAGCTGGCCGCAGCATCGTGTACGGCGATCGCCGCCAGCCCCTGGACCTGAGCCCGGGTCGGAATCACGGCGACCCGGATTCCATCCTGCCGAGCCGCCGTCGCAGCGGCCTCGGCGACCGCGATGGAGTCCTTGTCGTTCGGCAGCAGGACGATCTCGGCTGCCTGCGACTTCTCGATCGCGGTCAGCAGTTCGCCGGTCGAGCACCGCCGGCCGGGTCCGCCGACCACAACCTTCGCGCCGGACTCGGCGAACAGCGCGGCCAACCCATCACCAGCGGCGACCGCGATCACAGCCCGGCCCGGCGGCGGCTCGTGGTGCGGCTGGTCGGCGAAGTGTGTGACGCGGATCCGGTGCGGCCGGCCGATCGCGATCCCTCTTTCGATCGCGGCACCGACGTCGTCGGCATGGACGTGGACGTTCCAGAGGCCGTCTCCGCCGACCACGACGACCGAGTCACCCAGGGCTGCCAGCTCACGCCGGAAGTCCGCGACAGCCTCGTCAGCGGCGTCCAGCAGGTACATCACCTCGTACGCCGGCCCTTCGGGGTTGAGGTCGCCCGCAACCTCCTGCGGTTCGACCCGGGCCGGTACGTCGATCGTCACGGTCCGCCCGGTGAGCACGGACTCCATCGCCCCGAGGATCACGACCAGCCCCGCTCCTCCGGCATCGACCACCCCCGCCCGCCGGAGCACGTCGAGCTGCTCGGTCGTCCTGGTGAGCGCCAGCCGCGCGGACGCGACCGCGGCCAGACACACGTCGGCCAGGCCCTTCCCGTCGTTCGCCGCACTCATCGCCCCGTTGGCCGCCGCGCGGGCCACGGTGAGCATGGTCCCCTCGACCGGTTCCGCGACCGCGCCGTACGCGGCATCAGCGGCGTACGTGAGCGCATCGGCAAGGGCGGCCGCCTCACTCATCCGCGGATCAGCCAGTACGCCGTCCGTGTCGCGCTCAGGCGGCAGATTCTCGGCCAGCCGCATCCCGCAGGCCCGGACAAGCTGCGACGTGATCACACCCGAGTTACCGCGAGCCCCCAGCAACGCCCCGCGCCCGAACGCCTGCACAGCCTCCGCAAACGTCAGCTCCCCCTCGGGCAGCGCCTCACACGCCGCCTCCCAGGTCAGGTACAGGTTCGTCCCCGTATCCCCATCCGGAACCGGGTACACGTTCAGCTCGTCGATCC
>NZ_SMKA01000087.1 GCF_004348455.1 Kribbella albertanoniae
ATCCGGTTGGGGACCGGGAGGCGGTGACTCGGGTGCTGGGGTCGCAGCTGCAGGAGAGTGAGTTGCAGGCGAAGCTCACCGTGCAGGAAGCCCTTGAGCTGTACGCCGCTTTCTACCCGCGGCCGGCGGATTGGCGTGCACTCGCGGAGCGGCTCGGGTTGACCAGCATGCTGAAGAAACGGTTCGGCGTACTGAGCGGGGGCCAGAAGCAGCGGCTGTTCATCGCGCTCGCGCTGATCGGCAACCCGCGGGTCGTCGTACTCGACGAGCTGACGACCGGGCTCGATCCACGGGCCCGCCGCGATACCTGGGAGATCGTCGAGGACGTCCGGGCCAGCGGGGTCACGGTCCTCCTGGTCACGCACTTCATGGAGGAAGCGCAGCGCCTGTGCGACCGGATCGCCCTGATCGACAACGGGCGGATCACCGCACTCGATACGCCACACGGTCTGATCGCCCGGTCCGCGGGTGCGACCGTCATCTCGTTCACGCCGTCGGGCCCGCTCGACGACGAGGAGCTGGCTGCTCTGCCTGCCCTCACCTCGGTCGAGCACAAGAACGGGCGGATCACTCTGAGCGGTACCGACGAGACCGTCAACGCGGTGATCGCGCTGCTCGTCCGCCGGCACCTCACCGCGCACCAGCTGCGCATCACCGACGCCACCCTCGACGACGCCTTCCTGAACCTCACCGGAGCCACCTCATGAGCACTGGCACTACTACTTCCCCGTACGTCGCGGTCCTGCGCACCGAGACCCGGCTCTTCGGGCGTGAACCCGGCATCCTGTTCTGGGGGCTGGCCTTTCCGTCGATCCTGCTCGTGATCCTCGGCTCCATCCCGTCGTTCCGCGAGGCCGACCCGGGCCTCGGCGGCCTCCGGCTGATCGACATCTACGTGCCGGTTCTGGTGCTGGTGTCGGTGATTACGACGAGCCTGCAGACGCTGCCGCCGGTCCTCACCGGCTACCGCGAGCGCGGCATCCTGCGCCGGATGTCGGCGACTCCGGTGCGTCCGTCGGCCCTGCTGCTGGCGCAGGTGGTCCTGGCGGGCGGTGCTGCCCTGGCCTCGATCGTGCTCTGTCTGACGATCGGCCGGCTCGTCTTCGGCGTCCGGTTGCCGAGCCAGCCGCTCGGCTACGCGCTCACGCTCGTGCTGACCGCGGCCGCGGCGCTGGCTCTGGGCGCACTGATCACGGCTGTGGCGCGCACGGCAAAGATCGCCTCCGCGATCGGAACCGTGGCCTACTTCCCCGCGCTGTTCACCGCCGGCGTCTGGGTGCCGGTGCAGGCAATGCCGGACGTCATGGCGCGCATCGTCACGTTCACTCCGTTCGGCGCCGCCGCCGAGGCGCTCGGCCAGGCAGCGGCCGGCGATTGGCCCGCCTGGTCGCATCTCGGCGTACTGGCCGGCTGGGCGGCTGTCCTGTCAGCCGCGGCCGTTCGCTGGTTCCGGTGGGAGTGAGACCGCACTCATGCAGACTGTGGAGGTGACGGCAGCGGGCGACACCTCGATCGATCGGCGCCGGGCTCTGTTCACCCGGCTAGCGCCGCCCGCGCTGCTGGTCGCCTCCTGCGTGATGGCGATCGTCACAGCCGACCTGATCACGCCGGAGCCCTGGCAGCGGCGCACCGTCGTCGCACTGGTCGCCGGGCTGGTGGTCCTCCAGCTGTGGTGGACCTGGGCGGGCCGTCGGCGCACCCGTCCGGACGCGGTCTCGGCGACCTACTTCGTTCTCCGCTGGGCGATGGGCGCCACTCTGGCGCTGCTGAACGGCTTCTTCGCGTTCTTCATGGCAGCCGGCTACTTCGATACCGCCAGTCTCATCCGCGGTCGGCGTCGGCAGCGGCTCGCGCTGTTCGCCCATTCGGTACCGATCTCGTTCGCGCAGGTCGGCGGGATCCCGACCGACGGGCCGATCGGCTGGATCGTGTTCGGCTGCCTGCTGGCGGCCAACAACGCCTTGCTGAGCTTCGTCGGCCGGCTGTCCGAGCAGGAGGAGGAGCGGTCACAGGCGCGAGCCGTGACCATCGCCGAGCTCGAGAAGGCTCATGAGGAGAACGCCGCCCTGCATGCCCAGCTCCTCATCCAGGCTCGCGAGGCCGGGGTCGCCGACGAACGCCGCCGGCTGGCCGCGGAGATCCACGACACGCTCGCCCAGGGCCTGACGGGGATCATCGCCCAGCTCCAGGTTGTCGCGACCACGCCCGATCCGAAGGTCGCCGAGGACCACATCGCCCGCGCGACCGACCTCGCCCGGCACAGTCTCGGCGAGGCCCGCCGCTCGGTCCAGAACCTCGCTCCGCAAGGACTCTCGTACGACGGTCTCCCGGAGGCGCTGCGCAAAACGGTCGACCAGTGGACGGAGCGGACCGGCGTACCGACCGAACTGACCGTCACCGGGATCGCCCAGCAGCTGCACGGCGAGATCTCCGCAACTCTGCTTCGGATCACCCAAGAGGCACTCGCGAATGTCGGCAAACACGCGAACGCCTCCCGGGTCGGCGTCACCCTCAGCTTCATGGACGGCGAGGTGACACTCGACGTGCGCGACGACGGCGTGGGGTTCAACGCACTCGAGCTCCCGAACCGCACCGGCACCGGCGGGTTCGGCCTCGACGGCATGCGTGCCCGCGCCGAGCGGATCGCCGGCTCACTCACGATCGAAGCAGAACCAGGATCCGGTACGGCGGTCTCCGCCCGCGTACCGTTGGTCGTCGACGAACGGGGAACCACGTGATCTCGCTACTACTGGTCGACGACCACCCGGTCGTCCGTAACGGGCTGCGCGGGATGTTCGAGTCGGTCCCCGGATTCACCGTGCTCGCGGAGGCGTCGAACGGTGTCGAGGCGGTCGCGCTGGCGGCCGAGCTCGATCCGGACGTGATCCTGATGGACCTGCGGATGCCTGGCGGCAGTGGTCTGGAGGCGATCGCCGAGCTGCAGCGCCGCGGCGCCCGGGCGAAGGTGCTGGTCCTCACCACGTGGGACACCGATACGGACACCGTGCCGGCGATCGAGGCCGGGGCGACGGGCTATCTGCTCAAGGACGCTCCGCCGGAGGAGCTGTTCCTCGGAGTTCGTGAAGCCGCGGCCGGGCGAGCGGTGCTCTCCCCCGCGGTCGCGTCCCGGCTGGTCTCCGCCGTACAGTCGCCAGCCCCAAGTCCGTTGGCTGCAAGGGAACGTGAAGTACTGGCGCTGGTCGCGAAGGGAACGTCGAACCGGGAGATCGCCCGCGAGCTGTTCATCAGCGAGGCCACAGTGAAGACGCATCTCAGCCACATCTTCACCAAGCTGGATGTGAACGATCGAGCTGCGGCAGTCGCAAAGGGTTACCAGCAAGGGATTCTGGGAGCCTAGTGTCCCGGTCCGCCGGCAGGTGCGGACCGGACCACTATCGACCGGCTAGTTACAGATACTTGGTGCCATCACATGGGCCGCACTGTCCCAACCTGCACAGCGGAAGGTCGAGTGGCCGTACCAGTCATGGCCGAACTCGTGTGCAGCCAGCAGAGCGTCGTCGTTCACACCGCCCATGTACAAGGCGATGCGCTGTCCGGCGCCCCAGTTGCAGCCGACGACACGATCGCCGCCACCGCAGTCGGTGATGTAACTGTTGCGGCACTCGACCGGCGTGCCGCCACCTTCCCGCAGACCTGCCCAGGCCGCGGCACCCTGCCGAATGGCGGCTGCGTAAGGCTGGCAGGAGGACGTGATGGTGTAGTTGCGCTGACTCGGTACCGACCAGCCGCCAGGCGGCGGAGCCAGTACTTTCGCCTTGCCCTTAAGGTCTGCGGGCGTAGGAATCACGGAAGTTCCGTGCGGTGCCGACGCCCCTTCAGCGTGGGCGGAGGTTTCTTGGGCGGGGGACGCAGACGCACCGGCAAGTGACACCGGGGCGGCGTAGGTGACGACGGCGAGGACCACACTGGCCAGGCCGGACAGCATCAACAGCTTGCGCGCCATTGATTTCTCCTTCTGTGGTGGGGGCGGGTGCCTCACACGGGAGGGCGGAGGCAGAAGGATTTTTCACGCTAGTCCGCGATTGACAACGGTGTCCATGGTTCGTTCACGCTGAGGCACCCTTCAGTTACCCACCGCTCACTTGCCGCCCGTGAAGGTAATCCCTTGCGTGATGTGCTTCTGCGCCGCGAAGAACAGCACCAGGCAGGGCAGCGTGATCAGCAGCGAGGTTGCCATCAGCAACGGGGTGTCCGTGCCGTTCACCGACTGGAACCCGGCCAGGGCCAGCGGCAACGTTTTCCACTGGTCGGAGTTGATGTAGATCGCCGGTCCGAGGAAGTTGTTCCAGTACCCCATGAACAGCAGGATCGAGACCGCCACCACGGCCGGCCGGGCCAGCGGCAGATAGACCAGCCAGAAGGTCCGGAACCAGCCGCACCCGTCCACCACCGCGGCGTCGGCCAGCTCGGCCGGCATCCGCGCGAAGAACTGCCGGAACAGGAAGATGAAGAACGGCGACCCGAAGAAGGCCGGCAGGATCAGCGGATAGAGCGTGTCGATCATGCCGAGGTTGTTGAACAGCATGAACTGCGGAACCATCGTCACCTCCCCCGGCAGCAGCATCGTCGCCAGCACGACCCCGAACACCAGGCCCGAGAACCGCACCCGCAACCGCGCGAACGCGAACCCGGCCAGCGTGCACGAGAAGACCGTGCCGACGATCGGGATCAACGTGGTCAGCACCGAGTTCAGCGTGTACCGCCAGAACGGGAACGACGTCACGGCCCGCACGTAGTTGTCCCACAAGAACTCCTCCGGTACGACGCTCGCCCCGGAACTGCCCACGCCGGCCAGGGACCGCAGCGAGGTGGCGATCATCCAGAGGAACGGGTACACGAACACCACCGAGCCGACGACCAGAACGACGTACAGGCCGACTGTGGTGAGCACACTTCGGCGCTTCATCGTTTCCTCCGACGAGTAGTCAGCTCGGTCTCGTAATACACAGCGAAGGCACTCCCCCGCAGGGTCACCGTGGTGAGCGCCAGGATGACGACGAACAGGATCCAGGCCAGCGCGGACGCGTAGCCCATCCGGAAGTTCTGGAACGCGTTGTCGTACAGGTAGTAGACGAAGAACAGCAACGAGTCCTTCGGTCCGCCGTTCGCGACGAACCCCTGGGTGAAGATCTGCAGCGACCCGATGATCCCGGTGAGCGCGTTGAACAGGATGATCGGCGACATCTGCGGCAGCGTCACATGCCAGAACATCCGCAGTGTGCCGGCGCCGTCGATCGCTGCCGCCTCGTACAGGTTCGGCGGGACGTCCTTGAGACCGGCCAGGTAGATCACCATCGCGCCGCCGACCGTCCACAGGCTCATCAGGATCACCGTCGGCAGCGCCCAGGACGCGTCGTTGAACCAGCCCGGTCCCTCGATCCCAACCTTCGCGAGGACGTCGTTCGCGAGCCCGTACTGCGGGTTGAACACCCAGAGGAACAAGACCATCTGGGCCACGCCGGACACCAGGCTCGGCAGGTACCAGATGGTCCGGAAGAACCGCATCCCCGGCAGTTCGGCGTTCAGCAGCAGCGCGACCACGAAGGCGAGCGCGGTCTGCAGCGGCACGCTGATCACGCCGTACAGGAGGGTCACCTTCAGCGCCTGCCCGACCCGCGGGTCCTGAAACGCCTCGGTGTAGTTGGCGAATCCGACGAACTGCGGTGGCGTGATCAGGTCCCACGAGGTCAGGCTGACGTAGATCGAGGAGATCATCGGCCCGACCGTGAAGATCGCGAACCCGATCAGCCAGGGCGAGATGAACATCCAGAACGCGATCGTCTTGTCGGCCCGCGGCCACCGTCGCCGCGCCCCGTACGCCGCCAGCCCGAGCACGGCGTACAGGGCAATCAGCAGGAGGAGGAACGGGACCAGCGGGACCAGGACGGCGGGTACACCCCACGACGCCGCCAGGTCGCGGATCCAGCCGATTGTCGGGTTCACTTCTGCAGCGCCGCCGTGCACTTGGCCATCAGGTCGGGCAGCACCTTGGCGACATCGTCCTTGCCAGTGCCGAGCGGGGTGTAGCTGTTCATCCCCTTCTCGGCGTCACCGGAGATCTGCGCCTCCCGTGCGACCGAGGGTCCGACCAGCCCGGTCTTCAGCGCGGTGGTGAACGCGGCCAGGTTCCGGTCGGCCGGCAGTACCTTCTCCAGCGTCGCGGTCGACGCCGCGATCACCGGTACGCCGAGGGCCGTGTTCCCCTGGATGAGCAGGTCCTGCGCGGCCTGCTGGGTGCCGGCGAACTCGACGAACTTCTTCGCCGTCTCCAACTGCTTGCCGGTCGCCTTCTTGCTGATCGCGAGCCCGTCGACCTCCATCGGGAACCCCTTGCCGGGCACCGGGACCAGCGTCCAGTTCGGCTTGCTGATCTTCGCGAAGTCGGCGACCGTCCACGGCCCGAAGTCGCTGAACATCGCCAGCCGGCCGGCCGCGAACCACTGCGCCTGATCCTGACCCTGTACGTCGGTCGAGGTCGGAGCCGACCGTTCCTTCTGCAGGTCGACGACGTACTGGGCTGCCTTCACACCGGTCTCGTCGCCGAAGGTGCACGCGGTCGCGTCGGCGTTGTAGTAGCTGCCACCGGCGGCAGTCAGCCAGCCGCGGTACCAGAGGTTGCTCGAACCGAAGACCCGCGCCTTGCCGTCACCGTGGGACAGCTTCGCGGCCAGCGCCCGGAACTCGTCCAGCGTCAGCGGGGTCGTTGCGCTCGGCAACGGAACCCCGGCGGCCTTGAAGGCGTCCACGTTGATCGCCATCACCTTGGGCTTGGCCGCGAACGGCATCGCATAGTACTTGCCCTCGAACTGCAGCGCGGACGAGATGTTCGGCTGCACGTATTTGGCCGGGTCGACCTGCTGCTCGGCGAAGCTGGGCACGAACCCGGCCAGGCTGTTGTTGCTGATCTCCATCACGGTCGACTGGGTGCCGCCCGCGATCGAGGTCTGGATCTTCTGCTCGTAGTCGGCCTGGATCCAGTTGGTCGTCACCTTGGTCCCGGGGTTGGCCTGCTCGAACGCGGCCGCGATCGCCTTCAGCGACGCAGCCTCGGAGTTCGTTCCCCAGAACGAGAAGGTGATGTCGGCGGAGTCGCTACCGGTGTTGCCAGCGGGCTGGCTGGTCGTCGCACAACCGGCGGCCAGTAGAAGCGCGACGGCGGCTGGGATCAAGCGGAGGGGAGTCATGAGGCGTCCTTAGTGATGAACCGGGCTGTCCGGCCCGGCTCGAGGGGATGTGTTTCGGCACCGACCGTCACCGGCAGCGCCCCCGGTCCGCTGTGCACGGTGACTTCAGTGGTGTGCCGGGCCTCCTGGGTGATGCGGAGGTCCCAGCCGCCGACGCGTACGTGATCGGCAGTGACCCACCCGATCTCGGCGGGCAGGTGAGAGGTGAGCGTGAGCGCGGTACCGGCCTCGGGCCGCAGCCCGAGCAGACCGGCGACCAGGTGCTCGACGACCGTGAACGAGATCTCCGGATAGTCGTCCCGGCTGTCGATCAGGTGCTTGGTCCACCGCCACGCGGACTCGTCGCGCCCGTACTTGAACAGCAGTTCGGGGTAGTAGCTCAGCGACTCGATGTTCTTCGGCGGATCCGAATCCATCTTGCCCTCGAGCCAGTCGAGCGACTGCTCAGTTCCACCGAGCCCGAACAGCGGCGGCAGCGTGTGCGATTCCAGACCCCAGTCGAAGTCCAGACCCTCCTTGGTCACCCCGCGCGCGAAGTGCTCGCCGTTCCACCAGGTCTGGTACGTCGCCTCGATCCGATCCGCCTCCGCGTCCCGGCCGAGCTTCCGCAGTACGGCGTACTGGGTCGCGAGCCCGTCGCCCGCGATCAGCAGCGGCGCTTCGCGCTCGTTGTACGTCGCGGTCCCGAGGAAGATGTCCGCGGTGCCACCGGCCTCCGGGATCCCGTCACCATCAGCATCGTGGGCCGTGACGAACTCGCCGAGGCTGGTCTCGTAGTAGGCCGCGAGATCGGAGTCGTCGAGCCATCGGCGGTCGCCGGTCCAGTCGTACTGTTCCAGCGCCCGGTAGCAGAGGTCGAACACCGCGGGGATCTCCCGGACGAAGTGCTCGTCGTTGTGATAGTCCAGAGCCGCGATCCGGCCGTCGAAGTGGAACGCCCAGATCGGGAACCATTTCCGGGCCGGCGTCGCCGACCGAGCGAAATGCCGGAACATGGCGAAGTTCTCGGCGTCCAGCCCGAGCAGGTGCGCACCGGCGGCCTGGTGGCAGATGTCGCGCGAGTAGAACATGTCCCGGGACGGGTAGCCGGCCCAGTACGACGGCAGGTTTCCGGGGTGAGCGTCGGTCTGCACCCAGTCCAGGGCACGCTTCGATGCCCAGGCGAAGGCCTGCTCGACGTACCCGGAGTCAGAGCTCACAGAGAGCACTTGGCACTCCTCAGAGGATTGGATATTAGCGGTAAAATTCCTAGCTAAAGTAAGCAGGTAGACCAATGACGTCAATACTTCAGCGCGGTCGGTTTTACCGCTATAGTCACCGCCGTGACGAGCTTTGAGATCCTGGCAGGGTCCGTGCGGCGGACCGGTACGGCGACCGGCGCGCGGTCGGTG
The DNA here is from genome assembly GCF_004348455.1 of Kribbella albertanoniae. Lineage (GTDB taxonomy): Bacteria > Actinomycetota > Actinomycetes > Propionibacteriales > Kribbellaceae > Kribbella > Kribbella albertanoniae. Next base: position 8,597 of record NZ_SMKA01000087.1, read on the forward strand.
ACCGCGCTGCCGGCCGAGGTGCCCGGCGTACTGCGCTTCGAGGTGCTCGCGGACGGTCCGGTGACGATCAGCTGGACCTGGCCGACCGGGTCGGCGGTGACGTTCTGGCGGGCCTCGCAGGGTGCGCGCCGGGAGCTCCCGACCGACTGGGGATCGCGGCGCCGGATCCGCTCGGTCCGGTCCGCGCCGGTCGGCAGCCTGGTCGACGACCAGGACCGCAGCCTGCTGACGGTCTCGCTGTCGGCGCACGTCCGCGGTTGCGAGTTCGCGATCGGGGTGAACGAGGAGACCGCCGAGCAGCTGATCGAGCTGGTTGCCGATGACATCGAAGCGGATCGCTTCGTACTGCGGATCGACCTGCGCGACGTGCATTTCGCCGAGGCCCTGCGCGGCGTCACCACCGAGTGGACCGCTGACCTCGGTGACCGGATTGCCGCCGTACCGGAGATCGCCCGGCAGGCCATGTACTCGACCTGGTACAGCGACCATCAGCACGTGTCGGCCGAGTCGGTCGAGCACCACGCACGCGCCAGCGCGGCGTACGGGTGTGCGGCGATCATCGTCGACGACGGCTGGCAGACGGACAGCACTGCGCGCGGCTACGCGTACTGCGGTGACTGGGAGCCGACCAGCGGCAAGTTCCCCGACATGACCGAGCATGTACGGCGGGTGCATGAGCTCGGACTGCGTTACGTGCTGTGGATCGCGCCACCGCTGATCGGGGTGCACTCCAAGGCGTGGGAACGGTTGAAGGACCGCGTGCTCGGTTTCGCCGACGGTGAGGTGGTGGCGGTGCTGGACCCGCGCTACCCCGAGGTGCGCGAGCACCTGGTCGAGTGCTGCGTCCGGCCGGTGCGCGACTGGGGTGTCGACGGGCTGAAGATCGACTTCATCGACTCGTGGGCGTGGGAAGGTCCGGTCCCGGATGCGCCCGAGGCTGACTGCACCTCGGTCGACGAGGGCGTCGAACTGTTGCTGCAGGCGGTGAGGGACGAGCTGGGCGACGAGGTGCTGATCGAGTTCCGGCAGGACTACGTGAACCCGCGGCTGTGGCAGTTCGGCACCTTCCTGCGCGCCGGGGACTGCGCGATGGACCCGGTGGAGAACCGGGTCCGCACGATCGACAGCCGGCTGCTCGCTGGGGATCGCGCAGTGCATTCGGACATGCTGATGTGGCATCCGTCGGCCACCCCGGAGACGGTGGCACAGCAGTTCATCGGTGCGCTGTTCAGCACCGTGCAGGTGTCGATGGAGCTCGAGGCGTTACCAGCTGCGCACGACCGCGTGGTCCGGTACTGGCTGGCGTTCATGCGCGAGCACTTCGACGTACTGCAACGCGGTGTCCTGCTGCCGTCCCGCTCGGACGCGCGTTATGCACAGGTGCGGGCCGTGGGCGCAACGACTGTGGTGGCCGCGTTCACCAACCCCCTCGTGCGTCTGGAGGACACCGATCGCTCCGTCGTCCTGGTGAACGGCGGCAGCGAACCGCGACTCCTGGTCGAAGGTGCCGGCTCCGGACCGGTCAACCTCGTAGTGTCTGACTGTTCGGGCACCGAGGTCTACCGCCGTACGACGACTCCGCCGTCAGGACTGTGGCAGGTCGACGTACCGACCGCCGGGGTTGCCCGCATCGAACGACTCTGAGGGGGGCTGGATGGTGTCACGACCACGCCGTACGACGGTTGCGGATGTCGCCCGACTTGCCGGGGTGTCCGCGATGACGGTATCGAACGTCCTGAACGCACCGCACCGCGTCAGCGCCTCCACCGTCCAGACGGTGCAGGCGGCGATCGACGAGCTCGGGTACACCCCGAACCACGCCGCCCGGGCGCTGTCGTCGGGACGCAGCCAGGTGATCGGCCTGCCGCTGTACGACGAGGTCAGCGAGGAGAACCCCGGCCTCGGCGGCTTCCTGCACGGTCTGCTGGACGGCCTGGTCCGGGCCGCGGCCGTCTCCGGGTACGGCGTGCACGTGACCACGCCGACCGCGGGCGCAACCGAGATCGCGCTCTACGAGAAGCTGATCGCCGCCCGCCAGGTCGACGCGATCGTCGTACTCGAGACGATGCCGAACGACGAGCGGATCGAGTTCCTCAGCCAGCGGCGGTTCCCGTTCGTCGCTTTCGGCCGCACGGGCCCGCAGCAGCGGCAGTGCTGGGTGGACGTCGACAACGAGACCTCGATGGCAGGGATCGCCCAGCACCTGCGCGAGACCGGCCGCTCAACCGCGCTCTACCTGCGCACCGACGGCTCGCTGCCCTGGATCCACCAGCGCGAGGACGGCTTCGTCCGCGAGTTCCCCAGCACCGTCGTCCGCTCCTTCCGAACGATGGAAGAGGTCAACGCCTACGTATCGGAGAGCGCTCCCCCGGAGGTAGTTGTCGCCGACAACGATGCGTTCGCCGTCGTCGCAATGCGAGCCCTGCAACGCCGCGGCCTACAGGTCGGCGAGGACGTCGCGGTCACCGGCTTCAACGACTTCCCGTTCGCCAGCATGCTCGACACTCCCCTGACCACCGCCAGGATCCCCTTGCGCGACATCGCCTCCTGCCTCTTCGACCGCGCTCTCCTGGAGATCACCGGCGCCGACGACCAACCAGGCCGCCTCGTCACCGCGCCGCTGATCGTTCGCTCCAGCGCCTGATTCCACGGTGATCAAAAGCGTTGCGCTCTGTATACAGCTATCTACCGTTGACGCATGCAGATTCGAGCAGGTCTCAGCGCCATAGTCCTACTGGCCGGACTGGTCACGACATCCGTCCCAGCCGCCGCGGCTCCGGACTCGGTGACCGCGGTGATCACCCTCCGGAACGATGCCACCCAGCTCTGCCTGACGGCGAACGTCCACGACTCCCAATGGATCAGAACGACCGGCTGCTCGGGATTCAACGAGCACAAGTGGGACTACGTGCGGTCGGCGCGGCCCGAGTACGGGATGCTCAAGAACGTCGCCACGGGACTCTGTCTCGACGCCAACGCGAACGGGGTCGTCTACAGCAACTCGTGCAACGTCAACAACACCTATCAGTGGTGGTATCGGAGCCCTGATTTTGACATCAAGCACGGAGCCACCGGCCGGTATCTCGACAGCAACGGAGGGGGCGACGTCTACACTCTCGGCCGCAACGGCGGGCCCAACCAGCGCTGGCGGTGAACACCTAAGGCGTTGCGCGCGATCAGCAGGGTGATGATGGTTCCGCACACACCGGCGGCGGCGATGGTGAGGTTGGGAGCGACAAAGCTTCCGACCACACCGGCCAGCGCGATGCTCACGCCCTGAATCGCCATCAGCCCGCTGGTCTGCACGGTGAACAACCGCCCCCGGTACGCCGGATCGGCCGCGGCGAGGATCATCGGATCGATCGCCTGGTTGAAGGCATACCCGGCGCCCGACACCGCGAGCAGCACCGCCGCGACCGGCACGGAAGGCCTTACCAGGAACGCGATCGCGGGCAACTGACTGGCCAGCAGAAGCGGAACGACGAGCCGTCGCCGCAAGGAAGGGGTGAACCTCGCGACGACGAGCTCGCCGAGTACAGTCCCCGCCGCATACCCAGTGAAAAGAGCCCCTGCCGCAGCCGCTGCAGCACCGGTCTGAGCCGTGTACGCGACCGCCAACCCATCGGGAACCGCCGAGAAGGCCGGCGCCACCCAGGTCAGCAGGATCAACGGCCGCAACCGCGGATGGGCGAACAGATACCGCAGACCGGACCACGAGTCACGCACAGTACTGCGACTGCGCTCGCCTGCCGGTGAGTACGGCGTACCGACTCCGATCAGTACTGCGGACACGAGGAACGTCACGACGTCGACTGCGAGTAGCCAGGGTGCACCGACCGCCGCCGCCGCGGCCGCACCGACCGCGAACCCGGCCAGCACGGTCAGCTGACTGATTGCCCGCAGCAACGACCGGCCGACCGGGAACAGCTCGACCGGCAGCAGGTGCGCGAGGCTCGCCGAGCGGGCACCGGCGAAGACCGGCGCGATCACCCCGGTCAGCAGCAACAGCCCCAACAGCGCGCCGACCGGCAGCCCCGGGATCAACATCAGCGCAATGCAGATCGCAGTCGCCAGATCGCACACCACCAAGACGCGACGCGCCGGGAAGCGATCAGCGATCGACGACAGCAGGACCCCGCCGACGGCGTACGGGAGGAACGAGCAGGCCAGAACGAGTGCCGAGAGCAACGGTGAGCCGGTGCGTTCGAAGATCAGGATCGACAGCGCCACCTGGGCGGCGATGGTGCCGAGCATCGAGATGGCATGCGCCACGAAGACGTTGCGCAGACCGGGAAGACTCAGGACGGCTCGATAGGACCTCACGCCCGAAGACTGTCCGACCTGCACCTCCGCGAACTAGACTTTTGGTTGTGACCGAAAGTTCGGCCGGATGACGGTTCTGCACTTCACCCAGAGCGACGCGTTGCGCTGCCGGTTCGGGGCCTCACCCTTGTGGGAGACCGTCTCTGCAGTCCGCGTCCTGAATGGGATCCGGCATCGGCCGATGTATGCGCCCTGGGTGGCCGCCAAGGCCGAGGCGGCCGCCGGTCTGGACCTCAGCGGACTGCTGGCGCTTCAGCCGCGCGTCGGTTTCTCACCGGACTTCCTGACTCCACCACCCAAGGCCTCCCGGGCGAAGATCAGCACCGAACTCGCCCGGATCCGCAGTACGCCGATCGACCGGGTCCGGCGCGAACTGATCCGCTCGCGAGACGAACTCAACAATCCCGGCGCCCCGGAGATCGACCGGATGCTGACCGATCCGGCGCGCGCCCGCGACCGGCTGGCCGACGAGATCGAGAGCGCTTGGCACGCGCTGATCAAACCCGACTGGCCGAAGATCAGCCGCTTCCTCGAGGACGACATCGCCTACCGCGGCAGCCAGCTCACGGACGGCGGACTGGCCGCGCTCTTCGACGATCTGCACCCGACGCTGAGCTGGGCGGATGATCGCCTGATCGCGGACCGCTATCGCGAACCCGACCACAAGCTCACCGGCCAGGGCCTCCTGCTGGTCCCCGGAGTCTTCGCCTGGCCTTATCTCGTGATGGTCGTCGACCCCAATTACCAACCAACGCTGGTCTATCCGGCTCGCGGCGCCGCCCGCCTGTGGTCCGACGCCCCCGCTCCCCCAGACCCGTTGGCCCGCCTGCTCGGTCGAACGCGAGCCACCCTGCTCGTCGCGCTCGACCCGCCGGCCACGACCAGTGCGCTCGCTGCGGACTACCGGCTGGCGCTGGCCACGGTCGCCGAACACCTGGCCGCGCTCCACGACGCCGGGCTCGCGACACGCCGCCGTACCGGTCATCAGGTGCACTACCGACGGACCGAAGTGGGTCAGGCAGTCATCGACGCCTCCATACTGTCGGCATGAGCATGCGTCACATCCGGCGATGGCCGGCCTCGCTCGCGGTGGTCGCCGTACTGATCCTGCAACTGCTGGTCCCGACGCAGATCGCCGCGTTCCCGCGCTGGGTGATGCCGGCGCTCGGTGCGTTGCTGCTGCTCCCGCTGATCTGGATGAACCCGTTCCACCTGCGCCGCGACGAGCCCTGGCTGCGCTGGGTCGAGCTGGCGCTGCTGGCGGTCCTCGTGCTGGCCAACGCGGTCTATCTGGCCGAGCTGATCGTCTATCTGAACTCCGGCGACGCCACCAACGGCATGGTGCTGGTGAAGGCAGCCGCCCTGATCTGGGTGACGAACGTCGTTGCCTTCGGCGTCTGGTACTGGGAGATCGACCGCGGCGGGCCGTTCGCCCGCGCGCCCGAGCACGAGCGCGACGAGGAGCGGGCCGACCTGCTGTTCCCGCAGATGACCGTCGACCTGCCGGGATGGGGGAAGTGGCTGCCCGGTTTCACGGACTACCTGTTCGTCGCGTTCACCGCGGCGACGGCGTTCAGCCCGACCGACACGATGCCGCTGACCGCCCGGGTGAAGGTGCTGATGGCGATCCAGTCGGCGATCGCCCTCCTGACCATCGCGGTGGTCGCGGCCCGCGCGGTGAACGTGCTCTGAGACGGGCCTCGACAGCGATGTAATGGGCATGAGAACGTTATGCCCATGTACAGCACGAAGTCGGTGGGGCTCGGGTTTGCGCTCTTCTCGGCCGTCACGTTCGGCGGCTCGGGACCTTTCGCGAAGGCGCTGATCGGCGCCGGTTTCACCCCGCAACAGGCCGCCTGGGTCCGAATCCTGGGCGCCGCCGTGCTGCTCGTCCCACTCGTTCTGGTGCTCCGGGGCAGCGCAGGACTACGCTCCGCGCGGGCGTCCTGGAAGCCGCTGGTCGTGTACGGCCTGACCGGGATCGCCGGTTGCCAGACGCTGTTCTTCATCGCAGCCAGCCGCCTGCCGGTCGGGGTCGCGCTGATGCTCGAGTTCACCGGCCCGGTGCTGGTGGTGCTGTGGCTGAAATACGGTCAGAAGGTCGCCGTCCCGCGATCGGCCGCGATCGGTGTCGGCATCGCCCTGATCGGCCTGGCCACGGTGGCCGAGGTCTGGTCCGGGCTGACCATCGACCTGATCGGGTTGCTGGCCGGACTCGCCGCGGCTGCGTGCCAGGCGACGTACTTCATCTTGATCGACAAGCTGACCGGTGTCGCCGATCCACTCGTGATGACAGCCGCCGGCAGCGTGGTCGGTGCCATTCTGCTCACGCTCATCTCCGCGCCGTGGGGTGTCCCGTGGCATGTCCTGGCGGAGAGCGTCGCGATGGGCGACCGGCATGCGCCGGGTTGGCTACTGGCCGCCTGGCTGATCGTCGTGAGCACGGTCATCGCCTACCTCGCCGGAGCGGCCGCCGTACAACGGTTGTCCGCGGCCATCGCGGGAGCAGTCGCGTACGTCGAAGTTGTCGCGGCCTGCGTGTTTGCCTTGATCCTGCTGAACGAGCGCCTCACCACGAACCAGATCATCGGCGGCACCATCGTGTTGCTGGGTGCTTTCGTGGCCCAGTCGTCGGTGGGGAAGGTCGCTCCTCCTTCGGAGACGCCGGTCCCCACCGACGCGCTGGATCCCAGCCTCACCTAAGTGAGTCCACAAGCTCACGGGGCAGCCCGTGGGTTTCGTGCAGGTACTCGTAGTCCGTCTCGTCGAGCGACTTCTGGAACCGCTCATGGCTGAGCACCTTGCGCCCACGATCGAGCAGGTTGCTGAACCGGATCTCCTCGTCGATCAGGATCCGCCGCACCAGCGTCACCGACTCGCCTTGGTGGAAGTGGTTCAGCGTGTGCTCGAACAGCTCCAGCGGCAGATCGGACAGGCTGCTTGAATCGTCACCGCGCCACAACAGCGTGAGCACCCGGCGGATCAGGCGTCGGAGCACATAGCCGCGCCCTGTGTTGGACGGATGCACACCGTCGCCCACGATCACGATGCTCGATCGCAGGTGGTCGATGACGATTCGCTGTTCCTCGGTGTTCAGCTTCCACAGCTTCGGGATCTGCCGCATCCACGGTTCGAACAGGGAGGTCTCGTACACGGAGTCCTTGCCCTCCAGCAGCATCGTCAGCCGCTCGAGGCCGAGACCGGTGTCGATGTTCTGCTGCTGCAGGGGTTCCAGCGAACCGTCGTCATGGCGGCGGTAGCGCATCATCACGTGGTTCCACACCTCGACCCAGCGGTCGTCGGTGGTCGGCGTACCCTCCGGCTCACCGTCACCGGTCCACACGAACATCTCCGAGTCCGGACCACAGGGACCGGTCGGGCCGTTCGACCACCAGTTGTCCTCGGTGGTCAGCTCGATCGGCAGACCGAGCTTCTGCCAGGTCTGCAACGACTCCTGATCGAGCGGGACCTGACTGTCCCCGCCGAACACGGTCACGTGCAGGCGGCCCGGGTCGATACCGAAGCCCTCGGTCAGCAGTTCGTACCCCCAGCGGAGCGTCTGGTCGCTGCCGTAGTCGCCGAGCGACCACGAGCCGAGCATCTCGAACACCGTCAGGTGCGTCGGGTCGCCGACCTCGTCGAGATCCGTCGTGCGCAGGCAGCGCTGGATCCCCACCAGCCGGCGACCCATCGGATGCGGTTCACCTTCCAGGTACGGCGTCAGCGGATGCATCCCCGACGTCGTGAACAGCACCGGATCCCCCAGCCGCGGGATGAGCGTGGACCCGGTGGTCGGGATGTGCCCGTGCTGCTGCTGGAAGTAGTCGATGAAGGTGCGGGTGATGGTCTTCTGCAGGGTGGTGGTCATGGTTCTTGGTCCTTTGTGAGAAGACCGGAACCGAGTCACCAGGCGTCAGAAACGACAAAACCGGCGAACCGTTTCCGGTCGCCGGTGGTGGAAGAAGATGTCAGGCAGCGGCAGCCGGAGAGCACGAAGCTCGTACGGCTGCTACAAGGCTGAACATCGGATGCATAGAACGGAGAGTACACGACGGAACCAGCTAGATGTCCAGTAGTTCTCTCAGCGTGGCCCCGGACCGTCGCCAGGTCCACTGATCCTGGACCCACTGTCGACCGGCGGCCCCCATCCGCTGAGCCTTCGCCGGATCGCTGAGCAACTCCACGATCCGCACGCCGACCGCCACCGGGTTGTACGGGTCGACCAGATACCCCGTCTCACCATGCCGGACCGTATCCGCGGTCCCACCCGAATCCCCGATCACCACCGGCTTCCCCACGGCGGACGCCTCCAACGTGACAATCCCCAACGCCTCAGGCTCGAACCCGAACCGCCTGGTCCGCGTAGGCATCGCAAACACATCAGCAGCATCGATGTACGGCGGAATGTCGTCCCAAGCCACCGCCCCGGCGAACACCACCGACTCCTCGACGCCGACGCTCGCGGCCAACTGCTCCAGCCGACCGCGATCCGGCCCACCCCCAACCAACAGCAGCGTCGCACCCGGCACCGCACCCAACACCCCAGGCCAAGCCCGAATCAACGTGTCCTGCCCCTTCCTCGCGACAAGGCGGGAAACACAAACCACCACAGGTCCATGCTTAGCCTCTCCCCCGCATCCCGGGAAGAAGCGCTCCGTGTCTACCCCCGGCGTCAGGCGGCGCATCCGGCGTACTGCGTCCGGTGACAGGGCCGGGGCGATCTGGTCAGCACACCAGGACGACACTGTGGTGAGCGTGTCGGCCGCGTCGGCGATCTTTCGGAGCAACTGTCTCGTGCCGGGTACGCCCGCCCACCAGGTCTCGTGACCGTGGCTGATGGCAACGATTCGGTGGGCGCCGGCCCGTCGGAGTGCCGGGCCCATCAACCCCAGTGGCGCCGCGGCACCGAACAGCACCCGGTCGGCGCCGTACTCGCGCATCAGGCCCACCGTGCGCCGCGTAACCCTCGGTGTCGGCAGCAGCATCGACGTCCGATCCCGGATCACCGGGAACGGCAGCGCCGCGTCGTACTGGGCATCACCGGGCTCACTCGACGTGTACACGACCACGTCGGGCAGCTGGGAGCACAACGATCGGACGAAGGTCTCGATCCCACCCTGCCGCGGCGGGAAATCGTTGGTGACAACGAGAACCGTCATCGCGACGGAACCGACGAGCCGTGCGCCGCGGCCCAGGCGCGCCCCATCGCGATCCGCTCCGGCGCGGTCGGGTGCGAGGCGAACATCCAGTACCGCCAGCGGCTCGGCGTCAGCCCGGAGATGTTCGTCACCGCCAGGTTGTGCTCCATCGCCACGAAGTTCTGCGGATCGTTCGTCAACCGCAGCGAGTGATAATCCGCGCGGGCCTCGATCCGCCGGCTGACCAGATTCTGCACCGGCCCGGAGACCGTCGTACCGATCGCGATCAGCGCCAGCAACGCCGCCGTACGCCGGGGATCCGCCATCCTTGCCCCGAGCAACGCCCCCAACAGCACGACCGCAAAAGCAGCACCGAGTACGCCGATCAGCGTGCCATGCAGCACATCATCCTCGGCCGCATGCCCGAGCTCATGCGCCACCACCAACCGGGTCTGAGCCGGCGGCGTCTCCTTCAGCAACGTGTCGTACACGACCAGCCGCCGCGTCGATCCGAAGCCGGAAACGTAAGCATTCAGCGCAGTCGTCCGCCGAGACGCGTCAGCAACCAGCACGTCCTCGACCGGTACGCCGTCCTCCGCCGCGAGCCGCAGGAAGTCGTCCCGCTGCGGCCCTGCCGGCATCGATGTGAAGTTGTTGAACCGCGGCTCGACCAACACCGGATAAGCGAACGACACCCCAAGCACGAGAAGCGCAGTAACAATGGCCGCAGGCAACCACCAGCCCGTACGACGACGCCGCGCCAGCCCGATCAAACAGACAGCGATCGCGGTAATCGCCAGCGCGACCAGCAGCCAGTTCACCGCGCGGTCGCGGGCCCACAATCCCCACCCTTGCACCGACAGCCCGTACTCCCGCAGGATCCGCTCGGCCAAAATGTCGGTGGGCAAGGTGATGATGCTGGTGAGCAGTCCGAGGCCGGCGATCAGCAGCGGTACGGCGACGTACCACCGGCTGATGCGGAGAGCGTCGTACAGGCGGCGCCCGAGCGGGCTGAAGCCGATCACGAGAGGAACCAGCACCGACAGCACCCACGAAGTCGTTGACCACGGCAACAGCTCGGCGCGGAACGCCTGCTGGCGGGCGATCTCGGCCTGCGTGAAGTCCAGCGCCGGATCGGGCGTCGGCAGGTCGATCAGGTGCCAGGGGGTCGTGGTGACGATCACCACGACCAGTGCGGCCGCGAGGACGAGAGCCGTCAGCCGCGGCGCCCACTTAGACACCAGCAAGTCTCCTGAGGTACTTCTGCCACTCGACGACGAACTCCTGCTCGGTCATGCCCAGCGTCGACTTGAACGCATCGGCCAGCCCGGTCGAGCTCTTCGACGCGTGCACCGCGCGATAGAACTTCACCAGCGCGCTCTGTCCCTCGCGCTCGGCGATCAGCCGGCAGGCCAGCCACGCGGACTCATACGCCTGGGACAGATCGGCCGACGACGCGGCGAACGCGTTCGTATCGGGAAGCGCGGCCGGGACCTTGCCGGCCCGGATCGCCTTGAACAGCTCCTTCGCGGCCGACTCGTCCTGCACCGGCACGGCGGTGAACGCGACGTAGTCGGCGAACCCCTCCGCCAGCCACAACGGCACCGGCGACGCGGTCGCCGTCGACGCGACGTGCGTGGTCTCGTGGGTCAGCACGATCCGGCGGCCCTGCTTGCCGAGCTCCTCGAACAGCTTCGGGTTGGCCACGATCCGCACCGGCGCACCAGTCTGCGGCTGATCGAGCTCCGCCATCGTCACGGCAGCGATCTGCGTGTACGTGTTCGGTGCGGCGCCGAGCACGGCCTCCATCTGGGACTGCTTGGCCGGCAGATACACGACCACCTTCTGCGGCCACGCCTTGCCCCACACCTTGCTGACCGAAGTGACCGCCCGATCCGCGACCGCGACGTACGCCTTCGCCTGCGCCTCGGACTTCAGGCTGATCACCAGACTGCGGTTGCCCTTGGCGACATCGAGCGCGCCGAGCGTCCAGACCGGACGCCGCTGCCCCGCAACGAAGCGATCCGAGAACGAAGCGGCGTACGTCTTCCCGTCCCGGGTGACGAAGGTGACCGGGAGAATCGCGCGCGCCGGCTTCACGTCGTACCCAGTGAGCTGCCAGGAGACCTCGACCTGCGCGAGCCAGGACGCGGTCCCGCCGAGCTCGGCCGTGCGATCGGGCGGCAGCGCAGCGATGTCGTCACTGACGTAACGGAACTGGAAGATCCCGATCGGGAGCTGCTCGAGATTCGCGAAGATCGTCCGCGCGCTGGCCTTGAAGGCGGTCGACTGCGGATCGACCGTCTCGAGGAAGTCGCTGCGGTTCTCACTCTTCACCGCGTCAGCCATCGCCTGCAGTACGGCGCCACCGTCGGTCGCCCGCTGGACACCGGCCGCTGCCTCGTCGTCGGGCGTGGTGGAAGTCTGCGGGTCGTGCGAACCGACCGGCGCATTCGGATCCGTGGGAGCGTCGGCCACCTGCCGCAGCCCGGCATACCCCGCCCCGGCCACCAGAACGACCGCGAGGCCGATGGCAACCTTCTTGACGATCACTCCGCTGAACGGCGAAGGCGATTTCGGCTCCACCGGGCCGAGCTGATCCGGGCCGAGGTGCTCAACGGCAGGCATCGGCACGGTATCGCCCTGCTCGTCGATCACTTCGACCCCTCGCTGCTCACCTGCCCCAGTCAGGCGCGACACTACGTGCCTCCTCCGAGAGTAGAGCACTTGGACGGTCGTGAAACGACTCGGCTCCGGGGCCGAGACCCCGGAGCCGGTGAGTATCGCAAGCTGACGGGTCAGCCCGGACGAACGGCCGTGTTGTACGGCATCGTGCTGATCGACGAGGTCTCGACGCTCTTACCCGGGCGCGGAGCGTGCACCATCCGGCCGTTGCCGATGTACATGCCGACGTGGGTGATCGGGCTGTAGAAGAAGACCAGGTCGCCCGGCATCAGCTGGCTCTTGCTGATCCGGCGGCCCTCGTTCGCCTGCGCCTTGGACGAGTGCGGCAGTGAAACACCAGCCTTGCCCCAGGCGTACAGCATCAGGCCGGAGCAGTCGAAGGAAGTCGGGCCCTCGGCACCCCACACGTAGGAGTCGCCGAGCTGGTTCATCGCCGCCTGGACGGCGATCCCCGCGCGCCCGTTGGCCGGGACCGGCAGGTCGTCCATCCGGTCGCCGTCGCGGCTCGGACGCTCGTTCCGCGCCTTCTCGGCTTCCTTCTCGTTCTCCAGCCGGATCCGCTCGCGCTCGGCGTCGCTGAGCTTGCCGAGCACCTTCTCCGCAGCGTCCAGGTTGGCCTTGGCTTCCGCGATGAGCTTGTTCTGCTGAGCCTGCACCGCCTGCAACTGCGCCAGCTCGCTCCCGGCGCTGGCCTGCAGGTCGGCGATCTTGCCCTGGGCGTCCTGGAACTTCCGCAGTACGGCGTTCTGCTGCCCGGCGAAGGCCTGGGCGGTGGAGGCCTGACTCAGGAACTGGTCCGGGTTGGAGGACAGCAGCAGCTGTGCCGTCGTCGACATCCCGGAGGTCTGGTACCCGGCGACCGCGAGCGAGCCGATCTGACGCTTCACCGCGTCGACCTCGCCCTGCTGCTTGTTGACCGCGGTCTGCAGGGCCTTCAACCGAGCCTGGGAGGAGCTGATCTGCCCGCGCAGGTCGTTGGCCGCCTCGCCGGCTTCCTCGGATTTGTGCTGCAGAGCGGCAACCTGCTTCTTCGCCTCTTCCAGCGTGAGCTTCGGATCGGCGTCCGCGCCCGTCTGGATGAACAGCACACCTGCCACGACGGCGGTGCTGGTGATGGCGGCGAGGGCGATTCCCTTGGTGCGGTTGATGCGTCCGGTGGACACAGCCCGGTCGGTCCCTTCCTCTGCTCGACGCCGTCCCCGTCAACCACGCCGGTGGTTCTACAGGCTTAACGCCCGTACCACCCGCGAGGTCACTCCCTCGGCTTCCGCGCTGCCCGGCCGGTCCTATCAACCGGCACCCTGAGGCAACAGGACGTAACAGTAGTGACCGTTTCGTGACCGGTGCAATTCGCCCCTCGGGTTTGATCCAAACTTAACGTCGGGAAACAGCGGTTACGATGCCATCTCCATGAGCCTGGGGGTGTGGTGACCGAGATCGGCCGGCAAGTCCGCGCGTTACGTCAGCGCTCCGGCCTGACGCAGGAAGAACTGGCCGAAAGATCAGCACTCTCCGTGCGTTCACTGCGCGATCTCGAAGGCGGCCGCGTCACCAAGCCGCGGTCCCGGTCGATCCGCCAGATCGCCGACGCCCTCGAACTCCCCGCCGACGAGGAACGCCAGCTGCTCGCGTTGCTGTCGGACACGTCTGCGGAACCAGCACCCTCCGCGCCGTCCGAGCGGATCTCCCAACTCCCGGCCGACATCGCGAACTTCACCGGCCGCTTCACCGCGCTCCGCGATCTCGACCTGCTCGTCTCGGACGAGCCAGGCTCACGCACCGTCGTCATCTCGGCCATCGGCGGCGCCGGCAAGACCGCGCTCGCCGTCCACTGGGCCCATGGGGTGACCGCTCGGTTTCCAGATGGGCAGCTGTACGTCGATCTGCACGGATTCGCCCCCGCTCAGACACCTCTCGAGCCGGCCGAAGCCCTCGGTCGCTTCCTGACCGCCCTCGGGGTCTCGAGGGCCGAGCAACCGATCACGCTCGACGAACGCGCGACGCTCTTCCGGTCCCTCGTTGCCGATCGGCAGTTGCTGCTGATCCTCGACAACGCGGCTACGGCTGCCCAAGTACGTCCGCTGCTCCCCGGCTCGCCGACCTGCGCCACGCTCATCACCAGCCGCGACCACCTCACCGGACTCATCGCCCGCGACGGAGCAACCGCCGTACAGCTCGATGCACTGGCGGAATCCGAGGCCGGAGAGCTGCTCCGCCGAATCATCGGCGACGCCCGCGTCGACACCGACCGTCCGGCAGCCGCGGACATCATCGAACTGTGCGGACGTCTCCCCCTCGCGCTTCGAGTCGTCGCGGCCAACCTCGCCTTCGACAAGCATCGCTCACTGCGGGACGTGGCCGACGAGCTCGCGTCGACCGACCGGCTCGACCAACTGTCACTGCCGGACGACCCCGCTGCCTCGATCCTGCCGGCGTTCGAACTCTCGTACCGGCCGCTACCCGACGACCTCAAGGTCCTGTTCCGTCGCCTCGGCCAGCTGCCGGGTTCGTCCTTCGGCCTCAACGTGGTGGCCTCCCTCATGGCCACGCCAGTCACCAGCGTCGACCGTCAGCTCAGGCAGCTGGTGACGCTCAATCTGGTGCAGGCACAAGCTCAGCAGCGCTTCGTACTGCACGACCTCGTCAAGCTGTTCGCCCAACGCTTCCCGGCCCCGGACAAGACCGCCGGACGCAGAGCGCTGGACTACTACCTCCAGTCGGCCGACCGAGCCGGCCATTCCCTGCGCCCCGCACGAGTCCGAACGCCGATCGACCCTGTTCCCGACGGCGTCGTACCGGAGAGCTTCGGTACGGCGGACGCCGCGCTGCGCTGGTGCGCAGACGAACTGCCGAATGTTGCCGATGCCATCGACCTGGCCACGAAAATCGGCGAGTACCGGCACGCCGTCCAGCTGGCAACGGCCATGATCGACTATTTCCAGATCCATCGGGACTGGGCGGTCTGGCTGTCAACCCACGAGCGCGCCCTGGAAGCCGTCGTCCGGCTCGGCGACAAGGAACGCGAAGGCATCCTGCTCCGCGACACCGCTCTCGCGTACCGGGACCTGCAGCAGTACGACAAAGCCCGTGAGCTGCTGGCGGCAGCCATCACGATCGCCCGCGACAACGCTCATCGGCTCCCGCTCGCCAGGGCCTTGAGCACACTGGGCGTGCTCGAGATGGATTTGGGCGACAACGCAACGGCGATCGACCATTTCCAGGAATGTGCGGAGATCGCCGCGCAGGACCAGGACGGCTACGCCGCGGCCATCGCCGACCTGAACCTCGGCTTCGCTCACCTACGCGCTGACCGTGTCGAGGAGGCAGGAGCGTACTTCGAGAGCGCGCTGGCGGCCGCGCAACGCCTAGGACTGGCCGAGATCGAGGGAGCGAGCACAGGTGGGCTCGCAGAAACCCTGCGACTGACCGGTCGACATGAAGAGGCCTTGGACCGCTTTCGGGAGTCCCTCGCGCTGGGTGAGAAGAGCGACAATCCGCGCCAGCAAGTGGATGCGCTCTCTGCGATCGCCATCACCCTTGGGGAGCTTGAGCGAACGGATGAGGCCCGAACCGCCTACCTGTCAGCTGTCGAGATCGCCCAGCGTCGTGGTGATCCGCAACTCGAGGAGCTGCAGATGGCCCTGGACGAGCTTGATGCGGGAGAAACCACCGAGTGACCGTATGAATGGACTGGTGGGCGAATGGACTGGTGGCGCGCTCACCAGTACCGGTTGATGGTGGCTGGGTCAGCCCCAGCCCGAGTCCCAAGGTTTTCTGCGGTTGTTGAAGGGCATGGCACGAAGCTACTGATGGTCATCGCCGCCTGACAGGCGGTTGACCGGCAGTTCAGCGGCAGTCAGGTGCCGGTTGCCGTCTCCTCGGTGGCTGACAGGACGGTGTCCACGGCATGGACGAGCCGCAAGGGTGGCACCAGGCCCGACTCGGCCAGTACGTCGAGCGCCGCGCGCTCCTCGTCGTCGATCCGGATGGAACCGGCCCGCTCAGCGGCGAAGCCGAGCACCACCGTCACCACGCAGTCCTGGCAGCCCGGACCACGCATCACACAGGCGTCGCAATCGATCAGCACAACGTCCTCCAAAGTGGGGAAGCACCCGGACTTGCATCCGGCTGAGAAGGACGCTAGAGAACCCCGCCGACAGTTTCTGATCGCCTGCCGATCGACCGCCGATCGCCCGCCGATCGGCCGCAGCTCTCAGGCGCGGGCGATCCGGCTGATCAGGCTGGTCGCGGACAGTGAACGCGCACCGAGTTTTCCGACACTCTCGGCAACCTCCCGATCGGTCGAAACGACCACGATCGGCCGCCCCGGCGGCTCAGCGCGCACCAGTTGGCGGATCACCTCGTCAGCGATCACACCGGCCGGACTGAACCTCACCCTGACCCCACGCGGTGGATTCAGCTGCACCGGACCGGACAACTCGGCGCCGTCGAACACGACCGTCACTTCGATCCGCCGCTGCGCAACCAACGCACCGAGCGCCGTGACGAGGCGCTGCCGTTGCGAGTGCAGTGGCGACGTCGGCCACGCCGTCTTCGTCACGTTGTACCCGTCGATGATCAGATGCACCTGCGGCAACGCCAGCAGCTCGTCGAACAGCGCCGGATCGTCCTCAGGCGCAGTCCGCCCGACAGGGGCAGCCGTTGGCTCAGTCCCGGCAACCGTGTCGGCCGGTCGCAGCTCACCACCCGGTGGCAAAGCCAGCTCGCGACGCAGACCGCTCGCGGCTTCGATCACGGTGTCCAGCAACAGCCGGGTACGCGTAGAGGCCAGTTCGCGCTCCTGTCCCGCCGTACGTCGGGCTGCGTGCTCGACCGCTTCGAGTTCGGTGATCCGCGCCCGCAGCCGACGGACCTCACGTTCCACCTCGGACCGCGCTGCGTCGACGCGCTGGTCGGCGGTCTCCGCTTCGGTGGTGCGTAGTTCGAGATCGCTCTGCAACCCGGTGATCCGTTGCCGGGCCTCGTTGAGCTTGCGCCGCAGGGTGACGTTCTCGGCCTTGAGCTCGTTGACCTGTTCGCGGAGCCGTTCGCGGACCTGGCGGGTCTCGGTACGGGCCTGATCGAGCTGATCCGACAACCGACTGATGGCTTCGTCGTCCGCCCGTGGCGTCTCGACCGGCAGTTGGGCGGCCGCGGCGATCCGCTGCTCCCACTCGTCCGGGCGCAGCAGGTAGGCCAATGCAGCCACCTCGACCGGGTCTGCCATCGGCACCGGGATACCTTCAGCGACCGCATCACCGAGCTCCGCGTGCTCCCGCCGTACCTGGAAGGCCGTCAGCCGGCGGAAATGCTCGTCGGTCTCGAGGATCGGGCCGAGCACGGACGCCGAGAGCTTGGCACGCTTGGCCGGGGCGAAGCTCGCGAACCGGCGCAACGGCGCCGGGACATCGGTCGCGGGAAGCTGGCCGAGCGCCTGCGCGGCAAGAGTGAGTACTCGTTGCCGGACGGGTTCGGGCAAAGTCGTAGCGGCGGAGCTCGCGGCGGTGCCTGCCTCAGTCACCGGTCCGCAGTCCGGCTGGGATGACGGCCATTGCCCGCGGCCCGTGATGCAGACCACAGCGAACCGGCACGAAGGCCTGCCGCCCTCGACTGTCCGCCGTGATCGCCTGTGTACGCATACCGAGAGCGTAGTCGACTCCTTCGCGTGTCACCTGCGGAATTGTCGGTGGCGCCTCTTAGCGTCGTTGCCATGACCAGCCCGCCCCCGCCGACAGCGCTGCCGATCCGGGGCGTCCAGCCGAGTTTCGACGACCTCGGTACGCCGCTGCACAGCATCACGTTCTGTGTGGTCGACCTGGAGACCACCGGCGGCGCGCCCGGCGAGTCCGGCATCACCGAGATCGGCGCGGTGAAGGTGCGGGCCGGTGAGGTGATCGGCGAGTTCCAGACGCTGGTGAATCCCGGTGAGCCGATTCCGGCGTTCATCGCCGTCCTGACCGGTATCACCAACCCGATGGTTGCCTCGTCACCCCGGATCGACTCGGTGCTGCCGGCCTTCCTCGAGTTCGCCCGCGGCTGCGTGCTGGTGGCGCACAACGCGCCGTTCGACGTGGGCTTCCTGAAGCACGACAGCCTCGTGCACGGGTACGACTGGCCCGACTTCACCGTCGTCGACACCGCGCTGCTGGCCCGCCGCGTGATCACGCCGGACGAGGCGCCGAACTGCAAACTCGGGACGCTGGCCAAGCTGTTCCGAACCACCACGACCCCGAACCACCGCGCCCTGTCCGACGCCCGCGCCACCGTCGACGTGCTGCACGGGCTGTTCGAGCGGGTCGGATCCCTCGGCGTACAGACTCTTGAGGATCTGCAGACCTTCAACTCCCGCGTCGCTCCCGCAGTGCGAGCCAAGCGGCACCTGGCCGAGTCGTTGCCACATGCACCTGGTGTGTACCTGTTCACCGACGACCGCGGCGAGGTCCTGTACGTCGGCAAGTCGAAGGATCTGCGCAACCGGGTCCGCTCGTACTTCACGGCGTCCGAGACCCGCAACCGGATCGGCGAGATGGTCGGGATCGCCACCAGCGTCCGCGGTATCGAATGCGGTACGTCGTTGGAGGCCGAGGTCCGGGAGCTCCGGCTGATCGCGGAGCACAAGCCGCGGTACAACCGGCGCTCCAAGTTCCCGGAGCGGCAGCACTGGCTGAAGGTCACGGTCGAGCCGTTCCCCCGGCTGTCGCTGGTCAAACAGGTGCGTGACGACGACGGCGGCTACCTCGGCCCGTTCAGCTCCCGCAAAACCGCCGAGCGCGCCATGGCCGCCCTGCACGAAGCCTTCCCGATCCGCCAATGCACAGCGCGGATGTCGCGGACACCCCGGCTGTCGCCGTGTGTGCTGGCGGAGATGGGTCGCTGCGTGGCGCCGTGTGACGGCCGCATCTCAGCCGATTCGTACGGCGAGTTCGTCAACAACCTCCGATCCGCCCTCACCGCCGATCCGACCCCGGTCATCAACGCTCTCGACCGGCGCATCGACGTACTGTCAGCCGACGAGCGCTTCGAGGACGCCGCAGTACATCGGGACCGGCTGAGCGCCTTCGTCCGGAGTTCGGCCCGGATGCAGCGGATGGCCTCCGTCACCAGCTGCGCCGAGATCTGCGCAGCCCGACGCACGGACGACGGCGGCTGGGAACTGCACGTAATCCGCCGCGGCCGCCTGGCCGCAGCCGGCATCAGCCCGCGCGGGACGGACCCACGGCGCTACCTCGACATGCTGAGAGCCTCCGCCGAAACAGTCCTGCCCGGCATCGGCCCGGTCGCCACCGCCTCCCCTGAAGAGATCGACCTGGTCCTGCGCTGGCTGGACCAGCCCGGCATCCGCCTGGTCGAAATGGACGGCACCTGGACCTGCCCGATCACCGGCGCCGGCCGCCACCTCACCCGCATCGACAACGCCAACGCCGACCTCCACCACCCCCCCGAACGCCGCCGCCTCCGCCCCCTCGGCCCAGCCCGAGCCAGCTAAGCGAGCCAGCTAAGCGATGCAGACGCTCGACGGATCGTGCTGAAGACCTCGCACGCTGAAACCCAGCACTCTGAAACCCAGCCATCGAAAACCCAGCGCTCGAAGGCCCAGCGCTCTCCCCCGGTACGACGGCCCGCCAGTGCCCGCGTCTGAAAGACCCAGCGCTGCAGGACGTGCGCGGATCAGGACGGCGGTACCGCTAGAACGGCGGCGGATCCGTGAGCGGCTGCGGGTTGGCAGGCGGCGAGTTGCTCGGTAACGCGTTGGCAGGGTCGCTGGATAGCGCGTTGCCTGACGTCGGCTTGCCCGGCGCTGGGTTCTCGGATGCTGGGTTCTCGGACGGTGAGGTGCTGGACGGCAGGCTATCGGGCGCAGGCTTGGCCGATGGCGCAATCCCGGACGACGCCGTGCCGGGGAACCCGTTGCTGGACGACGCCGTGCCGGGGAACGTGTTAGTGGACGGTGGCGCGCCAGGGAACCCGTTGCTGGACGATGCCGTGCCAGGGAACCCGTTGCTGGATGGTGCCGTGCCGGGGAACGCGTTGCTGGACGGCGGCCGAGAGCTGTTGGGCGGGAGCGGCGGGACGTCGTACGGGGGTGGTGTTGGGC
>NZ_SMKA01000088.1 GCF_004348455.1 Kribbella albertanoniae
TCGTGAGCGTCGCGTGGGCTCGGAGATGGGTATAAGGGGCAGGGGCCGGGGTGGGGGTCGAGGTCCACCACGGCACCCGGCCCACCGGGAGCACCGGATCCCGATGCGGCCGCAACTCCGCACCGGGGCCGTCCAGCTGCCCGGGTCACCTCCGGCCGGTCTCCCGACGAGGCCGGGCCGGAGGTAATCGAACATCTGTTCGAACACTGGAAGCGTAGCGTCGCCCGGCGGTAATCGTCAACGGGCCGTAAGCCCGGCGCGTCGCCGTGCGACCGATCCGGGCCACAGACTGGAGACACCGCACCGAGAGGACCGACGATGAAGCGAAAAGCACTGGCCGGAGCAGCGGCAGCCGTCGTGGCGGCGGCAGCGATCACCCTGCCGCTGTTCCAGCCGTGGCGGGTGTTCACCGACAAGGTCGTCGACGAGGCGCTGCCCAGCGCCTCCCCGACTGCGGCTCCGACTGCCGCTCCGATCTCCATACAGCCATCGTCGACCAAGCCACCGACAGTTTCGGTGGTCCCGCCGAAGGAGCCACCGGCCACCACCAAGGTCCTGGCCAAGGGCAGCCTGATCTCGCACGAACACGGCACCTCGGGCCAGGTCGCCGTACTGCAACTGCCCGACGGCTCCCGCGTCCTCCGCCTGGAGAACCTCGACACGTCGGACGGCCCGGACCTCAGAGTCTGGCTCAGTGACGCGGGGGTCGTGCCCGGACGGGCAGGCTGGCACGTGTTCGACGACGGCCGCTATCAGACGCTCGGTCGCCTGAAAGGCAACCACGGCAACCAGAACTACCCCATCCCGGCGAGCGTCGAGCTCAAGAACTTCCGGAGCGTTTCGATCTGGTGCGACCGATTTAATGTGTCCTTCGGGGCAGCGGCGCTCACATAGGCTTCGGAGGGTGAGTAATCATCCCAACGTCCAACGCGTCGCCGACGCACTCCACGCAGCCGGTGCGACCGGCGAGATCAAGATCCTGGACGAGGCGGTCCCGACCGCGGCCGCTGCGGCCGCGGAGCTCGGCTGCGAGGTCGGTGCGATCGCGAACAGCCTGATCTTCGACGGCGACGGCGCACCGGTCCTGATCCTGACCTCGGGCGCGCACCGGGTCGACACCGCGAAGGTGGCGGCCGAGCTCGGCGTCAGCAAGCTGCGGCGCGCCACACCGGAGTTCGTCAAGGAGCACACCGGTCAGTCGATCGGTGGAGTCGCTCCGGTCGGCCACCCCGGACCCGTGCCGACCTACGTCGACACGGCACTGCAGCAGTACGACGTGATCTGGGCGGCGGCCGGCATTCCGCACTCGGTGTTCCCGACGAGCTACACCGAACTGCTTGAGCTCACCGGAGCCACCCAGATCACCGTCAACTGAGTCAGAACGCCGGCTTGATGTCCACGTCGGCGGCCCGGACGTAGAACATGCGGTGCCCGAACCAGATCTGGTAGTACCGGTCCTTACCGAGCACCTGCACGTGGTCGGTCGGCGTGTTCGTGTCGAACGTGACGGCCCGGTAGTAGTCGGTCTCGATGGACCCGTCGCTCAGCGGGTAGGACTGACCCTCACCGATCGAGTACTGCAACGGCGTGACGGTCTGGTACGGAATACCTTCCGGGTACGCCGCCTGCTCCGGGTAGGCCCGTCCGTACACCGGCACCGACGTCTTGCCGGCCTTCGGCGTCACCACGACACCCGGCTTCGCAAAGGCGTCCGGTGCCGACTTCGGGCTCTTGAACCAGCCCTTCGCGCCCAGGTACCAGACGGCCAGCCAATCGCCCTGGCGTTCAGCCACGACGTACTGCGCGCCGGCGGCGACCCGTGCGCTGTGGTCCCAGGTCGCGGTGGTGCCGGGCGAGCCGTCCTTGTGCAGACCGAGGTCTGTGACCAGCGGAGCGCTCTCGTCCGGCGCCTGGCGCAGGTAGACGAAGTTGGTGCCCTGCGTCGGGCACGGCACCCCCGCACCGCTGCAGCCGGTCACGACCTGCGCGTTGCCCGAGAAGCCGGGCTTGATGGTCACGATCGAGCCGACCTTGGCCGGAAAGATCGAGTGCCCGTAGATCGGCGCACCGAGCAGGTCGAAGTAGTGCTCCCAGTCCCAGTAGGGGCCCGGGTCCCAGTGCATGCCGCCGACAGTGGTGGGCAGTGTGCCCGGCACCTGGTCGTGGCCGATGATGTGTGCGCGGTCGAGCGGGATGTTGTTCTTCGCGGCCAGGTACTTCACCAGCTTGGCCGAGTTGCGGTACATCGCCTCGGTGTACCAGGTGGCGCCCTGAGCGGCGAAGCCCTCGTGCTCGATACCGATGCTGTGCATGTTCACGTACCAGTTGCCTGCGTGCCAGGCCACGTCCTTCGCCTTCACGTGCTGCCATGTGTGGCCGTCGGACGAGCGCATCGTGTACTGCCAACTCACGTAGTTCGGGTCCTGCACCATGTTCAGGGTGCCCTGCCAGCCACCCTCGGTGTCGTGAATGATGATGTAGTCGATCTTGCCGGTCTTCGGCCGGTTCGCGAGGTCGTGGTTGCCGTAGTCGCCGGCACCGGCACCTGTCTTCTCGTACGGCGCGGGCAGCCACTCACACCCCAGTGAGGCCGGGCACTCGACGTCGGAGTTCGCCTGCTTCACACCGGTCGGCAGTGCCAGCTTGCTCGCCTGGGACTTGTCCGGCGCCACACTGACCGGCGGCATCGCGATGCGCTGCCCCGTGTTCGTCGTACGGGCCGCACCGCGCGCCATGATCGAGTAGACGTCATCGGCAAAGCCTGTTGCACCTGCGCGGTCCGCAGCCTCGGCGTACGACGCCACTGCGCCGTACCACTGGGCTGCAGAGGTGTCGGCGCCCACCGGAAGGCCGAGCGACCGCTGGTACGACGCCAGCAGGGCAGCGCCACCGGAGATGTTGGCGGCGGTGTCCGTGCGCAGCGCAACCGGGTCCAGCCCGGTCAGCTGGGACGCCTTGTACAGCGTGCGCAGCGACTCCACCTTGCCGATCTTCTGCTTGCCTGACAGGTCCACGAGCCTGCTCGCGTCGACAGCAGTCAGGTGCATCGGGCCATAGCCGCCCGACGAGCTCGATGCGCCCTGGTGGTCGTCCCACCGGCTCTCCGCGTACGAGACGGCCAAGAGCACCGACTCCGGTACGCCGTACTTCGCAGCGGCCGCACCGAACGCCGACGCTGCCGTACTGCTCGCATCCGGCGGTGCGGCAGCAGCCGGTGGACCACCGGACGACACGCCGGTCACGGTGATCGGCAACGCTACCGCCGCGAGTGCGGCGAGAATCTTCGAACGACGCAGCATGTTGTTTTCTCCTGACCCGAGGGCGGGGGCTGCCGGTCACACAGGCTGGCAGTCTGATCACTGTTAGTCGAGGCGACCCGCGCTGTCAACGGTTTACCAAGACTCGCCCTTCAGGGGTTCGATTCTGACGAAAAGGTAGGCCGGTGGAAGCATTACCGTTGGCGTTCACAGCGGGCTGGGCCAGTGGGGTCAACGCCTACGCGTGCGTGCTGATTCTCGGTCTGCTCGGCCGGTTCGCCGGGGCCGAGGACGTGCCTACCGCGCTGACCAGCAACGGCGTGCTGATCGCTGCCGCGGTCCTGTTCGCGTTCGAGTTCGTCGCGGACAAGATCCCGTACATCGACTCGGCCTGGGACGCGATCTCGACCGTGATCCGGCCGACCGTCGGCGCGATCATCGCGGCCCTGATGTCCGGCGAGGCCGGCACGCTGCAGCAGGCAGCGATCGTCGCCACCGGCGGCCTCACCGCACTGCTGTCGCATGCCGTGAAATCCAGTCTGCGGCTCGCCATCAACACCTCCCCCGAGCCCGTCACCAACATCGCCGCGTCGTCCGGTGAGGACGTTGCCGTCGCCGGCGTGATGTCGCTGGCCGCGTTCCATCCGGAGATCGCCCTCATCATCGCCGCCGTACTGCTGCTGCTCGGACTCATCGGCGTGTACGTCGCCTTCCGGTTCATCCGGCGTGGCTGGGAGCGGTTCAAGGCCTGGCGCGACAAACGCAGTGATCCGGCAACCGGGAGCAGTGCTGTCTGATGGCCGAAGTGATTGTCATCGGGGCCGGCCTCGCCGGTCTCGCCAGTGCGGTGCGGCTGGCCAAGCTGGGCCATAGCGTCACCATCTGCGAGCAGGACGAGCGGCTGGGCGGAGTCCTCGGCCGCATCGAGGCGGACGGTTTCCAGTGGGACGCCGGAGCCGCCAGTACGACGCTCCCGGCGGCTCTGCGGGATTTGTTCCGGAAGAGTGGTCGCCCGATCGAGAGTCTGGTTCAGCTCGAGCCTGTGCTCGAGTCACGTCGGCACATGTTTGCTGACGGCTCGGTGCTCGACCTGCCGCTGAGCGACCGTGCCACCCAGAGCGATGCCTGGACTGACCTGGCCGGCGCACAGGTAGCGCAGCAGTGGACCGATCTGGTCGACGGCTACGGCGACACCTGGCAGTTACTGCGCAAGACGTCGCTCGAACCGCCGTTGGAGAACAAGCTCCCCTTCAGCGCAGTCCGCGCGCTCAAGCCGTGGCAGTCGCTGGAGAAGGTCGCCCAGCGGCAACTGTCCGACGAGCGAGCCCGCGCCGTACTGCGGCACTTCGCTGCCCAGGGCGGATCGGATGCGACGCTCACCCCGGGCTACGTCGGCGTGTGGTCGTACCTGGAGCGCACTTTCGGCAGGTGGACTGTCCCGGGCGGATTCGGCGCTCTTGCGGACGCACTGGTGCAGCGAGCCAGCGAACGTAAGGTCACCGTCCGCACCAACGCCGAAGTGGTCGCCGTGACCACCAACGGCGGCGCTGTGACCGGTGTGCGACTCGCTGACGGTGAGGTGCTGACCGCGGACATCGTGGTCAGCGACATCGACCCCCGCGACCTCTACGGGCGGTTGGTCGACGACTCCGCCGCCAAGAAGGTGCGCAAGCGCGTCCTGGCGACCCACCAGGCCCAGGCGGCGTACGTCGTACACCTCGGTCTGCAGGAGCCCCTACCGGCGCTGCCCTTCGAGACTGTCCTGCACGGTACGCCGACCGTCGTGGTCCGCACGGGCGGTCAGGCACCGGCTGGACACCAAGCGTGGTCGGTCCTCGTCCACGGCTACCCGACGGACGACGTACTGGACCTGCTGGTCGCCCGTGGCCTGCACATCCGGGACAAGGTGGTCTCCCGCCAGGTGTCCCCGTCCTGGTGGGCCGGAGTGGCCTGGGAGGGCTACCGCACCGCCCGCCGCCGAGCTGGCAACGTCTCCCCCGTCAAAGGCCTGTACTGCGTCGGAGCCGGCGCCCACCCCGGATCCGGCGTACCCGCGACCACTCTGGGCGCCGCCATAGTCGCTGACGCCATCGGGAAGGCATGAGCCCCGTCTGGGGTTGATAAACACCGCGCACTAAGATTGGACGTTCCTGTGTTTCGTGTCGGGGCGGTGCCCGGCAGTAGAGAGGATCTCGGTGGATCAAACCCCCCTGCCAGCGCACGACGACAACGTCGAGCGGGCTGAGCTGGCGGCTGAGCAACAGCACGTTGACCTGGTGTACGACCGGGTCGACGTAGCGGCTCGATCGGCATCCCGCATTGCTGTAGACGGTCATGCGCGGGCCCAGGCCCAGAACGTGGGCCGGGTTCGTGAGGAGGAGCAGACCGGTTTGTACGAGCGGGACGTGCTGGTGTTCGCCGCCGCCCGCCGGATTGCCGAACTGGACGCGGAGCACGAGGGCCTGGTCTTCGGGCGGCTCGACTCCGACAAAGGCGACGACCAGCCGGCCGCTACGGCTGCCAGCGAGCTCGAGAGCCTGTACGTCGGCCGGATCGGGGTGCGCGACGCCGAGTACGAGCCACTGGTGATCGACTGGCGGGCACCTGCGGCCGAGCCGTTCTACCGGGCGACCGGGACGGATCGGCTGAAGGTCGTCCGACGCCGCGTCCTGCGGAACAAGGGTCCACGCATCATCGGGATCGAGGACGACCTGCTCGCGCCGGAGCGCGCACCGGAGGACCTGCCGGTGATGGGCGAGGGCGCTCTGATGGCGTCACTGTCGCGGGCGCGTGGTCACACGATGCGTGACATCGTCGCCACCATCCAGGCCGAGCAGGACCGCGCCATCCGCGCACCTGCCCGTGGAGTCACCGTGATCGGCGGTGGGCCGGGCACTGGTAAGACCGTGGTCGCCCTGCACCGTGCGGCGTTCCTGCTGTACAGCGACCGCCGGCGGTTCGAGCGTGGCGGCGTACTGGTGGTCGGCCCGTCGGCGGCGTTCATGGCCTACATCGAGCGCGTTCTGCCGAGCCTTGGTGAGAACACGGTCTCTCTGCGCGCTGTGGGCGAGCTGGTCGACGGTGTGAAGGCCACTGCGGTCGACGACGCCGATGCGGCCGCAATCAAGGGCTCGCTGCGGATGCGCGGCGTACTGTCGCGTGCTGCGCGGGACCGGGTGCCGAATGCACCGACCACGCTGCGGGTCTTCATTGGTGGTGCCACTGTCGAGGTGGACACCAACCAACTGGACAACGTCCGCCGGAATGCTCTGCGTCGCACTCCGCGCAACCGAGCCGGGGCCGAGGCCCGCAAGGGTCTGGTGGCCGCGCTGTGGCAGCGGTTCCCGGAGGACCTTCGCACTGGTGTGTACGGCGACCGTGAGGCGTTCGGTGACCGCGTCACCGACACTCCGGCGTTCCGGACGTTCTTCAACCAGTGGTGGCCGGTGCTGACGCCCGAGGCTGTACTGCGCTGGCTCGGCGACCCACGCCGGTTGCAGCGCTGGGCCCGCAACGAGCTGACGCCGGTCGAGATCGAGACGCTGGCCGCGGCGATCCGTAGTACGGCTGACTTCACCGTCGCCGACGTTGCGTTGCTCGACGAGCTCAGCACGTATCTGGGCCACCCGCCGGTCCAGGAGTCCCGGGACGAAGAGTTCGACTGGCTGGAAGGTCTGTCGGACGGTGTGAACGAGGTGCTGACCACCTCCGAGCGCCGGGCGCGTGCCGCGGCGGCCAGGGATGCCGAGGAGCCGGACGACTACGCGCACGTCCTGGTGGACGAGGCGCAGGACCTCTCCCCCATGCAGTGGCGGATGGTCACCCGACGCGGTCCGCAGGCCAGCTGGACGATCGTCGGCGACCCGGCGCAGAGCTCCTGGCCGGACCCGGACGAGGCCCGCGCGGCGATGGACTCGATGTTGTCGCACCTGCAGCGGCACAGCTTCCGGCTGTCCACCAACTACCGCAACTCGGCCGAGATCTACGCGTTCGCCGGTGAGGTGATCCGGCAGACCCTGCCGGATGCCGACCTGCCGAACGCGGTCCGCGAGACTGGGATCGAGCCGGAGCACCGGATCTTCGACGCCAGCAAGATCTCGGAGGCCGCGGGTGACGCGGCAGCCGAGCTCCTGCAGCTCGTCGAAGGCACAGTCGGTGTCATCGTGACGCCCACCCAGCGTCCGGCCGTGGAGCGAGTGCTGGCCGAGATCGGAGACCCCCGGGTCGTCGCCCTCACCCCCTTGGAGTCCAAGGGCCTTGAGTACGACGCTGTCGTGGTGGTGGAGCCGGACCGGATCGTCAGCGAGACGCTGGGCGGCGTTCGGGCCCTGTACGTCGTTCTGACTCGCGCAACCCAGCGCATGGTGACGGTGAACAGCACAACCCACTGGCTGCCCAGTAAGTAGCGTTCAGCCGCGGGGGACGACGTACGACACCAGGTCTGCGTCGTCCGCCGACAGGTCTGCCCAGCGGCAGGTCAGGTGCAGGACGGTGAGCCCGGACGTCGGGTACTTCTGGGTGAGCTGGACGCGTTCCGGGCTGGTCCCGTCCAGGGCCAGCTCGTCGGCCAGCCACGGGATGCCCGGTGCGTGCCCGACCATGATCACGGTGCGGGCCTCGGCCGGTGCCTCGCGGATGACGTCGAGGAGCTCGACCGTGTCGGCGTTGTAGATCTGCCGGTCGTACCAGACGTCCGTGGCGGTCGCACCGGCCTCGGCGGCGTACTGCCAAGTCTCCCGGGTGCGCTGCGACGGTGAGCACATGACCAGGTCCGCTTCGATGCCCTGGGCAACGAGGTACCGGCCGGCCGCGGCGGCGTCCGCACGGCCGCGGTCCGCGAGCGGCCGCTGCAGGTCCGGCATCGACTCCGGCGGCACAGCCTTGGAGTGCCGGAGCAGGACGAGGGTGCGATCGACCAGCAGGTCGGACGGGTCAGCCATCAGCCCAGGATAGGGCCCCGACCTTGCTCAGGAGGCGACGTGGCTGCCCAGGTTCTGGAAGACCTGCCGGGTCGCCGTCGAGCGGTTCAGAGTGATGAAGTGGATCCCCGGCGCACCACCGGCGAGCAGTTGCTCGCACAGCTCGGTCGCGATCTCCACTCCGACCTGCCGCACCGCAGCCGGGTCGGCCTCGACCGCCAGCAGGCGGTCGGTGACAGGCTTGGGCAACGCCATCCCGGTCAGCTCGGCCATCCGCTGGATCTGCTTGATGTTGGTCACCGGCATGATGCCCGGCAGCACCGGGATGTCACAGCCGAGCGCAGCGGCCCGGTCGACCAGGCGGAAGTAGTCATCCGCACCGAAGAACATCTGGGTGATGGCGTAGTCCGCACCGGCCTGTGCCTTGGCCGCGAGCACCTGAGCATCCGCCTCCAGCGATGAGGCTTCCGGGTGCTTGTCCGGGAAGGCCGCCACTCCGACACAGAAGTCGCCCAGCTCACGAATCAGCTCGACCAATTCGACAGCGTGGTTCAGCCCTTGGGGGTGCGCGACCCACGGCTGGTTCGGACCGCCGGGCGGGTCTCCGCGCAGTGCCAGCATGTTCCGTACGCCGGAGCCGGCGTACGCACCGATCACCGAACGCAGCTCGTCCCGGGAGTGCGAGACGCAGGTCAGGTGCCCGATCGGCGTCAGCGACGTGTCCTGCGCGACGCGCTCGGTGACGCGGATAGTCCCGTCCCGGGTGGTTCCGCCAGCGCCGTACGTGATCGAGACGAAGGTGGGGCGCAGCTGCTCGATCTCGCGCAGTGAGCGCCACAGCACCTCCTCGGCCTCCGGAGTCTTCGGTGGGAAGAACTCGAAGGAGAAGGAACGGCTTCCGCTGGCCAGCAGCTCACGGACAGTCGGAGTACTGCCGGGGAGTGTGGAGGGAAGTCCGTTTGCCATGCGCCAAGGTTACCCGCGCCGTCGGCGTCGGCGCAGCGACCGACTACGCTCCGAGACGTGTATGGCGAAGTGGACATCCCCGTCGAGGTCCAGCGCGCGCTGACCAGCTTCCTGGACCTTCAGCAGCAGCGGCTGACGGCCATCGGGCCGGAGCTGGCCGAGGTCGTGCAGGCCGCTCGGGACGCGACCAGCGGCGGCAAGCGGCTGCGACCGGCGTTCTGCTACTGGGGCTTCCGTGCCGCCGGCGGTGACCCGGCCCAGCCGATCCTGGCTGCGGCAGCCAGCCTGGAGATGCTGCATGTCAGCGCTCTGGTTCATGACGACGTCATGGACTCCTCTGATGTACGGCGTGGCGCCCCGGCCGCGCACCGCCAGTTCGAAGCGCTGCAGCGCGCCCGGTCGGAGGCATCCGGCCGTGGTGGCGATCCTGTGAACTTCGGCGTCGGTGCGGCGATTCTGCTCGGCGATCTGTGCCTCATCTGGGCAGACGAGCTGCTGCACACCTCCGGCTTCGACGCGGCCGCACTGGCGCGCGCATCCCGCTTCTTCGACTCAGTGCGCGTCGAGGTGACCGCAGGGCAGTACCTGGACCTCGTTGCCCAGGCCAGTGGCGAGTCCGACATGGACCTGGCACTACGCGTCCTGCGCTACAAGGCCGCGACCTACACGGTCGAGCGCCCGCTCCACGTCGGCGCAGCACTCGCCGGCTGCGACCAACGGCTCATCGACGCGCTCTCGTCGTACGGACAGCCGATCGGCGAGGCCTTCCAGCTACGCGACGACCTACTCGGCGTCTTCGGCGACCCAGCCCTCACCGGCAAGCCCGCCGGCGACGACCTCCGCGAAGGCAAACGCACCGTCCTGGTCGCCTACGCCGTCGACCACGCCTCCGAAGTCCAGCTAGCCGAGTTCGACCGCCTCTTCGGCCGCCCCGACCTCGACGCCGACGAAATCCAGCTCCTCCGCGAGATCCTCCAGGACTCCCGCGCCGTACAAGCCTGCGAAGACCTCATCACCGAACGCACCGAAGACGCCCTGGACGCCCTGGACCGCGCCCCCCTGTCCGACGACACTGCCCGAAAGGGCCTGACCGACCTCGCCATCGCCGCAACATCCCGAGTGCTCTGACTTTCGCACCTAGTCTGCTGGGATGTACTTCAAGTCCGCAGCAGGTCGTGACGCTGTCCACGAGCAGTACCGTGCGTTGCTGGCCGAATGGCCGGTATCGAATGAGCAGCACCTGGTGCCCACGGCTTCAGGTGACACCTTCGTCGTCAGCTGCGGGCCGGTAGACGCACCGCCGCTCGTGCTGCTGCACGGCTCGGCCAGTACGTCGCTCGACTGGGTGGATGACGTCTCGGCCTGGTCGGCGCACTATCGCGTGCACGCGGTCGATCTGCTCGGTGATCCGGGTCTGAGTGCGCAGGTGCGACCGGAGCTCGATTCCGACGACCACGCGGCCTGGCTGGACGCCGTACTCGAAGGGCTCGGCATCCAAGACTCGGTTCTGATGGTCGGGAGTTCGCTGGGTGGCTGGATCGCGACCGACTATGCGATCCGGCGACCGCACAAGGTCCGCAAGCTCGCACTGCTGAGTCCTTCGGGCATCGGCCGGCAGAAGTCGCTCATCTATCTGCCGGCGATCTTCCTGTTGCCGTGGGGACGGTGGGGCGTCCTGCAGACGATGCGGTTGGTCGCCGGGCCGCTACCGGCCAAGAGGCGCGGAGACACCGGCGAGTTCGCGTTGCTGGTGCATAAGCACTTCCAGCCCAGGCGCGTGCAGCTACCCATCTTCACCGCCGACCAGCTGAGCCGGCTCAACCTGCTGGTGATCGTTGGTGGGCGTGACCGGATGCTCGACTCGCAGGAGACCGCACGGCGACTGCCGAAGGCGACAGTCGTCCTGCGGGACGCGGGGCACGTGCTGCCGAGCCAAACCGACCGTGTGCTCAGCTGGTTACTAAAGGACAGGTAGTGCGCTAAGTAGGGCTGGCGACTCTGCCTTTGGGGGCTCGTGGATGAGGAAGCGGAGTTGGCCGGAGTTGGTGGTGTCTTCGGTGAAGATCTGGAGGGCTACGTCTACTGTGTCGTGGTCGTGCTCCAGCAGGTGTTCCAGGCCGGTCCACAGGACGATTTCGGGTTCGCCGGTGGAGCGGTCGCTGAGGGAGTCGGCTAGGGCGTCCCAGTTGCGGCCGAACCAGCGGGGGAAGTCGAAGGCGGTCGCACAGAGGTCGAGGAAGCCTGCTTTGTCGTGGATGTCGGTGGTGTCCAGCAGGACGAAGTCCCAGCCTGCTGCGGACACCTCACGCCGTACGTCGTCGGTGCTGCGACTGGACTGCCAGCGGTAGACGCCGGGGCGCAGGCCCTCGGTCAGTAGGGCACGCAGGTCGGTCATCCGTTGTCCTCCGCGATCCGGCGGAACGATGCATAGTGGTCGTCGGTGTAGTAGCGCTCGTCGCTCTTGCCGGTCACGATCCGGCGGGCGCCGCGGTCCCGCTCCCCCGGCGTCTTCACGGTGTACTCGTGGTAGTAGCCGTTGCTCTGCTTGGGCAGGAGCTTCTCGCGGTTGCCGAAGACCACACCGTCGCGGTTGTACGGGTACGGGCCGCCCTGGTCGATCAGATTCAGCGTGTCCTGCGCCTCCTTCGGCAGCTCGCCCACAGCGACGAAGCGCAGCCCACTGACCGGATCGACGCTCGGCGTCGACGAGGGCGTCTTGGCCGGCGCGCAGCCGAACAACGAGGCAGCCAGCGTGATCACCAGCATCGCGATCAGCACGATCGCGACGATGCGGACGGTCTTCGGGTTCGTCACCCCAGACCCCGCAGTCGCCGGCTGAACTCAGCAGCGGCCGCACCTGGGTCGTCAGCCGCGGTGATCGCCCGTACGACGACCACTCGGGTCGCACCGGCTGCCACGACCTCGTCCAGCCGCTCGAGATCGATACCGCCGATCGCGAACCAGGGCTTTGATTGCTGACGGCTTGCAGCGTACGAAACCAGCTCCAGCCCGGCGGCCTGGCGACCCGGCTTGGTCGGCGTCTCCCACGTCGGGCCGACACAGAAGTAGTCCGACCCGTGCTCAGCCACAGCAGCGTTCACCTGGCTGAAGGTGTGACAGGACCGCCCGACGATCGGATCCGACCCAATGACACCCCGAGCCGCCTGCACCGGCAGGTCGCGTTGCCCCAGGTGCAGTACGTCGGCTCCGGCCGCGAACGCGATGTCCGCCCGGTCGTTCACCGCCAGCAGCTTGCCGTGCCGCCGACAGGCAGCCGCGAACACCTCCAGCGCCGCAAGCTCGTCCGCAGCCTCCATCTCCTTCTGACGGAGCTGCACGATGTCGACGCCGCCTGCCAGCGCGGCGTCCAGGAACTGTTCGAGGTCGCCCTGCTTCTCGCGCGCATCTGTACACAAGTACAGGTGGGCGTCCTGCAGGCGGTCCGTGGACTCAGTCACACGACACAGCCTGCCATGCCGCACCGGACGTAGGGTGACGGCATGCCTGAGCACACGTCCGATGTGGTGGTGATTGGCGGCGGGCTGATCGGTCTGGCGACCGCCTGGCAGCTGGCCGTGGACGGTCTGCAGGTGACGATCTGCGACCCGACGCCGGGCGAACAGACCTCCATAGTCGCCGCCGGCATGCTCGCCCCGGTCACAGAGGTCGAGTACGGCGAGGACGACCTGCTCGCGCTCAACCTGGCCGGTGTCGACGCCTGGCCCGCTTTCGCCGCACGGCTCGAGGAAGCGACCGGTCTGTCCGCCGGACTGCACCAGACCGGCACCCTGTCGGTCGCGTACGACGTCGACGACGCAGCCGAGCTCCGCCGACTAGCGGAGTACCAGCGCAACCTCGGACTGGCCGTAGAGGTGCTGTCCGGCCGCGAGGCCCGCAAACGCGAGCCCCTGTTGGCCAACGGAGTCTCCGGCGGCGTCTGGGTCCCCGGTGACCACTCCGTCGACAACCGGCAGGCAGTCACCGCTCTCCTCCGCGCAGTCGAGGTCTCCGGCGTCACTGTGATCCGCCAGAGCGTCTCCCACGTCATCACCGCCGGTACGACGGCAATCGGCGTACAGCTCGCGGACGGGACCGCCGTACATGCTGCTCAGGTGATTGCCGCGACCGGACCGTGGTCGGCACAACTGAAAGGCGTGCCCGCTGAATTGCGTGCCCCGGTGCGCCCGGTCAAAGGTGAAGTACTGCGGCTGCGCGTCCCCGAGGCATATCGCCCGGCGCTCAAACACACGGTCCGCGCCACCGCCCGCGGATTCTCGGTCTATTTGGTCCCCCGGCCCGGTGGCGAACTGGTGGTCGGTGCCACGAGCAACGAGCTCGGCTACGACACCAGGGTGCTCGCCGGCGGCGTGTTCGCTTTGTTGCGCGATGCAAGGACCGTGCTGCCGGTCACCGACGAACTCGAACTGGTGGAGACGATCGCCGGACTCCGGCCGGCCACCCCGGACAACGCACCGATCCTCGGCCCGTCCGGGCTCGATGGGTTGCTCTGGGCAACTGGTCACTACCGCAACGGCGTGCTGCTGACCCCGATCACGGCAGCGATCATCGCCGAGACCGTCCGCACCGGCGTTCTCCCGGATCTCGGTAAACCCTTTTTACGGAGCCGTTTCGGTCAGTTCTGAGCTAACAATATAAACATTGAGTTACAGGCGTAACAATCACCCCATTCGCCTCTGTTGTCACATCCGTACCAGCACTTACGGTCAAGTGACGTGACACGGGGAGATGGACCATGCGAAATGTCGTACGCGTACTGACCGGAATCGCAGTACCGGTGCTGGCTGCCGGGGTGATCACCGCCGGGTCGCCGGGCTTCGGCGCCTACACGGTGAAGAGCGGTGACACGCTCAGTCACATCGCCAACCGCTACGGGACCAGCGTCCGGACACTGGTCACGCTGAACAAGCTCCCGGGCAACGGCAACGCCATCTACGCCGGCGAGGTCCTGAAACTGCCCGGAGCCACCAAGGCCGCGCCCAAGAGCCGGACGGCCGCCAAGACGCCGGGCAAGCGCTCCCAGCTCCGGATGAGCCGGTACGTCGTCAAACCGGGTGACACGATCTCCAAGATCGCCAAGCGCTTCCGATGCTCGCAGGCCAACCTGCTGGCCGCCAACCGGATGCGGGCCAGCGACCGCATCTTCGCGGGCAAGAGCCTGCGGGTGCCGGTGAAGCTCAAGGCAACAGCACCCAAGAAGAGCACCAGGAAGAAGACGAAGAACAACACCTTCGCCGGCCGCACCTACGCCGACCACATCGTCGCCCAGGCCGACCGCAACCGGGCCACCCTGAAGAAGCGCAAGCACCCCACCCGCGCGCAGATGCGCACGCTGATCGTCGCGACAGCCAAGCGGTACGGCGTCGATCCGGAGCTGGCGCTCGCGGTGAGCTGGCAGGAGTCCGGCTGGAAGCAGCGCGTGGTCTCCCCCGCCAACGCCATCGGAGCGATGCAGGTGATCCCGTCGACCGGACGGTTCTCCTCGGGCATCGTCGGTCGCGACCTGGACCTGCTGAAGGCCCAGGACAACGTCACAGCCGGTGTGGTGCTGCTGGACCGGCTGACCGGTGCCGCGAAGCTGGACATCGCCGTAGCGGGCTACTACCAGGGTCTGGGCGGAGTCCGGCGTAACGGGATGTACCCCGACACCAAGCTCTACGTGAAGAGCGTGCTGCGCCTGAAGGGCCAGTTCGAGAAGGGCTGGAACCCCCTCAAGTGACTGCTTGAGCGGTGCGCCTGGCGCGGTCGACCTGGAGCCTTATCTACACTCTCTGAAGCAGAGGTAGCTTGAGAGGCGGCTCACCAGCAGTGACGGATGACGTGGACACGCAGGTAGGCGACCGCCTCGTCGGGCGTGTGCTCGACGGTCGCTACCGCGTGGGTGCACGGGTCGCCAGAGGCGGCATGGCCACCGTCTACCAGGCGCTGGACATGCGACTGGACCGGATCGTCGCGCTCAAGATCATGCACGACGGTCTCGGTGACGACGCCCAGTTCGCCCGCCGCTTCGTCGCCGAGGCCCGGGCCGCCGCCAAGCTCTCGCATCCGAACGTGGTCGCAGTGTTCGACCAGGGCGACGACAACGGCACCCTGTTCCTGGCCATGGAGTACATCCCCGGCCGCACGCTGCGTGACCTGATCCGCGAGCACGCACCGCTCTCACCGGCCCGGGCGCTCGACCTGTTGGCGCCGATCCTGTCCGCACTGTCCGCTGCGCACGACGCCGGCATCGTTCACCGCGACATCAAGCCGGAGAACGTTCTGCTCTCCGACAGCGGCACCGTGAAGGTCGCCGACTTCGGTCTGGCGCGTGCGGTCAGCGCCACCGGCAACACCGCGACTCAGGGCTTGCTGATGGGCACGGTCTCCTACCTGGCCCCCGAGCTGGTGACCGACGGCAGTGCGGACGCCCGCTCCGACGTGTACTCGTCCGGCATCCTCCTTTACGAGCTGCTGACGGGTAACAAGCCACACAGCGGTGATACCCCAATCCAGGTCGCTTACGCACACGTGCACGCCGACGTGCCCGCACCGTCCCTCGTGCAGCCGAGCATCCCGCCGTACGTCGATGCGCTCGTGCAGCGTGCCACCGCCCGGCAGCGCGACCTCCGCCCGGCCGATGCGCGCGTACTGAGCCGTCAGGTCCGTCGGGTGCGCAGTGCCCTCGAAGAGGGCCTGCCGGACGACCCTGAGCTGACCGGCGACCTGACCGTGCCGATCCAGCAGATCCGGCAGGACAGCGACTACGACGACGGCTACACGCGCGAGGTCACCCCGGTGACGCCGGTGAGCGCGCTCAGGCACGAGACGATCGTCGTACCGGTGGAGCACGGCCGCCCTACCGGTCAGCCAGTACAGCGCAAACCTGTACGGCGGCGGCCCAGCCGCGGGCTGATCGCGCTCATCATCATCCTGCTGGCAGCCGTCGGTATCGGCACCTCGGCCTGGTACTACGGCGTCCACCGCTACACGACCGCACCGAATCTCGTGAAGCTGACTCCGGCCGCGGCTTCGGTCGAAGCGCAGAAGGTGCAGCTGCGGACCACACTGGCCAACCAGGACTTCTCCGAGGACGTCCCCAAGGGACAGGTGATGTCCACCGACCCCAGGCCGGGTGAGCGGATCCGCAAGGACGGCGAGATTCAGCTGACCGTCTCCAAGGGACCGGAGCGGTATCGCATGCCCCAGCTCGCCGGTCTGGATCTGGACGCCGCCAACGGGGCACTGGCATCGATCAAGCTGGTGCAAGGCCAGATCAACGAGCAGTACAACGAGAAAGTGCCAGCCGGCCGGGTGGTTGCCTTCTACCCCCGATTCGACATGGTCGTGGCGCCCAACACCGCGGTCAACTTCGTGGTGAGCAAGGGCAAGAAGCCGATCGCGGTCCCCGACTTCACCGGCAAGAACTATCGCGAGGCCAACAAGACACTGCGCAAACTCGGGTTCATCGTCAACCGCACCGAGCAGTACGACGCCAAGGTGCCCGAGGGCGCTGTGATCAGCCAGACCCCGCGAGGCGGCACGCTCTACGCCAAGGACAAGGTGCAGGTCGTCGTCTCCAAGGGTCCGCCGCTGGTCGAGGTACCGAATGTGAAACGCAAGTCGGTCGCCGACGCCGAGCGGATCCTCAAGGCTGCCGGATTCCAGGTGAAGATCGAGAAGGCTGCACTGAACATCGGCCTCAACATCGTCGCCGCCCAGAACCCCGGCGCCGGTCAGAAGGTCCGGCCGGGCAGCACCATCACCATCACAGTCCTCTAAGTTTTGGTCGCCACCCGGCCGGGGTGATTAGCTGTCCGCGTGAATCGCTCGCGCCTTGCCGTACTGGCGCTGCTCGCCGTGGCGGCGGCGTGGGGATCGACGTTCTTCCTCACCAAGGACCTGCTCACCAGGATGGACGTCGCCGATTACCTGGCGTTGCGCTTCCTGATCGCGGCCGTCGCGCTGGTGCTGATCTACCCGTCGGCGATCGGCCGGCTGAGCCGGTTGGACCGTGGCCGGGCCGTTGCCCTGGGCATCACCTACGGCATCGCCCAGCTGGTGCAGACCGAAGGACTGCGGCACACCGACGCGAGCGTTTCCGGCTTCGTCACTGGCATGTACGTCGTCTTCACCCCACTGCTCGCTGCGGTCATCCTGCGCCACAAGCTCGGCCGCTGGGCCTGGGCGGCTGTGGCTCTGGCCACAGTCGGCCTCGGTGTACTGGCGCTGCGCGGCTTCAGCATGGGTCCCGGTGAGCTGCTCACGCTGGCGTCCGCCGGCCTGTATGCCTTGCACATCATCGGTCTGGGCGCCTGGTCCACCCCGGAGAACGCCTTCGGGCTGTCTGCGCTCCAGATGGTCGTGATCACCTGCGTCTGCGCGGTGGGCGCCATCCCTGGCGGGTTCTCGGTCCCCAGCAACACCACGGACTGGATCAGCGTGATCTACATGGCTCTGATCGCCGGTGCGCTCGCACTGATCGTGCAGACCTGGGCGCAGGCCCATCTGACGCCCACCCGGGCTGCGATCGCGATGACGATGGAGCCGGTGTTCGCCTCGTCGTTCGCAGTGCTGTTCGGCACCGAGAGTGTGACCTGGCGGATGCTGATCGGTGGTGCACTGGTCCTGTCAGCGATGTTCCTGGTCGAGCTGGCACCCCGGCGGAAGTTCGAAGCCGAAGTGCAGCACCTCGCCCAATAGGGGGTTCGATGCGGGACAACAGCGCGCGGCGGGTCCGGTGGTTCCCCACCGCGGCGATCGCCGTTCTGCTGGCTGTCCTGGCCGGTGGCGGCGCGCTGAACCTCGACCACTACCCACAGCCCGGCCTGGTGGCCGACGGAGTACCGCATCGCTCCGGCGGACCACACCGGGACCTCCGTGCACAGGCCCTCGCCGATCTGGACGCCCTCACGCTGCCCAGTGGTGCCACGCTGGCCGGTTGGGACGGCCCCTGGCGCTACGTCTGGCCACGAGACGCGTCGTTCGTTGCAGCGGCCCGCTGCGCGGTCGGCCAGTACGCCGAAGCCGCGCGCGTGCTCGACTTCCTGGACCGGATCAAACCGACCGAGGGGCGCTGGGAGGCCCGGTACCTCGAGTCCGGCCGACCAGTCGCCGACGGCCGCGAGGCACAGCTCGACGGCTCCGGCTGGGTACCCTGGGCCACGTGGTTCTGCGGCAGCGGCGACCGGCATTGGGAGATGGTCCGGGAGTCCGCCGACCAGATCACCCGTGAGCTCAGGGCGAACGGCCTGCCCGGTCCGTCACCCGACTACTGGGAGCGGCCCGAGTCCGAGGTCACACTGGGCACGGTCGCACCTCTGCTGACCGGACTGCGTGCTGCGATCCGGATCGCCACCGAACTCGGCCACACCGCCGAGGCGGACCGCTGGCAGGCCGCGCTCAACACGTTGTCCACGGCAACCGAGCGCCGCTTCGCACCGGACTTTCCGCGCACCCCGCCGTACGCGGAGAGCTTTTTGGAACCCGGACTGCCGCCGGCCCGGCTAGGTGGTGGCGCCGACGCGATCGTCACCGTCCTGGGCCCACCGTTCGCTCCGGAGCGAGAGCTGGTCAGCCAGGCCATCACCAACGCCCGCGCGGCCCTGACCCAACCGAACGGCGGCCAGGACCCCGGCGAGGAGTGGCGGGCGGACGGTGTCTCGTGGACGCCGCAGACCGCGATGTTCGCGCTCAGCGCGGCGGCTCGCGGCGACCGCGCCACGGCTGCGGAGATCCTGAGCTGGCTCGATCACTACCGCACACCGAGCGGAAGCCTGCCGGAGAAGGTCAACCGCGACCACCAGCCCGCCGGCGAGGCTCCCCTGGGCTGGACCGCCGCCCTGGTCGTCCTCGCCGGTCAGGCGCTCGAGAAGCCCCTACCGATCCCGTAACTCAACAGATCTCCATCACATCGTGCTCAGGTGCGGCAGGACGCGCCGTACTGGTCTCGGCCGAGTAGAAGAACGCAGTCGACGCAATGTCGTCCTGCAGCGGCAGATAGCGCCCACCCGACCGCCAGCCAAGCGCCTGTACGTCGGCACGCAGCGTGGAGCGAAAGCGGATCGGATCCGGCAGGTGGAACCGGTACATGCCGAACCGCTGCTGACTCGCGTACTGCCCGTCCGGCCGGATCACCTGCGGCATCCCGAGGTACGGCGTACTGAACTCGGTGTACCCACCCAGATGCGGTACGTCGAAGTTCCACGCGCCACCGAAGTAGTCCTCCGTACCGGTACCGCAGATCGTCGGAAACTCCTCGTCCCCATCCAGATAGAACTTCACCTCGCCCTCCCCCCACCAGCCACTGCTGTTGACGCCCCACGCGAGGTAGGTGCCCACGTAGTGCCCCGGGCCCTCCACACCGTCCAGCAGCGTGTGCACCGTCGCAGCCGCCAACGGGTTGCTCCGCCGCCACTGCGCATGCAGGTACGCCGACTTGTCCGGTACGGCGCCCAGCCAGTAGTCCACCTGGAAATAGACGACCACCGCCTCGTCGTGCGTGTTCTCCAGCGTCAGAGTGGCCTGGGACTGGAACGGCATCTCCCAGTAGCAGTTGAAGCCGCCGTTCGGGTTCACAGCGACTGGGAGCGAGTTCACCTGAGCGAACTTGCCCCAACCGGAGCAGAAGAAGTCCCCGACCGGTGTCTCGATCGCCGGAGCCTCGTCGCCGTCCCAGTGCGCCCGCAGCACCAGCCGACGCCAGTGGTCCACGTGAGTGGTCAGCCAGATGTGGGTGATCGCGCCGGACCCGGTGATGTCGGCCAGCGTGGCGGTCTCCCCCGGGCCGATCTCGATCGACGGAGACACCTTCCAGCCCTGACCGAGGTCGCGGGCCGCGTGGGCACCGGTCCCCTCGGTCCGCCGACCGCCCTGACCCGGCTCACCGGTCGGGTTCTCCGCACTGATGGAGCGCGTCTCGACATCCACGAGCGCGCTGATTCCGGACAGGTTCCCAAGAGTCATAGAGCGACCCTAGGCGATGAGAAATCGATTGCCCAGCCCCATGGCGGCAATCAGCAGGGCCGAACCTTCGCCTCCAGCCCGACAAAGCTCAGGCAGGCCCACGGCCGCCCGCGGGACGGATCGGCCCGCACGATGAGCGGAAAGCGGTCGGCACCCCGCGGCGGGATCTCCGGACTGCCCACCGCACCACCACGAGCTGCCGCAGCCGCCTTGACGTCGTCAGGAGAGGCCGCCGACGCCGCAGCCTTCTCGGCAGCATTCTGAGCGTCCGTCGCGACCTGCAGGGCGAAGTCGATCTCCGGCGGACTCGCCCAGGTCGTAGTTGTCACCGGAAACACCACCCCGAACATCGCCAGTCCCACCGCGACAATGATGCGCCGCAACCGCCGCTGCTGGGCGGTAGCCAGCAACGCCGCGCAGCACAGGGCCAGCCCCAGCGTCAGCCCGCGCAGGATCCAGTGCCGATCCAGTCGTGAATCCACCGCCAGCGCGGAGGCCAACGCCACCACGACACAGAAACCACCCGCAGCAAACGCCTGCACCCGCGAAGAGACCGCAACCATGCCGCAGACGATAGACGGCGACCAGGCTAAACCCGCCAGCGGTCGGTCAGCTCGCCCGAACTGGGCGGCGGACCGGGGAGCTCCGGCCCGCCGCCCGGTTGCTCACCGGAACGACGCATCGCCTCCAGCACCAGCGTCAGATACCGATGGCGCAACTGGTTGGTCCGCGCCTCGTCACCGAGTTTGATCGAGGTGATCTGCTCGAGAATCATCGCGAAGTCCTCCACCACGATGCCCGGCCGCAGGTGCTCCTTCGTGCGCTCATAGACGGCCTGATTCAGCTCACCGGCCCGTACGGCGGCCTCGAACAACTCGGGAGTGGGCGTGAACGTGCCCGCCAGCCGCTGGGTGAGCGAGTTGGTGTCGGCATCGACGAGCGCATGCAGGAACGCCTCGAAGGCGGTCCAGGGATCCCGGTCGTCGGCCAGCGCCTTCTCCGACTCGGCGATGTAGCGCGCGAGCCCGTCGGTGCACAGCTTGCGCAGCAACTCCTCCTTGCTCGCATACCGCCGGTACAGCGCACTGATCCCGACGCCGGCCTGCTCGGCCACGGCGGCGATCGGCGCACCGGGATCGGCGATGAAGACCGCTCGGGCCGCCGCCAGGATCACTTCGTCGTTCCGGGCCGCCTGCGCCTGGCGGCCACTCAGAGCTTTCGTCATGTCACCCAGATTAGCACTTGAACGGAATGCTCCGTTCCGCTAGTGTTTGGAACAGAATAGTTCGTTCCGTTTGAGGAGCAGAAGATGACCGCAGTGGCAGTACTCCCCCAGCCCGCCACCACCGTTGCCGAGGCGCCCCGGCGGCTCCGCAAGCGCTGGCTCGCCTTCTCCGCCGTCATGACCGCGGCCGTCATGGACCTGCTCGACTCGACCGTGATGAACGTCGCGGCACCGGCCATCCGGGGCGACCTCGGCGGCTCCTACGCCAGCCTGCAGTGGATGGCCGCCGGCTACACGATGGCGCTGGCCGTCCTGCTCCTCGTCGGCGGCCGTCTCGGCGACCTGGTCGGCCGCAAGCGGGCGCTGCTGATCGGAGTCGCCGGCTTCACGGTGACGTCGCTCCTGTGCGGTCTCGCGGTGTCGCCGGAGATGCTGATCGCCTCCCGGGTCGCCCAGGGCGCATTCGCCGCGGTCATGCTCCCGCAAGGCTTCGGACTGGTCCGAGACTTGTTCGAGCCCGACGAGCGGACCAAGGCGTTCGGCTTCTTCGGCCCGATCATGGGGCTGGCCGCGGTCCTCGGCCCGATCATCGGCGGAACGGTCCTCGACGCGAACCTGTTCGGCACCGGCTGGCGCGCGATCTTCCTGATCAACATCCC
The DNA here is from genome assembly GCF_004348455.1 of Kribbella albertanoniae. Lineage (GTDB taxonomy): Bacteria > Actinomycetota > Actinomycetes > Propionibacteriales > Kribbellaceae > Kribbella > Kribbella albertanoniae. Next base: position 21,989 of record NZ_SMKA01000088.1, read on the forward strand.
GATCGGCCTGTTCACCTTCGCCATCGCCGCCAAGCACCTGCCTGACACGAAGCCGTCCGCCCGCAAGATCTCGCTCGACCTCCCCGGCCTGCTGATCGCGAGCGCCGGTCTCGTCGCCCTCGTCTACCCGCTGGTTCAGGGTCACGAGCTCGGCTGGCCGCTCTGGTCGAAGCTCATGCTGGCCGCCTCGCTGCCCGTCCTGGCCGGCTTCGGCCTCCACCAGTCCCGCCGCAGCCGCAACGGCGCCACCTCGCTGATCGAGCCCCGCCTGCTGAAGAGCCGCCCGTACCTGTCCGGTGTCTTCTTCGCAGTCGTCTTCTTCGGCGCCATGGCCGGCACCTTCGTGCTCGGCATGTTCCTCCAGGTCGGCCTCGGCTACAGCCCGATCCGCGCCAGCCTCGCGATGGCTCCCTGGGCCCTCGGTGCGCTGATCGGCTCGGCAGTCTCCGGGATGACCATGCAGAAGTACGGCCGCCGGCTGCTCCACATCGGGCTTGCTCTGATGGCAGTAGGCCTGCTCGGCACGTACGCCGTCCTCGCGCTGACCGGTCTGAGCGTCGGCAGCTGGGACATCGCCGTACCGACTCTGTTCGGCGGGATCGGGATGGGCATGGTCTTCGTGCCGCTGTTCGACATCATCCTGAGCGGGGTCCGCGACGACGAGGTCGGATCGGCGACCGGGATGCTCGGCTCGTTCGAGCAGGTCGGGATCGCGCTGGGGATCGCCGTGATCGGCACGATCTTCATGGGCAAGGTTTCGGCCGCCGACGCCGCGACGCGGGCCGTGGCCGCCCTCGACGGCACCCAGACCGCGCTGCTGGCGACCATCGCCGGCCTGATCCTCGCCTTCACGGTCGGCTTCCTGCTCCCGAAGTCGTCGCGGGGCGGCATCGAACACTGACCGACTGCCTGAAAGGGCCGCCGTTCCGGGATTCCGGGGCGGCGGCTCTGCGACGCGCCGATCAGGGTCGTTGCTGACCTTTGGGCCTGGCAGGGTCGGAGGAGTCCCCTCCGGCCGATCGGCCGGATCGCCCCCGAGGGATTGGAACGACCGTGGTTCACGAGGACCCCACCGACCCCGGCACCTGGAGCATCTCGCGGCGCCGGGCACTCCAACTCAGCGGTGGCGTCGCCGCCGCCGGCGCTGTGCAGGTAGCACCCACCGCAGCAGCCAGTACGACGGCGCCCGGCCAGGCGGTACTGAGCGAAGGCACCAACTTGATGGCGGCCGTCTCACCGGACGGCCGCTGGCTGGTATTCGACCTGGTCACCGCGATCTGGGTCACCCCGGCGGCCGGTGGCGTCTCCCGGCGACTCACCGACGACCTGCAGGACGCGACCAGGCCCCGGTGGTCGCCGGACAGCCGGCGGATCGTGTTCCAGTCCTACCGCGACGGCAACTTCCACCTCTGGTCGATCGATGCCGACGGCAACAACCTCCGCCAGCTCACGACCGGCCGCCACGATCACCGCGAACCGTACTTCACCCCCGACGGCGGATCGATCGTCTTCTCCTCCGACCGCGGCAGCACCGGCAGCTACGGCATCCACCGGCTCGACCTGGCGAGCGGCGCGATCACCGCACTCACCGACGATCCGTCCGAAGAGGCCGAGCCGATCGTCTCCCCCGACGGCACGAAGATCGCGTTCACCGTCGACGCGTCCTCGATCGCGGAAGTCCACCTCGCCACGGGCGAACGCCGTACCGTCGTCGCGGCGCAGACCGGTAGCAGTGTCTACGGTCCCGCCTACTCCCCTACCGGCCAGCTCGCCTACGTCCGGCTCGCCGGGCCGGCGTGCGACCTCGTGGTCGGCGACCAGAAGGTGACCAGCGGCAAGGACGTGTTCGCGGTACCGCCGTCGTGGGCTTCGGCGGACGAGCTCGTGTACACCGCCGACGGCCACGTGGTCCGGCATCGCCTCGGCGGCGCGCACACCGTCGTACCGTTCGCTGCCACCGTGCCGATCACGTCGCGCCGGCCGCGGCCGAAGTCGCCCGACCTGGAGTCCACCGGTTCCCGCCCGGTCCTGGGGATCGCCAGCCCGGCGGCGTCGCCGGACGGCCAGTGGATCGCGTTCCGGGCCTTGAACGCTTTGTGGCTGGCGGCAACGAATGGCCGTGGGACGCCGCGCAAGATCGTTGCCGACGGCTACTTCAACAGCGATCCAGATTTCTCGCCGGACGGGAAGTCGTTGCTGTACGCAAGCGATCGCGACGGCACCGCCGACCTCTGGCTGCACGACCTCAAGACAGGCGCCGATCGCAAGCTCTCCGCACTGCCGGGCGCGCAGACCGCGCCGCGCTTCTCGCCGGACGGCAAGCAGGTCGCGTACCAGGACCAGGACGGGATCGCCTGGATCCTCGATATCAGCTCCGGCGCGGTCCGGCAGCTGACGCCGACCCTGTTCCAGCCCGGCCGTGTCAGCTGGTCCGCGGACGGCAAGACCGTAGTCCTCGCCGCGGTGAAGCCGTTCTCCAAGCGCTTCCGTGAAGGCACCAGCCAACTCCTGTACGTCGACGTCGCCACCACCGCCCTCGAGTACGTCGAACCGATGCCCTTCCGCTCGCTCGCCACCCGCGGCGACGACGGCCCGGTCTTCTCCCCCGACGGCCGCTGGCTCGCTTTCGTCGTCGAGAGCCTCCTGTACGTCGCTCCTGTCGACCAGCGCGGCCGCTTCACCGCCGAACCGCGGGCGATCACCGCGGAGGTCACCGACTCACCCGTCTGGCAGGACAGCAACACGCTGCTCTACCTCAACAACGGCCGCCTCCGTCGCGTCGACCTACACGGATCGCGCCCGCGCACGGTCGCCGTCGACCTGCAGTGGCGGCGGGCAACGATCAAGCAGCACATCACGATCCACGCCGGCTCACTCTGGGACGGTCGCGAGACCGCTCTGCGGAAGGACGTGGACATCGTGCTCGACGGTTCGCGGATCGCCGCCGTATGGCCGCATCAGGGGCGGGCGCATATCGACGCGTCCAAGCTGACCGTGATGCCCGGGCTGATCGACGCGCACAACCACTGGCATCTGCGCGGCCGTGCCTGGGGCGCGCGGCAGGGGAACCTGTGGCTGGCCTACGGGATCACGACTACGCGCTCGCCCGGCGATCCGGCGTACCAGATGCAGGAGACGCGGGAGGCACTCTCGCATGGCGCGCTGATCGGTCCGCGGTACTTCGCGACCGGTGAGGCGATCGACGGGTCGCGGGTCTTCTACAACTTCATGCGGCCGACGTTGTCGGTGCGGCAGCTGGGTCTTGAGATGGATCGGGTCGAGGGGCTCGCGTACGACTTGGTGAAGACGTATGTCCGGTTGCCGATCGACTATCAGCGGCGCGCGATCGCCGCCATACATCGGCTTGGTCTGCAGCTGTCTTCGCACTATCTCTACCCGGCCGAGCATCTCGGCATGGACGGGATGGAGCACACCGGGGCAACCAACCGGTTGGGTTATTCGCACACGGTCAGTCGACTCGGCCGTGCGTACGCCGATGTCGTCACGCTGTTCACCAGGGCCGGGTTGTCCGTCACGCCGACGCTGTTCAACTCGACCATGGCGCATGTGGACGATCCGTCGCTGCTGACGGATCGGCGTACGACGACGCTGTTCCCGGCGTGGGAGTACACCAATCTGCGCGCTGAGGTGGACACGGCGTCCGGCCCGGCCGGCGTGACGACGCGCGAACTCCTGCGCGGGAACGTCGACATGGTGCTGCGGATCCATCGCGGCGGCGGACTGGTGATCTCCGGGACCGACACCCCGCTGGACAACATCGCGATCTCACTGCACGCCAATCTGCGATCGATGGTGGCCGGCGGCTTCACGCCGTACGAGGCCCTCACGACCGCGACCCGGAATCCGGCGCGCTGGCTCAATCTCGAGGACAAGCTCGGCGTGGTCAAACCCGGCGCCCAGGCCGACCTCTCGTTCGTCACCGGCGATCCGCTGGCCGACATTCGGGCAGCGGCTGCGGTCGATCGGGTCATGATCGCGGGCAAACTGCACACGATCGATCAGCTGCTGGCACCGTATGCAGGGAAGGCGTCGGCGGGTGCCGGCCCAGCACCACTCAGCCGGGCCCAGGCGCACGCGCACAACTCCGAGTACTGGTGGCACGAGCCCGAGTGGCTGCATCGAGCGTGTTGCGAAGGGTGACCATGACTTTCGAGATCGCGACGGCCGGTACGGCGGACGTGCGGAGGTTCAGCGATTGGGCGGCAGACGAGCAGTGGAACCCGGGCAACTCGGATCCGCTCGCCTTCGCCGCCGCCGACCCGACCGGCTTCTTCGTCGGGCAGCTGGACGGTGAGCCGATCGCGTCCGTCTCCGGTGTGCGGTACGGGAGCGACTACGGCTTCCTCGGCCTGTACATCGTCCGGCCGTCCGAGCGTGGCAAGGGCTACGGGATCCGCGTCTGGAACCGGGTGATGGAACACCTGGCCGGCCGCAACGTCGCGCTCGACGGAGTGGTCGAGCAGCAGCCGAACTATCACAAGTCCGGCTTCCGCCATGCCCACAACCACATCCGCCACGAGGGCGTCCCCACTGGCTCAGCGCCTGCCCAGGATGTCGAGTTGGTCGACGGGCGGTCGGTCCCGTTCGACCAGTTGACCACCTACGACCGGCGGTTCTTCCCGGCGGCCCGGGACGCCTTCCTGGCGTTGTGGGTCAGCCTGCCAGGCCATCGTTCGCTCGCTGCGATACGGGACGGGCAGGTCGTCGGGTTCGCCGTACTGCGGCCGGCTCGGAGCGGAGCGCGGATCGGGCCGGTCCACGCGGCATCGGACGAGATCGCCGCCGCGCTGATCACCGGCCTGGTCGAGCCCGGGGAATCGGTCGTGATCGACGTACCGGATGTCAATCTGCCCGCGATGAAGCTGGCCGAGCGGCTCGGGCTTGCGCCGGTCTTCGAATGCGCGCGGATGTACACGGGCGGCGTACCGGATGTTGACCAGGACGGCATCTTCGCGACCACCACCCTGGAACTCGGCTAGAACGGGAGCTTGGGCTGCGGCGGTGCGTGGGTCGGGTCGACGCCGTCGAACAGGCTGCTGACGGACTCACCGCCGTGGATCCGCTTGATCGCCTCGGCGAACAGACCGGCCACCGAGCTGACCTGCAGCTCCGGGAAGCCGTCGGGACGCGGAACCGTGTCGGTGCTGATCACCTCGGTGATCGACGGGTGCGACCGAAGCCGCTCGACGGCCTTCCCGGCGAACAGGCCGTGTGTGCAGGCGACGGCCGCCTCGGTGCAGCCGAAGTCCTTCAGCCGGTCGAGCAGCTCGATGATCGACCCGCCGGTAGCGATCTCGTCGTCGAGCACGATCGCCCGCTTCCCGGTCACGTCACCGACGATCGCGTCGATCACGACCCGGTCGTCGGACAGCCGCTGCTTGCTGCCCGCCGCGACCGGCAACCCGAGCAGCCGGGCGAACTGGGTCGCGATCTTCGCCGCGCCGAGGTCAGGGCTGACCACGACCGTGTTGCTCAGGTCCCGGCTGCGGAAGTGGTCCGCCAGCACGCCGATCGCGGTCAGGTGGTCGACCGGCACCGAGAAGAAGCCGTGCACCTGCGGAGCGTGCAGCGCCATCGTCAGCACCCGGTCGACCCCGGCCGCGGCCAGCAGGTCGGCGACCAGCCGGCCGCCGATCGAGATCCGGGACGCGTCCTTCTTGTCCGACCGCGCGTACGCGTAGTGCGGCATCACCGCGGTGATCTGCTGCGCCGAAGCACCCCGGGCCGCATCGATCATCAGCAGCAGCTCCATCAGGTGCTCCTGCGTCGGCGGCACCAGCGGCTGCACGATGTAGACATCACGCTGCCGGCAGTTCGCCTGCAGTTGTGCCTGCAGGCAGTCGTTGCTGAAACGATGGATCTCGACCGGTGAGAGCTGAACGCCGAGATCGGCGCAGATCCGCTCTGCTAAACCAGTGTGGGCACTTCCGCTGAACACGACGATCTCTCGCACGGCTCTCCCCGAATGCTGCCGATTCGACAGTTCGCAGCTTACTTGGCGGCGTTGCGGATCTTTTCGGCGAGGGCGTCGACGAGCTCGGTGACCAGGGTGATGGTGCCCTCGTCGATCAGGTTCCCGGCCTCGTCGAACCGCTCGTGCGCCCGGAACACCATCACCTCGGGCTTCACCACGACATCGGAGTGCGTCCAGACGAACACCTGCCGCAACGCCAACTGCGCCCGGACCGTGCCGAAGTTCGTCGGCGCCGCGCCCATGATCGCCACCGGCTTGTGCAGCAACGACGAGGTCGCCGACGGCCGCGACGCCCAGTCGATCGCGTTCTTCAGCCCACCGGGGATCGAGTAGTTGTACTCCGGAGTCGCGATCAGCACGCCGTCCGCGGCAGTGATCAGCTCCCGCAGCTCACGCGCCTGCACGGGCAGGTTCTCCTCGGTGTCCAGGTCCCCGTTGTAGTACGGGAGCTCCGCGAGGCCGTCGTACAGCTCGATCGTCACACCCGCCGGCGCATGCTTCTGCGCCGCCCGCAGCAACGCCGTATTCAATGAGCCGGCCCGCAGGCTCCCCGAGATCGCCAGGATCTTCACGTCAGTCATTCAACTATTTAAACATAAACTAAAAGTGGCCCCGTCCCACCC
>NZ_SMKA01000089.1 GCF_004348455.1 Kribbella albertanoniae
GTCTTCGGGGGCGCGGATCCTCCCCGAACCGGTTTGGGGAAGGGGATTCGGCGACCCGCTCGCTGCAGGTTCCGCTAACGTCCGAACAACCGGAGGCCGGCCCTCCGATCTTTCGGACGTTAACCAAGAGCCGGAGCTAACGTCCGAACAACCGGAGGCCGGCCCTCCGATCGTTCGGACGTTGGCGGAGGGCCGAGACGAACGCCGGGGACCGGGCGAGCTGCCCGGTCCCCGGCTCCCCTTCTCGGTGGCTCAGATCAGGTGCGTGTCCATTGCTGGTTGGGTTGGTTGTTGCAGGTCCAGAGGATCAGGCGGGACCCGTTGGCCGTGGCGGCCTGGTTGACGTCGAGGCACAGTCCGGACCGGGCGTTCGCGATCGATCCGTCGGAGCGGAGCGTCCATTGCTGGTTGTTCTGGTTGTTGCACGGCCAGCTGATCACCCGGGTGCCGTTGCTGGTACCGGAGTTCTCGGCGTCCAGGCACTTGTCACCGAAGACCCGGATCTCGCCGCCGGGCCACGTCGTCCACGACTGACTCGCGGCGGTATGGCAGTCCCGGATCACCGCGAGCGCACCCGCCGCGGTCGACGAGTTGTCGAGGTCGAGGCATCGGCCCGAGCCGGCGCCCCGCAGCCGGGAGGTCGTGCTCGCCACCGGCGATCCGCCGGAGACCCGGTACGCCGCAACACCGTGCGCCGGAACGCTGGCCGAGAGCTGCCCGGTGCTGCTGGACGTGGCGCCCGTCCACAGGTCGGTCAGCGTGAACGACCCGCCGGACAAACCGATCTGTGCTGGCGTGGTCGAGACGGTCGCCGTCGCGTTGCCACGGTTGAACAGTCCGACCGCGACCGAGCCATCGGCCAACGGTTTGGCGAACACCTCCGTCGTACCGTCGTCACGCACCCGTCGCCCGCCCGCACCCAGCGAGTCCTGGTTCACCGCCAGCAATCGAGGACTGCGCAGGATCGCACTGACATCGGCGGACATGGTGCGGATGTCGTTGCCCGCCATCAAAGGCGCCGCCATCAGTGCCCACAGCGCGAAGTGCGACCGGGACTCGGTTAGCGTCAGGCCAGGGCGGCCGACCACCAACATGTCCGGGTCGTTCCAATGGCCTGGACCAGCTTGTACGGCGAGGGGCGCGGTGACGTCGACGACGTTCCCGACGCCCATCGGGTAGCTGTTGGTGTTGCCGTTCTGCCAGATATCCAGCAGGTCCTCGGTGGTGCGCCACAGATCGGCGACCTCACCCCAGTTGTACTTGTCGCCCGTGGGTGCGTGGTAGCTGTTCGGGTTGATGCTGTACACGATCGGCCGCCCGGTCGCCCGCAGCGCGTCGCGCATGATCGTGAACCGGGCGACCTGCTGATCCCGCGTGCCGCTCGAGGAACACCAGTCGTACTTGAGGTAATCCACACCCCAGGACGCGAACGAGCGCGCGTCCTGCACCTCGTGGCCCATGCTGCCGGTGGAGCCCGGATGCGCACCACCGCCCTGCGCACAGGTGCGCTCGGTCGGCACCTGGTAGATCCCGAACTTCAGGCCGCGGCCGTGGATGTAGTCGCCCAGCGCCTTCATGCCGCTGGGAAACTTCGTCGGGTGCGCCCGCAGGTTGCCCTGCGCATCACGCTGCGGATCGAACCAGCAGTCGTCGACGACGACGTACTGGTAGCCCGCGTCCCGCATCCCCGACGACACCATCGTGTCCGCGGCCTGCCTGATCACTGTTTCGTTGACACCGCCACAGCCGAAGCTGTTCCAGCTGTTCCAGCCCAACGGAGGGGTGAGCGCCGGGCTGCCGGGTGCAGCCTGTGCCACCGGCGGACCGGGTACGACGACGGCGAGCATCGCCAGTACGACGGCGCCGATCGCCGCCCTCATGCCGTCGTACCGGTGACTGTGGTGCCTGACTTGGTGACGTAGTAGGTGACCTTCGTGCCGCTCCAGTAGTGGAACGTCAGCGTCACCCGCGCGTTGTCCCTGACTGCGGTGAAGAAGTCCGGCGTCAACGTGGTGACTCCGGTGGTGTAGTTGGGGGCGAAGGCGCGGTCGAACTCCTTGTACGGCGTCCAGTCGTGCGGACCGGCGTTGGTGCCGTCGTCGTACTTGGCCTCCATCGTCGCCAGCAGGTCGCCGCGGAAGCTGGTGGGGATGGCGAAGGCGCTCGTCGTACCGGCCGCGTTGCTGAGCACGGGCGCGTCGTACGTGATGAGGTTGATCCGCCAGGGCACACCTGCGGAGAAGCGGGCGGACAGGGTTGCGTTCGTGCCGTACTCCCGGGACCCGCTCAACCTCGTCAGCAACGCCGCAGTCAGGGTGAGCTGGTCACCCTGGATCGTGTAGTCGGTCCCGCGGGTCAGGTCAGTGCTGCCGTGGCGTAGGGCGGTGAACGAGGTGCCGTTGAGGTTCAAGGTGATCGTTTTGGCCGTGATCGCGGTCGACTTGGCGCTGAACACCTGGTCCGTCGACGCCGTACCGGAGCGGGTGGTCCAGCTCGACTTGATCTGCGCGATGAGCTCAGGATCGCTCCACTGGAACGAGGTGCGGCCGAGATGCTGGCCGTTGTCCCAGAGCATCGTGGTGAGCTGCTTGGCGCGCGCGTAGTGACCGAAGAGCTCGAAGAACTTCAGCTTCTCGCCCTGCTGGATGGTTCCGGTGTGCCGGTCGAAGCCGAGCAGGCCGTATTCGCCGAGGATCACCGGGATGCCGCGCGCGACGAAGGTGGTGTGGACCCGGTCGAACGAGTCGGTGAGGTCCTTCTGGGCGGTGGCGTCGAAATGGGTGCCGCCGGCAACGTTCACGCTGAACGGCCAGTAGCCGTAGTAGTGCACGGTCGCGATCAGGTTGGGGTCGTTGTAGCCCTGGATCGAGGTCGCCAGCGCGTCCAGCAGTACCTGGTCGGACGAGGTGTGCAGCGTCGGCAGGACAAGCAGGCGGGTCGCGTTGTTGCCACCCGATCGGCGCACGATGTCGCGGAAGGAGGTGTTCAGCTCATTGAGCAGCTGCACCTCCTGCGCCTGCCCGGAGCTGTTGGCGAACTGCGGCTCGTTGACGCTCTCGAGCGTCAGCTTCGGCCCGGAGGTCTTGAAGGCTTCGGCCAGTTGCGTCCAGATTGCGTTGTAGCGAGCGAGTACGCCGTCATGATCGGTCGGCATGGTGTTGATCCACTGCCACGAATCGTGATGAAGGTTGATCATCACGTACAGATCGCGCGCCAACGCCCAGCCGACGACCTCTTGAACGCGGGTCAGGTACGCCGCCTCGATCGGATAGCTCGGCGCCGTACCCAGGTGCTGGCTCCACGTGACGGGGATGCGGATGCTCTTGAAGCCCTGCGCCTTGATCTGGTCCAGCAAGGCTTCCGTGACCCGCGGGTTGCCCCAGGACGTCTCGTCACTGCCGGTCGAGTCCAGCGTGTTCCCCAGGTTCCAGCCCGGCTGCATCGCCGCGACGGTGGCCATCGCGTCGGAGCTCCCGCTGCCGGTACACAGAACGCCGTTCAGCTCGAACGAGGTCGGCACCAGGTTCGACCCCGTCCAGGTTCCGCCGAATCCGAAGGACACCTTCGCATTCGTGCCGATCCTCGCGTTGTAGCCGACATTCTTGGCCGTCGCCCGGGTTCCAGAGGTCGTGATGGTCGCGTTCCACGCCTGGGTGGTCCGCTGTCCGGACGGCCAGGTCCAGACCAGCTGCCAGCCGTCGATCGGTGCGCCGAGGTTGGTCACGGCGACGTCGGCATTGAAGCCGCCCGGCCACTGGCTCGTCACCGAGTACGAGACGCTGCACCCGGCCGCCGCCGGCGCAGCGGTGGTAGTGGTGCTAGCGGTGGTAGCGGTGGCGTCGACCGCAGTCAGACCGGCACCGGCGGTGAAGGTGGCGACAACGGCCGCCAGTACGGCAGCCACTCTGCCTCTGAATATTCTTCTTGATTGCATGAGGGTCCTCGCAGCGTCGGGGCGGACAGCGCCATTGGGAGCGCTCCCACGAAGTCCACGAACTGTAACCGGCTCCCACCGAACGGTAAAGAGCGCATCGCGTCCGAAACGTTTAAGGCCCTTCTCGAACGCATTTCAGGCCACCTACGCTGCCGCAACCCATCCCGGAACTGCGCTGTCCGGAACCGCCCTTCGGAGGCTCACATGCGAAGTTGCATCTTGCGGCTGTTCACTGCGCTGGTTGTCCTGTCTGCGGGCCTGATCGGCCTGCCCCCGCCAAGTGCGTCGGCGGCACCAGCGTTCAACTATGCGGAGGCGCTGCAGAAGGCAGTTTGGTTCTACGATGCGCAGCGCGCGGGCAAGTTACCGGCGGACAATCGCGTCAACTGGCGTGGCGACTCGGCACTGCAGGACGGCAGCGGAACCGGAACCGATCTCAGTGGCGGGTTCTACGATGCGGGCGACCATGTGAAGTTCGGGCTGCCATTCGCCTTCAGTATGTCGATGCTGGCCTGGGGTGTGGTGGACAACCGGGACGCCTATGTGGGCTCCGGTCAGCTCACGCCCCTCCTGGCGAACCTGCGGTGGGGTACCGACTGGATCATCAAGGCGCACCCCTCCCCGAACGTGGTCTACGGCCAGGTCGGGGCCGGCGACCCCGACCACGCCTGGTGGGGTTCGGCGGAAGTCATGCCGATGGCACGCCCGTCGTACAAGGTCGACCCCACGTGCCCGGGCTCGGACCTCGCGGGTGAGTACGCGGCGACGATGGCCTCGGCCTCGATGGTGTTCAAGGATTCCGACCCTGCGTACGCGGCGACTCTGGTGACGCACGCGAAGCAGCTCTACACCTTTGCCGACACCTATCGCGGCAAGTACAGCGACTGCATCACCGATGCCGCCAAGTTCTACAACTCCTGGAGCGGCTACCAGGACGAACTGGTCTGGGGCGCGATCTGGCTGTACCGCGCCACCGGCGACGCGGTCTACCTGACCAAGGCCAAGGCGGAGTACCTGAAGCTCTCGACGGAGTCGCAGACTTCCGAGCGCTCGTACCGCTGGACGATTGCCTGGGATGACAAGGCGTACGGCGCCTATGTGCTGATGGCCAAGCTGACCGGTGAGCAGATGTACGTCACTGACACCAACCGCTGGCTGGACTACTGGACCACCGGCTACAACGGCAACCGGATCCGCTACTCGCCCGGAGGCCAGGCAGTGCTCGACACCTGGGGCTCCCTGCGCTACGCGGCCAACACCTCGTTCGCCGCCCTGGTGTACTCCGACTGGCTGGCCACTCGGGACAGTGCACGGGCCAGGACCTATCACGACTTCGGCGTACGGCAGATCAACTACGCGCTCGGCGACAACCCGCGCAGCTCTAGCTACCTCGTAGGCTTCGGCGCCAACCCGCCGCGCAATCCGCACCACCGCACAGCGCACGGGTCCTGGAGCGACAGCATCCAGGAGCCCACAGTCAGCAGGCACACCCTGTACGGCGCTCTGGTCGGCGGCCCCAAGAGCAATGACGATGCCTACGTCGACAGCCGCAGCGACTACGTGATGAACGAGGTCGCACTCGACTACAACGCCGGCTTCACCGGTGCGGTCGCCCGACTGTACAAGGAGTACGGCGGCACTCCACTAGCGAACTTCCCAGTGGCGGAAACTCCGGACGGCCCGGAGCTGACCGTGCAGGCGTCGGTGAACCAGTCCGGTGCTCAGTTCAGCGAGATCAAGGCCTTCGTGCTCAACAAGACCGCGTGGCCCGCCAGGACGTTCAACGGGACACTGCGCTACTACTTCACCCTCGATGGCACCACTACTCCGAGCCAGATCAGTGTGACCACCAACTACAACCAGTGCGGTACGCCGACCGCTCCGATCCAGCACAGCGGTTCGACGTACTACGTGGAGATCCCCTGCACCGGGGTGACGCCGGCCGGGCAGTCGGCGTACCGCAAGGAGGTCCAGTTCCGCATCACCAGCGCGGGTACCTGGGACCCGGCCAACGACTGGTCTGCCGTCGGACTGGGCACCGGCAACGCAGTGGCTCAGACAGAACGGATCGTGCTGCGTCAGGGCAGCAAGCTGGTCTGGGGCGTCGAGCCGAGCGGCATTGCCGACAGTGAGCCGCCCACCACGCCCACTCAGCTCACGGCCTCGGCCGTGACCGGCAGCAGCGTCACCCTGAGGTGGACCGCGTCCACCGACAACGTGGGTGTCGCCGGCTACGACGTGCTCAACGGCACCACAGTCGTCGGCTCCACCACCACGACGAACCTGCAGGTCACCGGTCTGACACCGGACACCTCCTACACCTTCTCGGTCCGCGCTAAAGATGCCTCCGGCAACGTGTCGGGCGCGTCTGCCCCAGTCACAGTGCGCACCACGCAGACGCCGGCCAGCACCCTCGCCGTACAGCACAAGGGCTCGTCGGCAGCCACGTCGGGTCAGATCGGAGCCACGCTGCAGCTGTCCAACCGCGGTACGACGAGCGTCGGCCTGTCCACCGTGTCTCTGCGGTACTGGTTCACCGGCGACGCTCCTTCGCCCACCTACCAGGTGTGGTGCGACTGGGCCCAAGTCGGATGCGCGAACCTCACCGCCCGCGTCGTCAAACTGACCACCGCCCGCACCGGCGCGGACGCCTACCTCGAGGTCACCTTCACCGCAGGCACCCTCGCCCCCGGCGCCACCACCGGCGACATCCAGTTCCGCGTAGCGAAGTCCGACTGGTCCCCCTTCAACCAATCCGACGACCACAGCTACCGAGTGAGCAACACCCTCACCGACTTCGACCGAGTAACCGCCTACTCCGGCCCCACCCTCGCCTGGGGCATCGAGCCCACGGTCGGTTAACGCCTCGCCCTGCGATATCCCGTTCCCCGCCCCGGCCGCCGGCCACCCGAAATTTGAGGGGCTATCCGTTGAAGTTGACCCTTCTCCGTTCAGATTTTGAGGGGAGAACCGGCAACCTCAGGGGAGATCCCCTCATTTTCCGGGCAGCCTCGGGCCACGAGCCACCTTGAGCATCCACCAACCATTTGGCAGCCGCCGGCATGGTCGAACCGTGCTCAAGGTCGCCCGGCCGGCTCACCTTGGGCACCCCTCAACCACATTCGGGCCGCGCGCATGGTTGAACCGTGCTCAACGTCGTACCGAGTCGTGTGGAGAACCCTTGACTGACCGGCCTGGGGTGTCGAGCTCTGGGTCAGGCGACGCCGGCTTCCAGGAGTTGCTTCCAGATCTCGGACTGGTCGACGACCTCTACTTCGAGTTTCTCGGCCTTGGTGATCTTGGCGGCGCCTACGTCGGCGCCGGTGATGAGGTAGTCGGTGCTGGCGGAGACGGAGGAGGCGATGGTGGCTCCGGCCTTCTCACACAGGCGTTGGAAGGCTGGGCGGGCTACCTTTTCGCCGGTGCGGGGGTCGGAGATGGAGCCGGTGACGACGACTGTCTTGCCTGCTAGTGGCGCGCCTGCTGCTACGACCGGCGGGAGGTCTTCGTCGCGGACGTCGAGGGAGACGCCGGCGGCGCGGAGGCGTTCCAGCTCGGGCTGGAGGCGGCTCAGGTGAGCGACGAGGGAGGCTGCGACCTTGGCGCCGATGTCGTCGACGGCGACCAGACCTTCTTCGCCGGCTTCGAGGACTGCTTCCAGTGACGGGAAGCCGGCCCGGCACAACCGCGCCGCCGTCCCTTCGGAGGCCATCGGGATGGCCAGGCCGATGAGCGCTCGGCGGAGGCCGACCTGCTTGCTGGTCTCGATGGAGTCGATCATGCGGGTGGCGGAGACTTCGCCGACGCGGTCGAACTCGAGCAGGCGTTCCTTGGTGAGGCCGTAGAAGTCGGAGGGGTTCTCGAGGATGCCGGCCTCGGCGAGGCGCTCGATCCAGACCCCGCCGATGGCGTCGATGTCCGCGGCGGCGCGCGACGCCCAGTGGATCAGGCGGCGCACGGTCTGGGCCGGGCAGGCGACGTTCGTGCAGAAGAGCTCGCGGCTGTTGCCCTGCTCAGTCAAGGGTTCGTCACACGACGGGCAGTTGGTCGGCGGCACGATGTCGATCTCGGCCCCGGTACGGCGGGATGCGTCCAGCACGCCGGCCACGAACGGGATCACGTCCCCGGCTCGGCGGACCAGCACGGTGTCACCGATCTTGATGCCGCGGGCCTTGATGACCTCCTGGTTCGCCAGCGTCGCGCGGGTGACCGTCGTCCCGCCGACGAAGACTGGCTCGAGCCAGGCGACCGGGGCGATCTTTCCGGTCTTACCAACGTCCCAGCGGACCTCCAGCAGGATCGTCGTCTTCTCCTCGGCCGCGAACTTGAACGCCAGCGCGCCACGCGGCGAGCTCGACCGCGTCCCGGCCGCGGCATACGCGTCACGATCCGCAAGCCGCAGTACGGCGCCGTCCAGGTCGTAGTCGAGCTCGTTGCGCTGCCGCTCGATCCCGGTGATCACTTCCTGCGCCGAAGCGGCGTCGGAGCAGTGCTTCATGTCAGCGGCAGTGAAGCCGAGTGTTTTGAGCCCGCGCTCCAGATCAGCCTCGGTGCTGTCCGGATCGGTCTGCAGGTCGAACGCGAGGAACTGAAGCCGCCGCTCGGACACGGTGGCCGGGTCCTTCGCCCGCAGCGTGCCGGCCGCCGCGTTACGCGGGTTGATGAGCGGCTTGTCCGGGTGGGCCTGGTTGTACGCCACGAACGTCGACCGCAGCATCACCGCCTCGCCTCGCACCTCCACGCGACCCGGTGCGTCGATCTGATGCGGTACGCCGTCGGCCAGGGCCCGCACCAACGGCGTCACGTCGTCGCCCGTGGTCCCGTCGCCGCGGGTGATCGCACGGGCGAACCGGCCGTCCTCGTAGACCAGCGCCAGCGACAACCCGTCCAGCTTCGGCATCACCACGACAGGCTGCCCCGGGAACCGGCTGAAGAACGCCTCGACCTGCTCCGGCTTCGTCGCCTTCTCCAGCGACAGCATCGGCCGCGAATGCCGGATCGGCGCGTGCAGCACGGCCGGCGCACCCACCTGGTCCAGCGGATTCGGCTCCGGCGTCAGCTCCGGGTTCGCGGCGATCAGGGTGCGCAGCTCGTCCTCGATCGCGTCGTACTCCGCGTCCGCGACCACCGGGGATCCCTGGTAGTACGCGTCGCGCAGCTCGACGATCCGGCCGGCCAGCTCCTGAATGCGTTCTTCGACGTTCACACCACCGGACGTTACCGGTCACTGGGGACAATTTCGTAGCATCAGGCCCCGTACCATCAAGCGCGTGAACGACAGCAGCGTGGTGGAAGCAGCGGACAACGTCTTCTTCGTCCAAGGCTCGTTGGTGAACTGGGTGTTGCTCCGGGACGGGTCCAACCTGACTCTGATCGACGGCGGCTACCCCGGCGACATCGACGACGTGGAGGCTTCGATCCGGGCCATCGGACTGCGCCCCGAGGACGTGCAGGCCGTGCTGCTGACCCACGCCCATGCCGACCACGTGGGTGCGGTGCAGCCGTTCCACAGTCGCTACGGCATTCCGACGTACGCCGATCCCGCTGAGGTCGGCCACGCGCACCGGGACTACCTGGACCAGCTCACCCCGGCCAAGCTGATCAGCAACCTGTGGCGACCGCGCGTGCTGCCCTGGGCTGTCGCTATCATCCGGAACCGCGCTCTGCAGGACGTGGCTGCTCCGCACGTCCAGGCGTTCCCAACTGACGGCGCCCTGGATCTACCCGGCAAGCCGGTGCCAGTGCCGACGCACGGGCACACTGCGGGCCACTCGGCGTACTACGTCCCACAGGCTGGTGCGGTGATCACCGGAGACGCACTGGTGACTGGGCACAAGGTTGTGCGGGCCGTGGGTCCGCAGTTGATCCCGCCGCTGTTCCAGCACGGCGATCCCACCGATCTGCTCGCGGCACTCAAGCCCCTGGTGGATCTGGACGCGGACGTCGTACTGCCCGGCCACGGCGGACTGCACCGCGGTCCGATCCGCGAGGCAGTGGCCGCCGTACACGCCTAGGGCTTGTGGTTGTTCTCGCGCCACTCGCGCTCGAACGGCAGCCGCCAGGCACGCGGCGCGATCAGCTGGTGAATGGCGTTCGGGCCCCAGGTGCCGGGCTGGTACGGCTTGACCGGCGGCGGGTCCTCCAGCAGGTGCGCCGACCGCTCCCACAGTGACTCGATGCCCTCGGCGGTCGTGAAGAGCGTGTGGTCGCCGCGCATGGCGTCCAGGATCAGCCGCTCGTAGGCCTCCAGGACGTCACCGGCGCTCTTGGTCTCCTGCGTCGAGAACTGCATCGACAGCTTCTCCAGCCGCATCCCCGGCCCGGGCCGCTTGCCGTAGAAGGACAGCGAGACCCGGGACGAATCCGCCAGGTCGAAGGTCAGGTGGTCCGGGCCCTCGGCCCCGAAACCGGTCGGGAACATCGTCTTCGGCGCCTCCTTGAAGGCGATCGAGATGATCCGCTGACCCTGTGCCATCCGCTTGCCGGTGCGCAGGAAGAACGGCACGCCGGCCCAGCGCCAGTTGTCGATCTCGACCTTGAGCGCGATGAACGTCTCGGTGTCCGAGTCCGGCGCGACGCCCTCCTCGTTGCGGTACCCGGAGTACTGGCCGCGGACCACGTCGGTCGACTGGATCGGCAGCATCGACCGGAAGACCTTGTTCTTCTCCTCCGAGATCGCCCGCGGCTCCAGGGCGGTCGGCGGTTCCATCGCGACGAACGACATCACCTGCATGAGGTGCGTGACGACCATGTCCTTGAACGCGCCGGTCGGCTCGTAGAAGGTGGCGCGCTGGTCGAGCCCGAGCTCCTCGGGGATGTCGATCTGCACGTGGTCGATGTGGTTGCGGTTCCAGATCGGCTCGAACAACCCGTTGGCGAACCGGAAGGCGAGGATGTTCAGCGCCGCTTCCTTGCCGAGGAAGTGGTCGATCCGGAAGACCTGCGCCTCGTCGAAGGTCTCGTGGACGAAGTCGTTCAGCTCGATGGCACTGGTCAGGTCGTCGCCGAACGGCTTCTCCATCACCACCCGGGCCCGCTCGACCAGTCCGGCGTCGCGGAGCATCGCGATCACGGCCTGCGCGGCCTTCGGCGGCACCGACAGGTAGTGCAACCGGCAGACGCCCGCACCGAGCAACTCCTCGGCGGCGTGGACCGTTGCGGCCAGTGCCTCCGGCCCGGCCGACACCGACACGTAGTCGAGGCGGTTCGCGAACTGCGCCCACTCCTCGTCGCTCATCCGGTGCGTCCCGTACGTCTCCACCGCCTGCCGGGCGCGCTCCCGGAACTCGTCCACGGTCAGGTCCTCGGTGGCCGACCCGATGATCCGTACGTCGGGTGCGAACTTGGACTGCTGCAGATACGCCAGACCGGGGAGCAGCTTGCGCTTGGCCAGGTCACCGGTGGCACCGAACAGCACGATGACGTGCGGCGCCAAGGGCTCCTCGTCCCGTCGTGACGGCCGCGATCCGGGTGCCGGGTACGCGATGGTCTGGGTACGGTCAGGCATAGACGCAGTGTAGGTCGTGTCTGTTTCCGGCAAAGGCGTTCGTCGGTGAACTGTTCGGGTGCGAAAAGAACTTGGAGGACGACTGTGAAGTACCTGCTGATGATCGCCGGTGACGAGAGCGCCGCGGAGCATGCCAACGACGGTTGTGGCGGCTGGTCCGAGGAGATGGTGGAGCGGGGCGTGGTGACCGGAGGTGCCGGTCTGTATCCGCCCACCGAAGCAACCACCGTGCGCGTCCGTGAGAACGAACTGCTGCTCACCGACGGTCCGTTCGCGGAGACGAAGGAGCAGATCGGTGGCTTCGTGCTGATCGACTGCGCGGACCTGGACGAGGCGATCGAGATCGCCGCCAAGCACCCGGCCGCGAGCTACGGCACCATCGAGATCCGCCCGGTGCTGGAACCGCCGCCCGGGGTGGTGTGACGTACGCCGAGGTCTTCCGGGCGGAGTGGGGCCAGGTGGTCGCCACGCTGATCCGGATGACCGGGAACTGGGAGCTGGCCGAGGAGTGCGCCCAAGAGGCGTGCGCTGCGGCTCTCGAGCGCTGGCCGCGCGACGGCGTACCGGACAAGCCGGGTGCCTGGCTGACGACCACTGCGCGCAACCGCGCGATCGACTGGCTCCGCCGCGAGGCGGTCGGGGCTGCCAAGCTGCAGGAGGTCGCTGCGATGACGTACGAACCCGAGACGCCCGCGTACGACGTACCGGACGATCGACTGCGGTTGATGTTCACCTGCTGCCACCCGGCGTTGGCCATGGAGGCGCGGGTCGCGCTGACGTTGCGGACGCTGGCAGGACTCAGTACGGCGGAAATCGCGCGCGCGTTCCTCGTCGGCGAGACCACCATGTCGAAGCGGCTCACCCGGGCCAAGCAGAAGATCCAGAACGCCGGAATCCCGTACCGCGTCCCGCCGGCGCATCTCCTGCCCGAGCGGACTCCCGCCGTACTCGCGGTGCTCTATCTGCTCTTCAACGAGGGGTACTCCGATGTCACCCGCGGCACTCTGACCGAGGAGGGCATTCGGCTGGCCAGACTGCTCGTTCAGCTCATGCCGGATGAGCCGGAGGCGGCCGGACTGCTTGCGCTGATGCTCTTCCACGACTCTCGGCGCAGCACTCGGCTCTCCCCCGACGGTGTCCTCATCACACTGGACGAGCAGGACAGAACGCGCTGGGACAGCGCACTGATCACCGAGGCCGAGCACCTGCTCGACCGCACGCTGCAGCGGCGCAGTCCGGGCCCGTACCAGGTGCAGGCCGCGATAGCCGCATGTCATGCGATCGCCCGGACCGCAGCCGACACCGACTGGCCGCAGATCGCTGGGCTCTATGCACAACTCCCCCAGACTCCGGTTGTCGCACTCAATCGCGCAGTGGCGATCGGTATGGCGGACGGACCTGCTGTCGGACTCGCACTGGTCGATCAGCTCGCCGCGGGGTCGCTGGCCGGTTACCACCTGCTCCCGGCCGCACGGGCTGACTTCCTGCGCCGACTCGACCGCCGTACCGAAGCAGCCGCGGCCTACCGAGAGGCGGCCGAGCTGGCCACGACAGACGCCGACCGGAGCTACCTGGAGAAGCGTCTGGCCGAGGTGTCCGTCCAGAGCTGACCTGTTCGTCGGTGGGGTATGACAGACATTAGAGAGCTCGTTGCGGCTGAACGTAGTGATCTGGTCGAGCTACTGACCGGACTGTCCGAGGAGGACTGGGACAAGCCGAGCCTGTGCGCTGGCTGGCGGGTGCGTGAGGTGGTTGCCCACATCACCATGGCTTACCGCTACTCCATGCCCCGCGTTCTGCTGGGGATAGCCAAGGCAGGCGGCCGCTTCAACCGCTTCTCCGAGCGGGCAGCACGCGCCGACACCGCGGCCTTGAGTAACGCAGAGCTGCTGGCCTGTCTGCGGGAGAACATCAACCACCCGTGGAAGCCACCAGGTGGCGGCTACGAGGGTGCGTTGTCGCATGACGTGATCCACGGGCTCGACATGACCGTTGCGCTAGGCATCGATCGCCGGGTACCGCTGGAGCGGGTGCGCGTGGTTCTGAGTGGTCTCGGGCCGAAGCACCTGAAGTACTTCGGGGTGGATCTGTCGAACACCGAACTGCGCGCAACCGATCTGGACTGGTCCTACGGTGCTGGTGAGGTCGTCACCGGCACCGCTCAGGATCTCCTGCTGCTGGTCAGCGGACGGGACGCGTCAGTTCGGCGAGACTCGTGAGCTGACGACCCGCAGCGCTTCGGCCGGCTGCGGTCTGCCGGCGGAACAGGCGGCCGCCGTACCGGAGGAAGGCCGGCTTGCCGTCCGGTCCGGGGACGAAGTTGGCGCGGACGTGGTCCGGTGTGCCGTCGAGGCCGAGTGACAGCACGTAGTCCCGGCGGTAGAAGCCGAGGCGGAGGGCCGGCTGCCCATCGGCCGAGGCGAGAAGCTGCCCCTGGTCAGCCTTCAGGTCGAGACCGAACGAGCTCTCCACGCCATCCATACCGACCTGGCTAGCAACGTAGGTGCCCTCGTACGGCGCGAGCTCCTTCGGCGACAACGGACGCTGTACGGCGGGCAGGTTGTGCACGCCGGCCAGCTCGGCCAGCGCCCAGTCGCCTCCAAACAGCTCTGCCGTCAACGCCGGGCCGCTCTCCGAGTTCGTCAGCACGGTGAGGGCGAAGTCGCGTTTCGGCACCATCAGGAAGCCGGAGTGCTGGCCGCTCCAGTCACCGCCGTGCTGGATCACCTTCGGGCCCTCTGCCGTCGGACGGATCATCCAGCCGACCCCGACACCGTCCACCTCGACGAACAGCGTGCCGCCCGGTCCGGGGTTGGTCTGCATGGCCACGCGGGTCCGGTCCCGCAGCAACCGCGGGAACCCGTGGTGGCCGAGCTGGAAACGCGCATAGCGCAACTGGTCCTGCGCACTAGAGATCAGACCGCCGAACGAGTTCAGGCTGCGCGGCATCGCGTCGAACGACGGCTCGACGACCGGCTTGCCGTTGACGATGTTGTGGGACGCAGCGACGCTGAAACCGCCCAGCTCGCTGCGGAAGAACCGACTGTGCGCCAGACCGAGCGGGTCGATCAGCATCTGCCGGGTAGCGGTCTCGTACGGCTTCCGAGTGACCGCCTCGATGATCCGCCCGGCCACACCGATCGCTGCGTTGTTGTAAGAGAACACCTTGCCCAGCGGGGTCAACTGCGGTGCCGCGGACAGCGCTGCGACATACCGGGCCAGTGCATCGTCGCCGTCACCGGTGTCGACGAACGTGTCACCACGCCAGCCGGCGGAGTGGTTCAGCAACTGCCGGACCGTCACCCGCGGACCGACGGCGGGGTCGGCCGTGGCGAAATCAGGCAGGTACGTGCGGACCGGCCGGTCCAGGTCGACGCGCCCCTGCTCGACCAGCTGCATGATCACCGTGGCGGTGAAGGTCTTGCTGGTGGAGCCGATCCGGAAGACGGTGTCCGCGGTCACCGGTGACGGGTTGTCCACGTTCGTGACGCCGAAACCGCGCACGTACTCGCAGCCGCGGTACCAGACGCCCAGACCGACACCAGGGATCGCGTACTTCGCCATCCCGGCCTCGATCTTGTCGAAGAGCCGCCCGACCGCGACGGGCGTCGTACGGGATGGTTTGGTGGCGACGGGCGCTGCGCCGGCACTGGTGGTTGCAAGGGCACTCACCGGTACGGCGGCTGCCGCGGCAGCGAGCACGGTGCGCCGCGAGAGACCTGCGCTTTTCGGACTATCGGGCTGCGAGCGGAACGACACGGCAGACTCCTCGGTCTAGGGCGATTGGTACCACAAAGGATATTATTCCCACACTTGGAATCAATAGGGGTAGACCATGACCCAACCCTCAACACCACGGGCCTCAACACCGCTGGCCGATTTGCTGCTGCACCCGATCCGCTTCCGGATCGTCCAGCGCGTACTCGGCCGGGAGGTGACCACCACCGACCTGAAGCACGATCTGCCCGACATCCCGGCGACGACGCTCTACCGGCACGTGGCCGCCCTGATCGAGGGCGGCATGCTGACAGTCGTCCGCGAACGGCGCATTCGCGGCGCGATCGAGCGCACCCTGACCCTCGATCAGGCCAAAGCCGGCCGGATCGGCATCGACGAAGCGCGGGCGATGACGCCGGACCAGCACCGGCACGCACTCATGCTCGTGCTCACCCAACTGGCCGCCGACTTCGACCGGCTGGTCGAGCGCGGCGACCTCGACACCCGACTCGAGCAGCTCGACTACAACCAGGCCTCACTGTATGTGGACGCCGCCGACCTGGACTCCCTCCGGAAAGGGATCCACGCCCTGATCGAGCCCTACCTGCAGGCCCGCCCCGGCAAGGACCGCATCACCTGGTCGATCATCTCACTACCTGATACCTAAACAGATAATCGCTCAACAGATAGTCTGCTTCGGAACTATCTGCTACGGTCTCGTTCATGACGATCGAGACCGAAGTTCCCACGGCCGGACGCCTCAAGGCGCTGGTCGTGCTGTGCGTGATGCAGCTGATGATCATCCTCGACGGGACCGTGGTGACGGTCGCGTTGCCGACGCTCCAGCGCGACCTCGGCTTCTCCGCCGCCGGTCTGGCCTGGGTGATGAACTCCTACCTGATCGCCTTCGCCGGCCTGCTCCTGCTGGCCGGGCGGCTCGGCGACCTGATCGGCGGGAAGCGGGTGTTCGTCGCCGGGCTCGGCCTGTTCACCGCGGCGTCCCTGCTGTGCGGGATAGCCACCAGCGCCGAGGTGCTGATCGCCGGGCGGTTCCTGCAAGGTGTCGGCGGCGCACTGGCCTCCGCAGTCATCCTCGGCATGATCGTCGGGCTCTTCCCGGCACCGGGCGAGCAGGCACGCGCCATGGGCATCTACAGCTTCACCTCCGCCAGCGGTGCGTCCATCGGCCTGATCCTCGGCGGAGTCATCACCGAAACCATCGGCTGGCACTGGGCGTTCCTCATCAACGTTCCGATCGGCCTGCTCGCCCTGTTGTTCGCCCAGCGCCTGCTCACCCGTGAACGCGGTCTCGGCCTGGGCAAAGGCGCCGACGTACTCCGGGCTGCCCTGGTAGCCATCGTGCGAATGTTCCGCAGCCGGCAGATGACTGTGGCCAATGTCGTGGTCATGCTGCTGTTCGCGGCCGGCTTCGGCTTCCAGTTCATGACTGCGCTCTACCTGCAGCGTGTACTCGGCTATGACTCGCTCTCGACCGGTCTGGCCTTTCTGCCGGCACCACTGATGAACGCGCTGATGTCGTTGTCCATCGCGCCCCGGCTGACGGTCCGGTACGGCCCACGCCGGATGCTGCTCGTCGGCCTCGCTCTGTTCGCGCTGGCACTGCTGTGGCTCAGCCAGGCACCCGTTGACGGCTCGTACGTCGTCAATGTCGCGCCTGTACTCGCAGTGATGGGTGCCGGGGTCGGGGTGGCCATTCCGGCCGCGATCATGTTGGCCATGGCCGCTGCGGCTCCCAGCGATGCCGGACTGGCCTCGGGACTCAACAACACTGCCCAGCAGGCCGGTGCAGCAGTCGGCACCGCCGTACTGGCCACTCTGGCCGCAGCCACCACGTCACAACGGCTATCTGACGGGGCGGGCGAGCTACTGGCGCTCCGGGACGGCTACAGCGTCGCCTGGATCGCCGCTGCCGGTTTTGTTGCCGCAGGCCTCCTCCTGACGATTGCTCTGATCCGTCGGCGCTAGGCCTGACTGCATTAGGGTGGCGGCCGTGAGTAAGACAAGGAATCCGGATCGCTTGGTTCTGTTCACCGATGCGGTCGTTGCGATCGCACTGACGCTGCTGGTCCTGCCGCTGGTCGAGGTGGTCACCGAGTCCAAGGCCGAGAACCTGACCGCGCTCGAGGTGGTCACCGAGCACAAGCCGGAGATCTACTCGTTCCTGCTGAGCTTCGTGGTGATCGCGAACTTCTGGCTGGGTCACCACCGGGTCTTCGAGCACGTGCGTGCCTACACGGCGAACATGATGCGACTGAACCTGCTCTGGCTGCTGGCGATCGTGATCCTGCCGTTCCCGACCGAGATCGTCGGCACCTTCGAGAGCTCGCAGTTCACCGCCGGTTTCTACAGTGGAACGATCCTCGCGCTCAGCCTCACCCAGACGGCCCTCACCTGGATGATCCGGGGACACCAGGAGATCGAGAACCCGGACGACCCGGTCAGCCGCCGGGAGCTCGACAACTCCCTCGTGCTGACCGGGCTGACGCTGCTCGCCTTCCTTCTGGCGACGTTCGTGCCGGGTGTTCGCTTCTACGCCCTACTTTTGCTGCTGCTCTCGCCGTTCGTCATGCGAGCCTGGGACCTGGTACGCCGTCCTGCTGGCTAAGGCTCGCCCAGAAGTCGCAGTGGTGCTCGGTGCTCAGGTTGACCGGGTGGATGCCGGACTGGTCTGTCGGAGCCAGTGAGAGTCCCTTGACCTCGCGCTGGCCGGTGGGCGACCAGTCCGGACGGCCGGGGCCGTTCGGGTTGCCGGTGCGGACGAACGACGTCCAGTAGTCGATCATCTGGTTCGACAGTTGCTGCTGGGTCTCGGAGAACGGGAAGTCGAACCCACCTAGCCGGAACAGGTACGGCAACTCGGCAGCATGCGCTGCGCCCTGGCCGGGCTGCACAAGCGGCGAGTGCTCGTCAGCAAACTCGTACGCATAGACGGGCACCTTGCGAGCTGCCTGCTGACTACTCGCGACCTGAGTGCACGACCAGATCCGGTCGGTGGTGACTGCGGCCCAGGCAGCCGCCGGCGACTCGTACCGGCTCAGCGGGTACTCCTGCAGTACCTTGGCCGCCTGTTTCGCACCGACCATGTCGGTGACCAGCTTCGGGTAGTCCTTGATCTCTCCGAACGCAGGCAGCCACGACGTGGCCTCGTCATGGTTGTTGCCGGAGACAATCGGCACCCGGTGGAACAGCCCAGCCCGCAACGCCTTGGCCGAACTCAGCGGCAGTACGGCGCTCCCGCCGTACCCGAGTTGGGTGAATTGGAGTGTGCCTGCCAGCAGCACGTCGGAGTCGATGCTGCGGAGGCAGTCGATGGTCCGGCAACTCTGGCCGGCCGCCCACTCCTTGCCGTTGGCCTGGACATCGCGGACCGGACGCCACGGGGAATCGGCCGCCTGGCTGGGGTACTGGCTGTTGTCGGCCCAGTTGAACGCACACGAGCCGCTCTGCATGATCGCCTTGCCGAACAGGCCAGTCGCAGTGGGAGAGGTGAGCTGCGCACACACGCTCATCCCGCCGGCGGACTCCCCCGCGACCGTCACGTTGCGCGGGTCTCCCCCGAAGACACGTGCGTTGCGCTGCACCCAGCGCAGGGCCGCCTGCTGGTCCTGCAGCCCGAACGTCCCCGAACCGGACAGACCTGGATAGCCGAAGAAGCCATAGATGCCCAGGCGGTAGTTGACCGTCACTACGACCACGTCACCGCGCGCAGCGAGCTTTGAGGCCTCGTAGTTGTTGGAGGTGCCCTGAAAGAACCCGCCGCCATGAAGCCACACCATGACAGCCCGCGGCTTCGCAGACGGCTTGGCCGGGGCGGTGACGTTCAGGTAGAGGCAGTCCTCGGCTGAGGAGCCCTTGGGGACTTCGGGATTGGCCTGTTGCGGACAGGGGCTGCCGAGCGTCGACTCGCGGACGCCAGACCACGGCTGCACCGGGTGCGGTGCCTTCCAGCGCAGTGCGCCGACCGGTGGCGCGGCGTACGGGATTCCGTCGAAGACACGCGCCTGCCCGACTGTCTTACTCCGAACGGCTCCCGAGTCCGTCTGTACGACGTCCGACGCGGCCGCCGGCGCGGGTATGGCCAGTGGGAGCAGGACTGCGGTGAGCAGTGCCAAGAGTTTCTTCGTCATAGCCAGCAGCTTCGGCCGGACTGGGCACCTGCCGCTTCGGCCGGACGACCAGGGGCCCACCACCTTTGGTCTAAGGCTTTAAGAACGACGCAGCAGGTAGGTGTCCATGATCCAGCCCTTACGTTCGCGAGCCTCCGCACGCACCTTCTCGATCTCCGCTGCGACCTCACGGACCGGACCGGCGATCAGCAGCTCGTCCGGCGTGCCCAGGTAGGCGCCCCAGTAGATGGTGGCGTCCTGGTCGAGGTGTGCGGTGAAAGCGGTGTGAGCGTCCAGCATCACGACCACATCGTCCACACCGTCCGGCCACTCCTTGGCCAGCCGCCGCCCGGTAGTGATCTGCACCGGACGGCCCACCTGGTTGAGCGGCACGCGGTGCCGGGCAGCCAACGTGGAGACGCTGCTGATGCCGGGGATCACCTCGATCTCGAAGGACAGCTCACCGCGGGCCAGGATGTCGTCGAGGATCGCCAGCGTGCTGTCGTAGAGCGACGGGTCGCCCCAGACCAGGAACGCGCCCACCTGGTCCGCACCGAGGTTCGCTGCGATCAGCTCCGCACACACATCCGCCCGGCGCCGCCGCCAGTCGTCGACGGCCTCGACGTACGCCGTACTGGACCGGTCCCGCTCGGGATCGCGACCGACAACGACCTGGTACCCGGTCGCGTGCCGCTGCAGGATTTCGGTGCGCAGATCGACCAGCTCCTGCTTGACGTCACCCTTGTCCAGCACGAAGAACACGTCCGCCCGGTTCAGTGCCGCGACCGCCTGCAGCGTGAGCTGCTCCGGATCGCCTGCGCCGATACCGATCACCAGGATCTGCATGCGGGCAGACTAAGCCATCCACCGCGCGTGACTGCCGACTGACTCCCAGTGTGGATTGCCCGATCGCGAACCGGTCGTGGCCCTGGCGACGGCCTGCCCGCGACTGTTGCCACAGGCATCTGATTTCCACAATCGACGGCATGGACCTGAAAAACAGAGCACTACGGGTGGGACGGTCGCGCACGGTCGCGGCAGTGCTGGGGGCGACAGTGGCACTCGGCGCGAGCACCGTGCTGGTCGCCTCGGCGGCCGAGCCGGCGCCGGTCACGATCAGTGCGTGCGTCGACCGGAACTTCGGCGACGTGCGGATCATCGACCCGGCCAAGGGCGGCGCCTGCCGCTTCTACGAGACGCCGACCTCGTGGAACCAGAAGGGCCCGAAGGGTGACCTCGGTCCGGCCGGCCCGGCGGGGCCGCAGGGTGCCGCCGGCCCGCAGGGTGTTGCCGGACCGGTCGGCCCGGCTGGGCCCGCTGGTCCGCAGGGGCCGAAGGGTGACGCGGCGGGCTTCGTCGTCAACCCACCGACCATCTTCAAGCAGGTCATTCGCGACGGCGAGTGGGCGCAGTGGCAGGCCAGCTGTCCCGCCGGCCAGGTCGCTGTGAACGGCGGCCATGGCGGCGGCACGAACTCCGGCCGAGGACTCACCTACTTCCAGTCCGAGCCGAGCTACGACGGACTGCGCTGGTTCTTCGGTGCGCGGTACAGCAAGGCCGACGGCGGCCTGTCCGACACCATCGACGCCTACGGCTTCATCGTTTGCACACCGGGCAAGAGCAACTCCTGAGCGACCCGCGTCAGCTCGTTCGCTGCCTTCCGCGGCGGACGGGCTGCGCCTCGACCGGCGTGGCCAGATGCCCGTCGACCAGCGTCTGCAAGGCCTCCACGAACGGCGTCCGCCGGTCGGCTGCCAGCGCGTCCAGGGCCTCCTGGTGCACCCGGTCGACGATCGCTTGCCCCTCGCGCGCGAGCTTCGCGCCAGCCGGGGTGACCGAGACGATCCGGGCCCGCCGGTCGGTGGCCGACGCCTTGCGCTCGGCGTACCCGGCCTTCTCCAGCGCATCGACCGTGACCACCATCGTGGTCTTGTCCAGGTAGGCCAGCTCAGCGAGCTGGATCTGCGTCCGCTCGGCCTCCAGGGCATGACCCAGCACGCATTGCATGCGCGTCGTGAGCCCGATCTCGGCCAGGGCGGCATGCAACTGCGTCTCGAGCACATGTCCGGCATGGTTCAGGTAGCCGGTGAGGTCGGGAACGGTGCGCAGAGTGGCCATGATTCGAGTCTAGCTCGGGATTATCTGCCCCCAGATCATCCCGCTCCGGACGATGGCGAGATTGCGACAACGCGGTCGCCGGTCGCGCCGCCGTCGTAAATCCGCCAGTCTCGGGCGCCGGCGGTCGATTGGCTGGATGGCATGACACTCGAGCTGACGCGGGCGCCGGTCAATCATCGACTCGGCGTGACTGCGGTGACGCTGGGCATCTTCACCATCGTCACTACCGAGATCCTGCCGGTCGGGCTCCTCACGCCGATCGGTACCGACTTCGGCCTGACCGCGGGGCGGACGGGCTGGCTGATGACCATGCCTGGGCTGGTCGCCGCTGTCGCCGCACCGGTCATCACGGTGACTACTGCGCAGCTGGACCGCCGGCTGATGCTGTGCGCGCTGATGGGGCTGCTGGCGGCGGCCGGGTTCCTGGCTGCCGCCGCACCCTCCTACGAGCTCGAACTACTCGCCCGCCTCCTCGTAGGGCTCACCATCGGCGGCTTCTGGTCGATCGGTGCCGGTCTGGCCGAGCGGCTCGTCACCAAGCAGTGGACGGCCCGGGCGACCGCGGTGATCTTCTCCGCGGTCCCGCTCGGCACCCTCCTCGGCGTACCGGGTGGGACCTTTCTGGGCGAACTGCTGGGATGGCGGGCCTCGTTCGCCGCGCTCGGAGCGCTGTCACTGGTGGTGATGGTCGCCCTCTACCTGACTGTGCCTCCGCTGCCGCCGCTGCAGGTCACCCGGCTGTCCGTGCTGCGCGGTGCGCTCCGGGGCAGCAACCAGGCGTTGCTTGCCACCTGCCTGATCGTGACCGGCCACTTCGCCGCCTACACCTACGTGACGCCGTTCCTGCGGCCCGTCGTGCACTCCGACCTGATCAGCCTGCTGCTGCTCGTCTACGGCGGCGCTGGCCTGGTCGGCAACCTTGTCGCGGGTACGACGGCCGCCCGGCACCTCCGACTCACCTTTGCCACCTGTGCCGGTCTGATGGCCGCTGCGATGCTGCTGCTCCCCTTGCTCGGACGCAGTACGCCGGGAGTCGTTGCCCTGCTGGTGGTGTGGGGACTCGGGTACGGCGGCGTACCGGTCTGCACGATGAGCATGTTCGCTGCGGCGGCTCCGCAGGCGCGGGAGGCGGCGACCGTGCTGTTCACCTCGTCGTTCCAGGCAGTGCTGTCCATGGGCGCGTTGCTGGGCGGCCTGGTCGTGGACGCGTGGTCAGTGCCGATCGCAATGACGCTGGGTGGCGTGTGCGCTGCACTGACGGTCGGAGTGGTGACGTGGTCCAGGACACAGGCGGCCGACACGTAGCATCACCGTTGTGGTGCGGACTTCGACAGACAGGTGCCCTGGTGTGCTGGCAGTGCACCAGGCGGCTGACGGCGGCCTGGCTCGGATCCGGGTACCTGGTGGGTTGCTGAGCGTCACACAACTCGACGTACTCCGCTCCGCCTCGCTCGACCTCGGTGACGGCCGACTCGAACTCACCTCCCGCGGGAACCTGCAGATCCGTGCCCTGCGCCCAGATGGACCACGAGAACTGTCCGACCGCCTCTACCGGGCCGGACTACTCCCCTCGCTGACTCACGAGCGCGTCCGCAACATCCTCGTCTCCCCGCTGTCCGGTCTGGACGGCCGGTACGACGTACTGCCGCTCGCTGCTGCACTCGACCGGGCTCTGTGCGCGCATCCTGGTCTGGCCGAACTGCCGGGGCGGTTCCTGTTCGCACTGGATGACGGACGTGGTGACCTGGTCGCCTCGGGTGCGGATGTGCTGGTCCAGGCAGTCGATGCCCGGGAGGCGCTGCTGACCCTCGGTGCGCGCGGTGTGCGTGTCGGCTGGGGTGAGGTGGTCGAGGTGATGCTGGCGGCCGCAGCGACCTTCCTGGAGGTGCGGGACGCTGCAGAGTGGCGGATCGCCGAGGTAGAGGATGGCGAGAGCCGGATTTTGGAGCGGCTGGGCCTGCAGGCGACTGACGAGCTCCCGGCGGCCGGTGCGCCGGTTGAGGCTGGTGAGCATGGGGCGGCGCTGGTAGCCACCGTTCCGCTCGGGAGTTTGACGCAGGAGCAGGCAGTACTGCTCACAGAGGTCGCGGACTGGGTCCGGGTGACGCCTTGGCGTTCGATCGTGCTCCCAGCGATGGCCGGTGAGCCGTTGCAGGCTGTCGGGTTGATCACAACACCTGACTCGATCTGGAACGGTGTGACAGCGTGTGCGGGCCGCCCCGGCTGTGCGAAGGCGCTGGCCGACGTCCGCGGCGATGCGCAGCGGATCGTGCCACAGCTGGTGCGGGACGGACGCCGGGTGCACTGGTCAGGGTGTGAACGCCGGTGCGGGAAACCGGCGGGTGGCTTTGTCGACATACTTGCCGTCGGCAACGGGTATCAGGTCGACGGCGCAGTGGTCGATTTTCCAGCGAGGGAGACGTGGTGAGCGGGTTCGAGTACGTGCGGGACGGCGCGGAGATCTACCGGCGGTCGTTCGCGACGATCCGGTCCGAGGCCTCCCTCGACCACCTGCCCGCCGACGTGGCACAGGTCGCGGTGCGGATGATCCACGCCTGTGGCATGACCGATCTGGTCGCCGACCTGGCCTGGTCGCCCAACGTGGTCAAGAACGCCCGCGCCGCCCTTCAGAACGGCGCACCGATCCTGTGTGACGCGCAGATGGTCGCTGCCGGGATCACTCGGCGGCGACTGCCTGCCGACAACGAGGTGATCTGCACGCTGAGCTCCCCGGGTGTGCCTGAGCTGGCCGCGCAACTCGAGACGACTCGCAGTGCGGCCGCAGTGGACCTGTGGGCCGAGCACCTGGCCGGTGCGGTCGTCGCGGTGGGCAACGCGCCCACCACGTTGTTCCGGTTGCTCGAGGTGATCGCAGCGTGCGGTCCGCGGCCGGCCGCCGTACTGGGGATTCCGGTCGGGTTCATCGGTGCTGCCGAGTCCAAAGAGGCGTTGGCGGCGAACACGCTCGGACTGGAGTACTTGGTAGTGCGGGGGCGTCGTGGTGGCAGTGCGATCACCGCTGCCGCTGTGAATGCGATTGCGAGCGAGGAAGAGTGACCGGACAGCTGTGGGGCGTAGGACTCGGACCGGGTGACCCTGAGCTGGTCACGATGAAGGCTGCGCGTTTGATCGGTGCTGCGGACGTGATCGCGTTCCACAGTGCGCGGCACGGGCGGAGTATCGCGCGCTCGGTCGCCGCGCCGTACTTGCGGGACGGGCAGATCGAGGAGCACCTGGTCTACCCGCTCACCACCGAGACCACTGACCACCCTGGCGGCTACCAGGGCGCCATGGACGAGTTCTACACCGACTGCGCGGCTCGACTCGCTGCGCATCTCGATGCGGGCCGGGATGTCGTCGTACTGGCTGAGGGCGATCCGCTGTTCTACGGGTCCTACATGCACATGCACAAGCGGCTGGCTGACCGGTACCCGTGTGAGGTGGTGCCGGGAGTGACCTCGGTGAGCGGAGCAGCCGCCGTACTCGGACGGCCGTTGTGTGAGCGCGACGAGATCCTCACCGTGCTGCCGGGAACGCTGCCGCCGGACGCACTGGCCGAGCGGCTGCGGAACACGGACGCTGCCGCAGTGATGAAGCTTGGGCGCACTTTCAGTAACGTCCGCGAGGCATTCGAGCTGGCCGGCCGTGCTGACGAGGCCTGGTACGTCGAACGCGCCACCACCGCGGAGCAGCGGATCGCACCGCTGTCCGAGGTCGACCCGGACGCGGTTCCGTACTTCTCGCTGGCACTGCTGCCCAGTCCGATCAACAACACCTTCAGTACGCCGGCAGTGCGGACCGCGCACGAGGGCTCGGTGACTGTCGTCGGCCTCGGTCCTGCTGGGCCGGAGTGGATGACACCCGAGGTGCGCGCAGCGATTGCCGGAGCGGACGACCTGATCGGCTACGGCCCGTACGTCGACCGCCTGCCGGACCGGGCTCGTCAGCGCAAGCACGGATCGGACAACCGGGTTGAGTCGGAGCGGGCGGCGTTCGCACTCGACCTGGCGCGCAAGGGTTCCGCAGTGGTCGTGGTGTCGTCCGGTGACCCGGGTGTCTTCGCGATGGCCAGTGCGGTCACCGAGGTCGCATCGGAACCGGAGTACGCGGACATCGCCGTACAGGTGTTGCCTGGGATGACTGCTGCGCAGGCCGTGGCCAGCCGGGTCGGTGCGCCGCTCGGACACGACTACTGCGTGCTGTCGCTGTCAGACCGCCTCAAGCCGTGGGACGTCATCGCCCAGCGTCTGACTGCCGCTGCGGCCGCCGACCTGGCGATCGCGATCTACAACCCCGCCTCGAAGTCCCGCACCTGGCAGGTGGCCGCAACCCGGGACCTGCTGCTGGAACGCCGTTCCGCGGACACACCGGTAGTGGTGGGTCGTGACGTCGGTGGAGCTCATGAGTCCGTCACTGTGACCACGCTGGGTGAGCTGAACCCTGAGACTGTCGACATGCGGTGTCTGCTGCTCATCGGCTCCTCCCAGACGCGGAGTGTTTCCCGGCCGGCCGGGCCGTTGGTCTTCACGCCGAGGCGCTACCCGGGTAGAACAGAGCCGGGTTAAATCCGCAGCGCAACCGGTGTTGGCGCACAGCCAGAGGGGTACTGGTCGCAAGAGCTCACCTGTGAGGAGAACGGACAATGAGCAACGTGACGACCGTCCCGGACCGGCCAATGGTCGCACCGGATCGCCAGCCGGCCGCCGACGCGGCGCTGCTGGTCTATCGGGGATTCAAGTTCGGGGCCGCCTTCTTCGGCTGGCTGATCGCGATCGCCATGTCGGTGCTGCTGTCCTCCGCGGTCTCCGCCGTGGCGTTGCTGACTGCCGAGGTCCTCGACTACAACCGCAGTGACGCCGAAGCCGCACCCGCCGCCGCAGGCCTGACCGCCTCGGTGATGGGGATCGTGGTGATCGCAGTGGCCTTCTACAGCGGCGGCTACGTCGCCGGTCGGCTCGCACGCTTCGACGGCGCCCGGAACGGCTTCGGCGTCTGGATGGTGGCGATCCTCGTCGCACTCCTCGCCGCAGGTGCCGGCGCGCTGCTGAACAGCCAGTACGACTGGCTGGGCGACGTACAACGCCCTGACATCGCCCTGTCCACTGAGACGCTCGCCACCGGCGGTGTGATCGCCGGGGTCGCACTGCTCGTGGTCACGCTGCTGTCCGCGATCATCGGCGGCAAGAGTGGCCAGCGCTACCACGAGAAGATCGACCGCCTGATCGCCTCCGAGAACTGATAGTCCTGCTCCAACCACACCCGGCGACGGGAAGATGCGTCGCCGGGTGCGTGTTGTGGGTGGTGTGCAACAGGTTGTGGTGATCGGCGCCGGGCAGGCCGGGCTATCGGCTGCGTACCACCTCGTGCGGATGGGATTCACGCCGTACGACGAGGTCGTCGTACTGGATCGCAACCCGGAGCCGGGTGGCGCATGGCAGCACCGGTGGGACTCGCTGACGATGCACGACGTGCACGGGATCGCGAATCTGCCCGGGGTACCGGTGCCTGCGAGTGCTGGGCCGGAGCGGGCCAACGTGTTCGTGCCGTCGTACTTCGCTTCGTACGAGAAGCGGTTCGGGCTGCCGGTGGTGCGGCCGGTGGCGGTGGAGAGCGTGCAGCGCGTCGACGGTGGATTCGAGGTGCTGACGGACCAGTCGACGTACCGGACCGCAGCGCTCGTGAACGCGACCGGCACGTGGAATCGGCCGTTCATCCCGTGGTACCCCGGGATCGAGGCCTTCCAAGGCCTGCAGCTGCATACTGCCGACTACCGCGGTGCGGCTGAGTTGGCCGGCCAGCAGGTGCTCGTGGTCGGTGGCGGCGCATCCGCCGTACAGCTCCTTGCAGAGGTCTCCGAGGTCGCCACCACCACCTGGGTCACGCGGCGTCCGCCCGAGTGGCGCACCGGTGAAGAGTTCGGCCCCGAACTAGGCCGCCAAGTCGTCGCCAAGGTCGAAGAACGCGTCCGCGCCGGCCTCCCACCCCGCAGCGTCGTCAGCGTCACCGGCCTGCACCTACGCCCCCAAGAACAACCCGCCTGGGACCGCGGCGTCTACACCCGCCACCCCATGTTCGACCACCTCACAGCCGACGGCCCCACCTGGCCCGACGGCCACCACCAACACATCGACACCATCCTCTGGGCCACCGGCTTCCGAGCCGACCTGGCCCACCTCGCCCCGCTACACCTCCGCGAACCCTCCGGCGGCATCCGCATGCAAGGCACCCAAACCACCGCCGACCCCCACATCCACCTAGTCGGCTACGGCCCCTCCGCCAGCACCATAGGCGCCAACCGAGCCGGCTTCACCGCCGCCCGCACCCTCCGAACCCTCCTCAAACCCCAAACAACCTGAAGCCCCCGCGGCCCGCTGTGCGCGGGTCCGGCGTACCGGCCAGCGGGTAGTGGTCCCCGGGAATCTGTCGGCGATTGCCCCCGCACGCTGCGCGGCTCACCGCTGGACGAACCACTACCCGTCCGTCGGTACGCCCGGCGCTGCCGGACGCCCAGGCCATCACAATATTCCGGGTCAGGACGGGGAGCCGGCTGCCGACGCGCGGACGCTTAGGAAAGCTCGGTGATGAGGTTGTTGGCCCAGGTGGTGTGGGCTGGTGCCCAGGTTGGTTCCCAGGCGGCTTCGATGATGCAGATGTGGAAGCGGTAGAAGAGCAGCATGCGGTTTGCGTGATCAGGGTCTTGGGGAGTGCGGGCGAAGTAGTGCTCTTGC
>NZ_SMKA01000008.1 GCF_004348455.1 Kribbella albertanoniae
GGTCACCAACGCACCAAGCCCGCGGGACTGATCTGTCCGCGGCTCCCGCGCCAAGCCCGAGTCGACCACCACCCTCACCCCAGGCACCGTCAGCGAACTCTCCGCGACCGACGTCGTGACCACGATCCGACGCGTGGCGGCCGACGCCAGCGCCCGGTCCTGCTCAGCCCGCGACTGCCGACCGAACAACGGCAAAACATTCTCACCCGCCAACCGCTGCGTGACACCGTTGATCTCGGCCTCCCCCGGAACGAACACGAGAATGTCGCCCTCGTTCTCAAGCAACGCACGCCGTACGACGTCCGCGACGTGATCGAGCAGCCGCGGATCGACCCGCCCACCGGGCAGCAGCGGCACGGGAACCGGTGGTGGGGCCCACTCGACCGCCACGTCGAACAGCGCCGCATTCGCGGTGATCACCGGCGCCTCCCCCAAGGCGCGGCTCAACCTGACCGTGTCCGCCGTGGCCGAGGTCGCAACGATCGCGAGGTCTTCCCGAAGATTCGCCCGGATATCGACGCAGAACGCGAGGAGCAGATCGGCATCGAGGTGCCGCTCGTGACACTCGTCGATCACGATCGCGGCCACACCCGGCAACTCCGGGTTCGCCTGCAAACGCCGTACCAGCAGGCCTGTCGTCACGACCTCGACCCGCAGCCCGCTGCCGCCGCTCCGTTCACCGCGCATCGCGTAGCCGATCCGCTGCCCGAGCGGTTCGCCGACCAGCATCGCCAGCCGAGCCGCGGCCGCGCGGGTCGCCATCCGCCGCGGCTCGGCAACGATGATCGTGCCCCCGAGCGCATCACCCAGCGCCAGCGGCAACAGCGACGTCTTCCCGGACCCGGGCGGCGCCACCAGCACCGCCGTACCGTGCGAGCGCACCGCATCGACGGTGGCCGGCAGCACCGCCCGGACAGGCAGATCCGCTCCAGGTACCGACGATTCAGGCAGCAGCACGCCCCGACGCTAGCCGACTGGGGTTTTCACGGCTTCCCGAAGAGCTCGATCTCCGCGATCGCGGTCAGGGTCGCGCGGCTCGGGTTGGTGCTGCGGACGACGGCGATCTGAACACCGCGGGCGTCGTCGACCTTCAGCTTGAACTTCTGGTACTTCGAGCTGTCCGCGAGCCGGAACCGCTTGATCACCGGCTTGTCCTCGGTGAACACCGTGATCTCCAGCTCGGCCGGCCGCGGCCCCGCGACGAACTTCGGTGTCTGGTCCGAAACGCCCGCGTAGATCCCGAAGTGCGTGAGCCGGACCGGCTGCTGGAACGTCCCCGCCACGTACGGGCCGACCACCGCGTTCTTGCCGACCTTCGGCGCTCCCCAGTAGGTGTTCTTCGCACCGTCGAACGCAAGGGCCGGAGCCTGTTTGCCGACCGCTCCACTGCCCTTGATCTTGGTCAGATGCACCGGCTGCGGGTCGGTCACCATGTCCTGCACGGCATGCACGGCCCGCATCACCAGCGGGCGCTGGGGAAACGCGAGGATGCCGCCACCGGCCAGCAGAGCCAGTACGACGCCAATCCGGGTCGCACCGCGGAACCGGCGGCGCGCGTTGCTCGGCCGGAACCGGGTGCCCGCGGCATAGACGCGCTCGCGGCCGAGAAAGCGTCGCCACCAGGCGGCCTTCCGGATCACCTTCGCGTCGACCAGGCTGAACCCGCACTTGGCGCAGAACCGCCGGGTGCCCTCGTTCGGCATCCCACAGCCGCCACAGATCCGCGAACCGGTCGGAATGATCACCGGCGATTTGGACCGCCGCGGCATCTTCCGCTTGACCGTCTGCGGCTGCCGCGAGCCCGGCTGCTGCCCTTCGGGTTGCCTGGCCACTTGCTCCGGTGCGGGCAGCGGGACCGGCTTCTGGGACCCAGTGATCTCCTGAGCCGGCACCGTCGCCACTGCTGCCGCTGCGGGTTGTGCGACTACCGGTACCTGTGTGACTGCCTCTTGCGGCTGTACGACGACAGGCGTCGGCACAGCGCCCGGCTGCTCGACCTTCTCGCCCTCCCACTCCAGGAAGACGCCGCAGCGCCCACAGAAGACAGTGCCGTCCTCGTTCTGCTCTCCACAATCACTGCACAGGATCATTGCCGACCTCCATGACCTCGATCCGGGCCGGCAGATTCGCCGGCCGTAGCGCTTCGACAACGCGGTGCACGACCGCCCCGTCTGCTTCTGCGGGCACCCGTACGACGAGTCGCGGCAGAGCGGAGCCCGGTGGGGCGGACTGCGCTTGTGCGGACCACGCCGTACCGCCTGACTCCGTTACCTCGGCCTCGATCCCGCAGGCCAGCCGCAGGGTCTCGCGCAAGGCGGACGCTGCGCCGCGGGAGCCGTGCAGCTCGACCGCGGCCGCAACCAGCAACCGCTGCCGGTCCGCCGGGATGCGTGGATCGGTGAACGCCGCCACCCAGGAGCCGAGCACCTCGACGAAGTCCTCTGGTGCCAGGGCGGGATCCAGGTACGCCGGGAAGTTGTCCAGCGTGGACACCACCGGCGCCAGGGCGTCGTCGAAGACACCGGTCAGCCGCGTCGCGAGATCGTCCTCGGCGTACAGACCGGGCAGGATCGCCAGCAAGGGGTGGGGGTTGTGTAGACCGTCGACCAGGCCGCGCATCGGTACTACCTCCGCACCTGGATCTGGTGCTCGAACGAGAACACCAGCTCCGTCCGGGCCAGGTCGATCCGCTCGACCGGCGTCTCACTGCGCGTTCCGAGGACCGGATCCGCCAGGTACAGCCGCACGTCCTCCACCGACTCGACACCGCGCACCCGCTGCAGTGCGGCGTGGATGTCACCGGTCTGTACGGCGCGGCCGAGTGGCCAGCCGTCTTCGCGCGGACCGCCGACCTGCGGGTGCAGCAGGCGGTAGACCGCGGAGAGCGCTGCTGGGCGTACTCGCTCCGAGGACGCGTCCGCGGCCGCTGTCAACCGAGCTACGACCGTCACCGCCCGGTAGTACGGCGGTTCGATCAGCAGGCGGGCGCCGAGCATCCGGCGCGGCTCCAGGTGCTCGGCCAGTCGCTGCAGTACCTCGTCGGAGGGCCGCAGCGCACCGAAGTCGGTCTGGGCTTCCGGGTCGCCGGACAGTCGCGGAATCACCAGCAGGCGAACGACATTCGGCTCACTCTCGTCTCCCGGGACGCAGTGCACGCGGCCGAGCTCGGGAGTCGCCTCACGCGCCAGCAGCTCGTAGTCCTCGGCTGTGACGGCACGGGACGCCGTACGCAGCGAGAGCGGTCCACGCTGCATCGCATCGGCCACCTGCTCGCCGTCGACGCCACCGATCGCAGGGCGCCGGTTATCGACCTCAGACACGAACGGGAGCGAGCTCTTGAGCACCCGGAGTGCGTGTGCTGCGACGTTGCCGGCGCTGCCCCCACCGATCCGGTACCGGTCGAGTCGCAGTACGGCGCCCTTCGGCGGCACCGCGCCGTACGACGTCAATGCGCCGTCGGGCTGGCGGACCGCCGGACCGAACAGCAGTTGGCCGGTCTGCCGGTCGAGTGCGAAGTGGTGGTCATCGGCCGTGGACGCGGCGAAGCTGTCGACCAGTGTCCATTCCTGCCAGCCGTCGTCGGTTCCGACTCGCAAGACCTCGGGATCTGCCGAGAGCGCGATCGGGCGACGCTCGAGAACGAACCGCTGACCGGCGCTGCCGTCGCTGCGCCCGATCTCCTCGAACAGGACGGCCTCGGCGTGCTCGGCGGTCGCCGTACCGCCGATCGTGGAGGCCTCGACCGAGCGCAGCTTCGGGGACTCGCTGTAGAACGGCTGATCGACATCAGGCTCGGTCAGGACGCAGCGCAGCCAGCCGGCCCGCTGCTGCGCGACCACCGACGGGACATGGTCACGCGGAATGTGCAGCACGATGTCGCCGGCCCGGTTGAGACCGCCGGTACCGTCGCGGTCGACCTCGCAGAGGACCCAGTCCTCGCCGTTCCAGGCCTCCCACCGCAGCGGCGGATCCAGCGGATCGACGCCGATACCTTCGACCTCGCAGTCCATCCGGAGCAGGATCGCGCAGGACGGCGCTGCCTCGGTGAGCCCCAGGTAGAGAGCGCTCCCTGGCGTCGGCGGCTCGGGGAAACAGTCGAACCCCACCCCGTCCTGCAGCTCGACGGTCCGGTCCACCGCTCCGCCACCAACGTTGCCGGTAGCAACGGTCTGCAGGGCGGTGGCCACGATCGGCAGGTCGTCGACGGTACTGAACCCGGTCGCCTCATCGTGTTCGGTGCGCAGCGTCGCAACCTCGGTACCGGCCCGGACGGTGATCGTCTCGGGCTGGGCCGCGGACAGCCAGAAGGTGACGTCGGCCCGGGCCGCTGCCGGCGCGAACAACTTCACCCCGATCAGATCGAGGAAGCGCAGATAGTTGCGCTCCGGCACGCGGTTCAGCCGGTACATCAACTGATCGACCATGGTGGCGAACGCCTCCACCAGGGTGACACCAGGATCCGAAACGTTGTGGTCGGTCCACTCCGGGCAGCGCTGCTGGATCATCCGCTTGGCGTCGTCCACCAACTGCTGGAACCGGCGGTCATCGAGGTTGGGCGCGGTCAACGTCATGATGTAGCTCCAGCGTCGATCTCGATGTGCTCTGGGATCAGGTAGAACGGGAAGACGAGATTCCGGGGGTTGTTGCTGCCGCGGATCGTGTAGTGCAGGTCGATGTAGAGCGCGCCGGAGTCGACCTGGTCGAAGTGCACCTGGACGTCGAGCAGATCGATCCGCGGCTCCCAGCGGTCCAGCGCGATCCGGACGTCGGCGACGATCTTGCCGGCCGTGGTCGCGTTCGCGGGCGCGAAGATGTGGTCCTGGATCCCGCAGCCGAACTCCGGCCGCATCGGCCGCTCACCGGGTGCGGTCCCGAGGATGAGCCGGATGCTCTCCTCGATCTCCCGGTCGGCCCGGACCAGCGCGACCCGCCCGGTCGCGTCCGTACGCAACGGGAAGGCCCAGCCGGCGCCGACGAACTCCGAGCTCACCTCATCCTCCGATCATCACAGTGGGCGCGCCCATCGCGATCGGTGCGCCGCAGGCGGTCATGTCCCCCAGCCGCGCGGCCGGCAGGCCGCCGATCAGCACGGTCATCGATCCCGGCGGTACGACGGCCGACGGCGGATGCAGCGGGATCGCACAGATGTGCGGGGTGCCGACCGTCGCGGCCGGCATCCCACCGATCAGTACCGTCGGCACTCCCGGTGGGCCGAGCGCGCCGCCGTGTCCGGTCGGGTCGCCTACCCGGGCTGCTGGTCCTGGCATACCCAGCTCCTCAGTTGATCTTCACGAGTGCGGCCTGCAGGGTGAGCGCCGCGCCGCCGGTGATCTCGGTCGCGGCCTGCCCCTTGACTCCAACCTTCGCGGCCGACAACGTCGCCTCCGCGGTCCCCTGCAAGGCGACCTTGACGCCCTTGACGTTCACGTCGCCGGTCCCGCCGTCGAGCGTGATCCCGGACCGCGCAGAGAGCGCGATCTTGTCGCCGCCGGTGATCTTCACGCTGCCGTTCTGCGCCGTGATGTCGACGCTCTCCTTGGCCTCCACCACGACCTTGCCGTCGCTGTGAACAGTGATCACGGGTCCGTTCCCGGCATCCATGGACACCTTCAGCTTGCCGTCGCCGGTCTGCAGCCAGATCCCGTTCTGCGCCGCCGCCTCGAGCAGTTCGAGCGAGTGTCCGGTGCGGCTGACCATCGCCCGCCGGCTCACCTGACCCGCGCCCGCGTCCACGCTCTCCGACTGAGCGGCGTACGGGAGGTTCTTGGCGCTGTAGAGACCACCGAGCACGTACGGCGCGTCGATGGCACCGTGGTCGAACGCGACCAGCACCTCGTCGTTGACCTCCGGGATGATCATCGCGCCACGGTTGCTACCGGCACCGGCCTGGATGACCCGCGACCAGGTGGTGGCGAAGTCGTCGTGCATCCAGGGCAGCCGGACCTTGACGCGGCCGAGCTTGTCGGGGTCCTTGATGTCGGTGACGACCCCGGTGACGATGCCGTGCCGCTCGGAGCCGGAGCCGCCACTCAGCCCGAGCATCGAGCGATCCTGCTGACCGGTGACCGAGATCAGGGTGGTGTAGCCGCTGTCGTTGTCGAAGACGTGCCGGACCCGGGAGAGCGTGTACTTGCCGTCGAACGGCGCGCCAAGGTTGCTGAGGGCAACGGCTGATCCGGCATGCAGGTTCGGGTTACCCCGGCAGACGCCTTCCAGCTCCGCGAAGGTCCCGGCCACGCGCTCGGCGAGCGCCTTGGCGGCAGCCTCCGCGGTCGCCTGCGTGCGGTGCGGAACGTGCGTGACCACCCACGGCTGCGCGCCGAACGACTTGGCCAGGTCTGCCGGTTTCGCGCCGATCTCGGCGGTCTTCGTCTGGACCGGCGCCGTGGCAGAAACCGCTCTCTGACTGGCGTCGTCCCAGCCACGGACCTCGACCGAGGGCACCTGGCCGGCCGCGGTCACCGCCGTACGCAACCTCAGGAGGTCGGATCCGAGCTCAAGGGCTTGGGCCTGAGTGCCGTCCGAACCACTCGGTGCGGTCGAGGCGTCGACCGGTTTGGTGAAGGCGAGCGTCTTGTTCTCGACCGCCAGGTGGTAGCCGACGCTGTCGGCGAGCGCGCGCAGGAAATCCCAGTCGGTCTGGTTCGCCTGGCTGACCAGGTCGTGCACAGTACTGGTCGAGTCGATCTTCGCGGTCCGGATGTTATTGCGCTGGGCAACTTTCTTCACGATGTCGCTGATCGTCGACTGCTGGTACGTCATGCTCCGGGTGCCGCGCAGCATCCGGTGCGCCGCGTCGTACCCACGCACCACCGTGAACGTGCCGGTGCTGTCCACCTCGATCTCGAGCGCGGTCACCTCCGCGATCAGGAGATCTCGGGGAGCGCTCTCTTGGAGCGCGTGCACGGAGAGCTTGATCTCGGCACCGATCGTGATCTGCGCTTTCGCCAGCACCAGGCGATCCGGATCCCGGAAGCGCAGCGTGAACATGTCCGGAAGATGCAGGTTGTCGTCCACCCAGACCCCGGCCACGAGCGCCAGGAGATCCTCAGAGAGCGCTCCCCCAGCAACGCTGATCCCGAGGGTGCTGGTGATATTGGCGTTGGCCATCTCAGCCTGCCAGCAGTTCGTCCGGGGACGGCAGCAGCAGCGTGCTGCCTGGCGCGACCCGGTGCGGGTCGTCGATGTCGTTCGCCGCCGCGAGCGGCCGCCACATCGCCGGATCGCCGTACTCGGCGTACGCGACCGCGGCCAGTGTCTCGCCCTCCAGCAACACATGGGTACGGCGGGCGGTCAGGCTGCCCGAGGTCGGGTTCTGCTTGGGCGTGATCGCCGGCATCTCCTGGAGATCGACCGTGCAGGTCGCCCGGACCGGCGTTCCCTCGGGGGTGAAGAGCGTGTACTTCGCGGTCACCGAGGTGATGAAGCTCGGGAAGAAGTCGAGCGCTCCCCAGTGGAAGACCACCAGCGGCGGGACCGGCTTGTTCTTGCCCAGGCTGTTGTCGGTCGGGGCGCAGCACTCGAAGAGTGATTTCACCGCCTTCACGACGGAGTCGTTCATGGTGTCGGTGGCGTCGAAGAACATCTCCACCGTCAGCTTGCCGGGCTCCGGGCCCTGGAACTCCGGCGGCGCGGCCTTCTTCGATCCGCGGGCCGGCTCGCTGTTCCACTTGGCGGCCTTCTTGACGGTGAGTTCGTTCGGGTTGAACTGGAACGCGATGGTGCCCTTGGTCGCGCCCAGTGTGGCGCCGGCCCCCTTGTTCGGCATCGCCTCGTGGATCTCCAGGTAGGCCTTCGCCAGATTCCCACGCGCCACCGCCCGCACCACCCCTCGTCACCGGCCGGCTCTCCAACCGGACCTTGCTGTCGAGGCTAGGGACGCGGCCGCCACTCAGGCAGGTGCACCAGCGCCGCACCGAGGGACCTCCCCTCTTCCCGAAAGGGCAGCGCGAATTAGGATCGCCTGACAACGTTCTCCGCTGGGGGTGAGAGCGACGGGGCCTCCGTCTCTGCAGATCGACGTTCTCGGGCCGGCCGAGCTGTTGACGCCTGCCCGCGAACCGCTGCCACTGCGGCAACCGCTCGGTCGTGCGCTCGCGGTCCGGCTGAGCCTGGCCCGGGGCAAACCCGTTGCCGACAGCATCCTGATCCGCGATCTCTGGGGCGACGACGACGCAGCCCGGCCACTCGCCCGGCTGCGGGTGCTGGCGTCCCGCCTGCGCGGCGCGCTCGGCGACCATGCCGGGGCGCTGCAGCGGACCTCGGCCGGCTTCAGCCTGCAGGCCGAACCGGCCGACCTGGACGCCGCTGAGAGAGCGCTCTCTGGTCTTGACGCCATCCGCCGCAGCGGCGACCAGGCCAGGGTGTTCGAGACCACCACGGCTGCGCTCTCGCGCTGGCGCGGTGATCCGCTCTCCGATCTGGACGGGATCCCGTTCGTTGCTGCCGAACGGCAGCGCTTGGGATCCCTGCGTCTTGAGCTACAGCTGGCCTGGGCCGAGTCCGGCCTCGCGCTCGGCAAGTTCGTCGAGCCGGAGCTCGAGCGACTGGTCTGCGTCCATCCCTTGCACGAACGGCTGGTCGGGCTCTCCGCGCAAGCGCTCTTCCGAGCCGGCCGCCAGGCCGACGCGCTCGACCGGCTCCACGCGCTGCGGGTCCGGCTGGCCGACGAACTCGGCATCGATCCGGCGCCCGAGACAGTCTCTCTCGAGGACGACCTGCGCACCCGTCTCACGGCCGCGCCCAAGCCACGGACCTCGTTGCCGACTGCAGCACGAACCTTCGTCGGCCGCGAGCAGGAGCAGGCCGAGCTGCTGCGGCAGATTCAGCAGCCCGGCCTGATCACCTTGCTCGGCGGCCCCGGCGTAGGGAAGACCCGGCTGGCCCGGGAGCTCGCTGCCCGGACGACCGAGAGCGGCCGTGCGGTCGCCTGGCTGGACCTGGCCCCCGCTCAGCCGGGAGACGACCTGGAGAGCGCTCTCGCCGGCGCTGCCGGGGCCACCAGCGGAGACCACTCGATCGGCCACTCCGCCGAACTGCTGGCGGACGCCCTGCTCGTCGTCGACAACGCCGAGCACCTGGTCGAGCAGGTCGCCACGGTGATCGACGTACTGAGGTTCAAGGCCACCGGCCTATCGATCCTGGTCACCTCCCAGCGCCCACTCC
Source organism: Kribbella albertanoniae (assembly GCF_004348455.1). Taxonomy (GTDB): domain Bacteria; phylum Actinomycetota; class Actinomycetes; order Propionibacteriales; family Kribbellaceae; genus Kribbella; species Kribbella albertanoniae. The sequence goes on from NZ_SMKA01000008.1 coordinate 9,166, forward strand.
GCCTGACCGACGAACAACTCCATCGAGTCGCTGCCTTGACCGCCGCGGAGGCGACCCAGCTGTTCTGCGATCGCAGCGGTGCCGAGCCAAGCGCGGCAGTAGACCGAATCTGTACGGCGGTCGACCGCCTCCCCCTCGGCATCGAGTTGGCCGCCGGCCTCACTCGAACCCTCTCTGTCGACCAGATCGCCCAGCGAATCGAACACCGCCTACGCCTACTCGTCCGCGGCCTCCGAGACGCCGGCCCCCGGCACGTCAGCCTCCGCTCAGCCCTCGACTGGAGCCACGAACTACTAGGCCCCCAGGAACAAGTAGCCCTCCGCCGCCTGGCCGTCTTCGCCGCCGGCTGCACCCCCCAGGCCGCCGCCTTCGTCCTCACCGACTCACCGAGCGACGGGCTGGGTGGTGGCGGGATTGCTGCTGAGCAGGTCGATAGGTTGCTGGCCGAATTCGCGGACCGGAGTCTGATCACCAGCGGCGACGAGCGTATCGGGCTGCTCGAAACGGTCCGCGAGTATGCGCTCGACCAACTGCGTTCGTCGGGGGAAGAGAGTGCTCTGCGGCACAGGCACGCTGCCTGGTGCGTGGAGCTCGCGAAGTTCGGCGGAGCGTACGGTCCACAAGATCAACGCCTGCTCCTCGGAGAACCCGAGCTCGCTCGCCTGGTCCGGCTGGAAGAGCCCAACATGCTCGCCGCCATCGACTGGTGCATGGGCGACGGCAACGACCCCGGCCGGGTCAGCGAGTTCGTCGCACCACTCGGCTGGCACTGGATGTCCCGCGGAATGATGGCGCAGGCCAGCGAGTGGTTGTGGGCGTCGCTGCCCGCCCTGGCCGCGGGAACAGCAGAGCGCGGAAACGCTCTCCGGGGATTCGCATTCCAGGCCCGCAGCGTCGGCCGGTACGACGAAGCGCTCCAGGCCGGACTGGAGTGTCTGGAGATCCAACGTGCCTTGGGTGACGATCGTGGTCTCGCGCGTACGTACCACGTGCTGACCCTGACCAGTCTCGGACTCGACGACGTGTACGCCGCTCTCGACTACGCACACCAGGCCGGGACGATGGCCCGGGCGCTGGATCTGCCGATCGTGCTCGGTGCATCACTCAACTGCAGCGGCCTGGGCCTGCGCATGCTCGGCTACCCGGCCGCGGCCAAGGAGATGTTCGAGGAGGCGTACGACATCTGGGCCGCGGTCCGCGACGACGAAGGTCTCGTGCTGGCTTCGAACCATCTCGGCGTACTGGCAGTCCAGGCCGGCGACACCATTGAGGGGCGGCGCCGGGCCCTGTTCTGTCTGCGGATGGCACGCGGTATCGGCGGCCTGCTGGGGATCCTGGACGGTCTTGCCCTGCTCGCCACAGTCGAGGCCGCCGAGGGCAACTACGAAGACGCAGTCCGGCTGATCGCCGTCGTCGAGTACCAGCGCGAGGAGCTGAGCAGCCCCATCCAGGTGGCCGACGAGGCCAGCGCTCTCGCCGCTGCCTGGGCAACCTGCCGTGAGGCCCTCGGCGCCGAGGCCGACCGGCTGGCGGAGTTGTCGCGACGCCAGTCGCCGGAGACGCTCACCGCCGAGATCCTGGCCGGCTGATGCGTCTCGAGACGCACGTTCTCGAGAGGCATGTTCTTGAGATGCACGTTCTCGGGCCGCCCGAGATCTTGTCTGCATCGCGAGAAACGTTGCTGGTGCGGCAGCCGCTCGCTCAGGCGCTGGCGGTGCGGCTCGCTCTCGCCCGCGGTGAAGCGGTTGCCGACGACATCTTGATCCGCGATCTCTGGGCGGACGAGGAGGCCGCCAGACCGGCCGCCCGGCTGCGGGTGCTGGCCTCACGGCTGCGTGGCGCGCTCGGGGAGCACTCGACCGCGCTCCGCCGCAGCCCGGCCGGATTCAGTCTGCTGGCCGAGCCCACCGATCTGAACGCCGCTGAGAGAGCGCTTTCTACGGTCGACGCAGTACGGCGTTCAGGAGATCAGGCCCGGGTGTTCACCACGGCCGCGGCCGCGATCGGTCTGTGGCGCGGGGATCCGCTGGCCGGTCTGGAGGACATTCCGTTCGTCGACGCGGAACGGCGGCGGATGCAGATGCTCCAGGTGGATCTGCAGCTCGCGTGGGCCGAGGCCGGGCTCGCGCTCGGCCGAGCGGTCGGACCGGAGCTCGAAAGAATGATCGCCGTCCATCCATTGCACGAACGGCTGGTCGGGCTGTCCGCACTCGCGCTGGCCCGAGCCGGCCGGCAGGCGGATGCCCTCGATCGGCTGCGTGGGCTGCGATCCCGGCTCGCCGATGAGCTCGGCATCGATCCGACACCGGAGACGGTCGCCCTCGAGGACGATCTACGGGGTCATCGCCCACCGGCACCGCGGATTCCGTTGCCGACGGCAGCGAAGAACTTCGTCGGCCGCGACCGCGAGCTGACCGCGCTGTTACGCGAACTGCGGCAGCCGACGCTGATCACGCTGCTGGGTGGACCGGGCGCGGGCAAGACCAGACTGGCCCGAGAGGTCGCCGCGCAGGCGGCCGAGAACGGTCGCTCAGTGGCTTGGTTGGACCTCGCACCGCTACGCCAAGGCGACAACCTGATCGCCGCACTCGCTGGTGCCGTCGGAGCCGATGGCGGTGGCGAGTCACTGGGCCACTCCGCCGAGCTACTGGCCGGCGCGCTGCTCGTCGTCGACAACGCCGAGCACCTCGCGGACGCCGTCGTACCGATGATCGAGGCGTTGCGGTTCAAGGCGGCCGACCTGTCGATTCTGGTCACCTCGCAGCGCGCGTTGGGTTTGTCAGCTGAGCAGGTACGACGGGTTGGGCCGCTGGCTGCTGCGGATGCGGCTCAACTGTTCTGCGACCGCAGTGGCGCCGAGCAAAGCCCTGCAGTGGAACAGATCTGCGCCGCGGTCGACCGGCTCCCACTCGGCATCGAACTCGCCGCGGGTCTGACGCGGACGTTGTCCGTCGAGCAGCTCGCGGCACGGATCGACGGCCGGCTGCGGCTGCTGATCCGCGGGTTTCGTGATGCCAGGACTCGGCATTCGAGTCTGCGGGCAGCTCTGGACTGGAGCCACGAACTGCTGGAGCCACCGGTCCGAACGGTTCTGCGGCGGATGGCAGTCTTTGCCGGGGGCTGCACCTTGGATGCGGCCGAACAGGTGCTCGCCGGTGACGGCATCGTGGCCGACGAGGTGGCCGAACTGCTCGCGGTCCTGGTCGACCGCAGTCTGGTCACGATGGATGCGGACGAGCGGTTCAGTTTGCTGGAGACCGTGCGCGAGTACGGCCTCGACCATTTGCGGGCGGCCGGCGAGGAGAACGCCGTACGGAATCGGCATGTTCGGTGGTGTGTGGAGCTAGCACAGTTCAGCCGGCATGCGGCAGCGCTGCATCAGCGGCTGGCGTTGCGGCAGCAGGTGACCGGGCGGGTACTGCGGCTCGAGGAGCCGAATCTGGTGGCGGCGATCGACTGGTGTCTTGCCGAGGGCAACGATCCGGCGCGGGTCGGCGAGATCGTCGCGCCGTTGTCGTGGCATTGGGTGTTCCGCGGCCTGATGGGCCAGGCTCGCGCGTGGCTGCGGGCGTCGTTGGCCGGGCTGACCGAGCCGACGGTCGAGCGTGCGGCGGCGTTGGCTGGGCTGGCTGCGCAGACCCGGTTCGCGGGTGGGTTCGCCGAGGCACTGGAGGCCGGGCTGGAGAGCGCGGCCATCTATCGCTCGCTCGATGACAAGCGTGGGCTGGCGATTGCTTCGCAGGGGTTGACGTTGACGAGTCTCGCGCTGGATGACGTGTACGCCGCTTTGCAGTTCGGGCGCGAGGCCGAACTGCTCACGCGTGAGCTGGGGATGGGCGTCGTACTGGGTGCTGCGCTGAACTGCAACGGGATGGCGCTGAGGCAACTCGGCTATCCGGTTGAGGCCCGGGCTTTCATCGGCGAGGCGTACGACGTCTGGGCCGAGATGAACGACGAACAGGGCAAGGTGCTGGCCATCGGGAGCCTCAGTCTGCTGGACTTCCAGGCCGGCGATCTCGCTCAGGCCCGCGCCCGGGCGCTTGAAGCGCTGCGGATCGCGCGCGGGATCGGGTACTCGACCGGCGTACTGGATTGTTTCGGGCTGCTCGCGATCCTCGCGGCCGCCGAGGGTTCATACGAGCTGGCGGTCCGGCTGCTCGCGGTCAGCGACCACCAGCGCGCCGAGATCGGCGCCCCGGTCCTCCTCACCGACCGCCGCCAGGCCGAAACCACCGCCTGGGCCCAGTGCCGCGCCGCCCTCGGCCCCGAAACCGACCGCCTAGCCACCCTCGCCCGCCACCAAACCCCCGAGCCTCTCGCCGCTGAGCTCCTCGCTCTTTGACTCTGTCACCCGCGGCGCCCCAGCGATTAGACAAGACTTCTTGTGCAAGACAAATTGTGCTGGCTTCGCGTCATTCGGAGCACCGAGGTCAGAGGCGCCCGCGGGCCACGGCGAGCTGATCCACGATGGTTGCGGCGCCGGCCGCCTGAGCGAGCGCGGTCGCCTCGGCCAGGAGAGCCTCGGCGTCGGCGGACCTGCCCTGGTCGATGGCGAGGTGGATGAGGCCGACGAGGTTCGCCGCCACGCCCTCGGTGAAGCCGAGCTTCCGGCGCAGCTCGGTGGACTCCCCCAGCAACCGGCCTGCGTCCTCGGCTCGCCCGTCCCGGTGAGCGGCGATACCGAGGTGGCGGAGGGCGTAGGACAAGATCAGTTCGTCACCGCTCTCGCGAGTCAGCTCAGCCGACGACACGAGCGCAGCCAGTGCCGGCTCGGCGTCATCGCGAACGACCTGATGGAAACAGCCAATCCAGAACAACGCTTCCGCCCGGCCCCGCGCGTCTCCCAGCGCTTCGTACAGCTCGAGAGAGCGCTGGAACAGTTCCAGCTCACGCGATTCCTTGCCTTCACGGCCGTCGACGAAGTGCGCGTGCAGCAACTTCCCGCGGGCCAGCGCCAGCTCAGCCTCAGCCGCATCCAGCTCGCGATCCACACCCGCGAGCCCAGTCATGTCCCCCTGGAAGATCGCCAGCTCGTACTGCTCGCCCGCCTGCCGCACACGTTCATCCACGCCCACCAACGTAGTACCCGCGGAGTTCAGCGCTTCGTGGCGATCAGCACGTCGATCCCGTCCAGGATCCGCTCGAGGCCGAAGGCCACATCGTCGTCCACCACTTCGTCGGTGTACTCGTTTCCGGCCATCATGGCGGCCAGGACCGAATAGCCGAGTTCCTGCAAGCGGGGCTCGAGGAACTTGGTCACCGCCGCCGACTGGACGGACGTGGCAGTGCTCTCGCGCACGTCGCGTCGCGTGGTGGCGAGCTGCCGCGCGTAGCCATCCAGGAGGAACGCGCAGGCGATGGCTTCACCGGGAGTCAGGCCGGCGCCGGTCAGCACCTTCAGGATCGCCTCTGCCCAGCCCAGCAGATTCGGCGTCACTGGAGCCCCACGGACCGGCAGGTCGCAGAGCCAAGGGTGGACTTCGCAGCGGTCGAGCATTGCCCTGGTCCAGATGGTCGCAGCGGCCCGCCAATCCCGCGCATCGGGCAGCAGTTCCGGCGCCGGGCCCCAGGCTGCTTCGGCGACGAGCACCAGCAGTTCGTCCCGGGACCTGACATAGCGGTAGATCGCGTTGGCGGTCAGGCCGATCTTCTGGGCGATCTTGGGCATCGACATGGCGGCGAACCCGTCGGCGTCAGCCAGTTCGACAGCGGCCGCGACGACCTGCTCGACGCTCTGCGACGGCTTCCGGCCGAGCTTGCCCGCCTTGACCGGAAGGCTCCAGGCCAAGGCGAGTCCCGGCGGCAACTCCGCATCGTCGGTGATCGGCATCAGGTCGGTTCCTCTCGTCGGCAACGCGCCGATTGACTTCGTGTGCACCTTACACTTATATTTCGTGGGACCCACACACAAATGAAACCAGGGCAGGGGAACGAGATGGAACAGCCACGACAGAACCAGCGAACCGGCCGTCGATTCAGCACTTCTCGCCGACTGGGAGTGCTCCTGACCGCGGCGTTCCTCGTCGCCTCGGCGGCCGGCGGCGGCGCAGCAACCGCTCTCTCGGGCAACGACGCCGCTGCCACCGTGGTCGCGACCGACCTCGGCGCCGTACGAGGAAAGCTCGAGGCGGACGCCAGGGTCTTCCAGGGGATCCCGTACGCCGCGCCGCCGATCGGTGAGTTCCGCTGGGCGTCGCCACAACGGGCCGCTCCGTGGCCTGGCATTCGGGACGCGACCAAACCCGGGAATCGCTGCGCCCAGGCCGAAGGGCTGATCGATCCGGCCAGCACGACCGAGGACTGTCTCTTTCTCAACGTGACGACGCCGCGCCGCGGCAACGAGCGCAAACTGCCGGTGATGGTGTGGATCCACGGCAACGGCTTCATCAGCGGCGCCGGCAGCCTGTACGGCGCGCAGCAGCTGGCGAGCAGTGGCAACGTGATCGTCGTCAGCTTCAACTACCGGTTGGGAATCTTCGGGTTCCTCGCTCACCCCGCACTCAACCACGGTCAGGCGCGGAACCTGTCGGGCAACTTCGGCCTCGAAGATCAGCAGGCCGCGCTGCAGTGGGTCAAGCGCAACGCCGCGGCCTTCGGCGGGGACCCGGGTAACGTCACGATCTTCGGCGAGTCTGCCGGCGGGACCAGCGTCTGTGCTCAGTTGGCCGCGCCGGGATCCGCAGGTCTGTTCCAGAAGGCGATCGTGCAGAGCGCCCAGTGCACTGGCCGGAAGTGGTCGCCAGGGCCGCCGACATGGTTCCCGCTGCCGCGTTCTGAACGGGAGAAGAACGGTGTCGAGATCGCTGCCACGATCGGCTGTTCCGCCCCCGGCACCGCAGCGAAGTGTCTACGCGGCAAGCGTGTGGACGACCTCGCAAAGTTGTCCGATGTCGGGGTCGGCTCAGGTCCTACGTACGGCGGCGGCCTGCTTCCGCTCAGCCCGGAGCGCGCCTTTGCCACCGGCCGCTTCCATCGTGTCCCCATCGTTCAAGGGATCACACGCGACGAGCACAACCTCTTCACCGCAGCCATCGAAACAGCGACTAGCGAGGTGACGACCCCCGCGACCTATCGTGCACAACTGGACGCGGTGTTCAGCGCGGCCGATGTCGAACGCATCCTGGCCCGGTATCCCGTCAGCCGCTTCCATTCCGCGGGCGAGGCATTGTCGGCCGTCGTGACCGACTGGGCGTGGGGCTGCACGGTTCTCGATCAGAACCGCGTACTCGCCAGACACACCCCGGTGTACGCCTACGAGTTCGCCGACGAGACCGCTCCCTGGTTCACCACTCTCCCGAAGCCCAACTTCCCCACCGGCGCGTTCCATGGTGCTGAACTGCAGTATCTCTTCAACGACGAGCAGCTCCCCGGTCCGGGCACGCCCGCGCAGAAACAACTGTCCGCAACGATGATCCAGTACTGGGCGCAGTTCGCAGCGACCGGAAACCCGAACGGCGACGGACAGCCACGGTGGCTGCCCTTCCAGAGCCGGGACCACGTCCAGTCACTCGCCCCCACCAAGATCGGCCCAGCCGATCTCGCCCAGGAACACCAGTGCTCCTTCTGGAAATCGCTAGGTTCCTAACCTCGGACCGAGCTCAGGAGCCGGTGTCGACGGATGCGACCGGGGTCAGGTGGGGGCGTTTGGCGGTCCGGCCGTCGGCGCTGGAGCGACCCCGAAGGCGACGGTAGACCCAGGGTGCGACGAAGGAGGCTAGCCAGGTGACCTCGGTGTGGATGGCTTGCCAGCTTGTCGGGCGCGCCTGGGGCTCCAAGGGGAGGTTCCAGGTGCCGTCACTGCCAGGCAGGCCCAACGCATGGCTCACCGCAGCGGCGATACGGGCATGACCGAGGGGGCTGGCGTGCAGACGATCTGCGCTCCACATCCTCGGGTCGGTCGCGAACGCGTGCGGATAGGTGTCGACCACCAGTACGCCGTGCCTGTCCGCTGCGGCTGTGACCAGAGCGTTGAACTCGATCACGCGAGGTCGCAGCCGCGCGACAAGCGGCGCGATCTTCCCGATATCAGGCAGCGTGAGCGTGGCGACCACCGCGCCGGCGGCGGTGAGAGCCGCGAAGATCTCCTCGAGGTCAGCGACGACCTCGGCAGCCCGGAAGCCCGGCCGGATCAGGTCGTTCATCCCGGCCACCACGGTTGCGACGTCGGGTCGCAGGGCCACGGCCGCCTCCAGTTGCCGCGCGCGAATCTGGGCCACTCCGAGGCCACGGACAGCGAGATTGGCGTATTGCAGGCCTGGGTTCGCCTGAGCCAGCTGATCGGCCAGCCGGTCGGCCCAACCGCGATAGCCGCCGCGTTCGTCCTGATCGCCGAGGCCCTCGGTCTGGCTGTCGCCCAGTGCGACATAGCGCTGGTAGGTCATCTCACTCCCCCGTTGGCGTGGTGGCGCGAGACACCTTGTCACGGGTGGAGACCTGTTGCCATAGGTCTCCGGCCCCAACTTCTTGTCTCCAGCCACCACTCGTGGCGGGGGCGAGGGGCTAGGAGCCGGTGTCTATGAAGCCGTGGTGGGCTATTTCTATGGTTTCGGTGAGGACGTCGGCGGGGCCTTTGGAGAAGGTGGGGCCGGTCCAGCGGACGGGGATGACGTCGATGAGGCCCCAGCGGGCTACGACTGTGCCGTCTGCTGTCATGGCGGTGATCTGGCCGGTACGGCGCTGGACTCCGGCGGCCAGACCGGAGATCCATTTGGCCACGCGCTCGGTCTCCTTGGTGAGCGGGCGGGTGAGTTTGATGTTCGGGAACTTCAGGCGGGACGGGATCTGCAGCATGTAGGCGTTGTTGCCGCCTTCGTTGCGCTGCTCGATCACGACCTCGACGCCGAGTCCTTCACAGCTCGTGAACAGGCCGAGATCGACCTCGTCCACCTGCACCATGAACCGGACACCGACCGCCGGCATTACGTCGGTCCCACTCATCGCGTCACCACATCCGATCCATCAGGGTGCCTGTACGGTCGCGGTCGACGACCAGTTCTGCGCGGAGGCGGCGGGCGATCGGTTCGTACAGCCGCCGGGCCAGACCGTCGACGTCCGCGGCAGAGAGCGCTCCCCCAGTTCCCGATGCCGGTACGGCGGCCGCCGTACCGGCTGTTGCGGGCGCGGCTGCTGGTGGGGCTGCGGGTGCGGCGGACGGGATCGCGACCGAGGTCGCCCCGTCGTTGGAGCTGACGCTCTCGACCATGCTGCCTTCGACCAGACCACCCGCCGCGGCAGACCCCGCAGCGGGCGGCCTGGCCACCGCCAGCGGACGCCCGGCGTCACCGGCCGAGCTGCCGACGGTGGTCATGCTCCCCTGGGCTGCCGAACTGGCAGGCCAGGCAGATCCGGGACTCGCAGCAGGTGCGGCCGCCATGCTGCCGGCCGCGGACATACCAAGGCCTGCAGGCGGTACGGCGGACACTGTTGGCAGGCTGTCGAGGCCAGCGGTAGAACCGTTCCCGCGACGTCCGAGAGCCGAGGCGTTCGCGGCACTGGACTGGCGACCGCCGGGATCGCCGGAGGGTCCTGCGCCGTCGACCGAGTGCGGCGGGAGGTAGGTGATCGGCTGGGCCGGTGCTGCGCTGTCGCTGCCGGCCGGGGGTGACAGCAGTTCGCTGACGTCGGAGCTGAGAGCGCGATCTCCGAGCAGCGGCACGGTCGCGCCCGGGGTGCTGGTGGCGTCCTGGAAGGCACCGGTGACGACCGGCGGTACGGCGAGCATCTGGTTGCCACCAGCAACAGATCGAGCCAGCGCCATGGCCGGTGCTGCAGCCGGTACGGCGGACGCGGGGGCGGTGTTGGATGCGCTCGAAGGGGGAATCGCCACCTCGGTGGAACCGGCGGCGGCGAGGTCCGCGGCTGAGGAAACGGCGGATGAGCCGGTACCAGCGGGCGGGGAGGCGACCGGAAGAGTCGGGAGCGGTCCGGCGAGCGGGGCCCCGAGGCCGGCCCGGCGGCGGGAGAGACCGGCAGGCGCCCCTGCCGGAGCCACCGGGCCGGCCGATTGAGAGGCCACCGGGAGTCCGGCAGCGGTTGTGCCGGGAGTGCTCACCTCGCCGGTCTGAGACGCCTCGGCCGGGCTGGGTCCGATCCCGGCCGCGGACGCGAGGCTCGGGAGCAAGTTCTGGAGTGTCGGGACAGAGAGCGCTCTCCGGGCGTCGGCGGGGAGGGCTGCGGTGACCTGGCTCAGTCCCGGGGCGGCGGCCCGTGCGACCGGCATTGAGACGGCTGGACCTGCAGCGCCGAGGAGCGCCGAGACAGCGGCCGCCGTACCAGCGCCTGCGACCGAGCCGGTGGGCCCAGCGAGCGCCGACCCAGTCAGCCCTGGCCCGGCAGATGAACTGGTTGCTGGCGGCAACATGCCGGTCGCAGCGGATGGCGCCGGGCTACCCAGCAGCGCCGAGGCGGCGGCCGCCGTACCGGGTCCGGAGCCTGCAGACGAGGACCCTGCCAGAGGCAGTGAGCCGGCCGAACCCGAGGTGCCCAGAAGTGCGGCGGCATCCGAGCCCGAGCCGATCGCGGAGGCGAGAGATGAGGCAAGCGCGGGAGCTGCACCAAGGGATCGGGCGGAACTGGCTGTTGCAGCTCCGCCACCAGCCAAGACTTCGCCGAAGGTGGGCTCATTCACGAGTGCGGCAAGGGCCAGAGGCAGCTGGCCGTCAGACACAGCGGAGCCGGCCCCGGCGACGGCCATGGAAGCGTCTGAGCCAGCGCTGGCGCCCGGCAGCGAGCCCGAGCCCAGGGCGGACACCGGGACTGAGTCGACGCTAGCCGCGGAGCCTGGGCCGAGGGTGGAGCCTGGGGGCGTTGATGCGGATGCGCCTAGGAGCGCTGCGGTTGCGCCGGAGGCGGCCGAGGTGCCAGCGGAGCGGTTGCCGGTTAAGGCGTTGCGGACTGCTTGGATGACTCGGCCGATCGGGCCTGCTGCCGCGGGAGGCTCGTCGGCCTCGGAGTCCTCGCCAAGGAGGGCGCCGGGGAACGAGCTGTACGGGCGGACGTCGAGAGCTGAGTTTCCGCCGTACAGGCTGGGCCGGCCGGGGCTGACGATGTCGGTGAGAAGGCCGCCGGGACCGGCTGGGTCCAGCTGGTGGGCCATTTCTCCGGTGAAGGCCGGTGAGCGCCAGGACGGGATCCAGTCACCGCTCGGCGGGCGCAGGGTGGACGGGGCGCCTTGGGCTAGCTGGCCGATCATCAGTTCCCCTCGGTGATCCGGCGGTTGATCTTGGAGATCTCAGTGACGAACGCCTGCCGCTGCGGGTGTTCGAGATCGAGGATGTCGTCCAGGCGCCAGTGGAAGTGATAGGCGACGTACGCGATCTCCTCCTGCAGACGGCCGGTCGCGTACGTCAGGATTCCCCCAGGCGGCCACCGGCGATGTCGACGGCGAAGGACTGCTCGCACGACGGGCAGGTGACGGCGGCCCGGGTGTGGCCTTCGGAGTTGATCCGGCGGTAGAGGTCCTGCAGGAAGGCGACGTCGGAGGCGAACATGTTCTCCACCAGCTGGGCGTCGATCCGGGCCACGTCGCCGAGGCGGGTGATCACGCGGGCCAGCAGGACGACCGTGGTGAAGGCCGGGTTCTCCTGCACGCGGGCGTCGTACAAGGGCAGGAGTTCGTCGCGGGCCGTTGCCAGCCGCATCGTTCCGGACTTGTGGACGACGCCGTCCGCGTCGACGTAACCGCGCGGGAGCTCGAAGTCGAACTCGGTGCGCAGGGTGGGTGCCGGGGCGACCGCCGCCGGGGCGGGCGCGGGCTCCGAGGGAGCCGCGTCCGCCGCCAGCGTCGTGGTGTGGGCGCGACGCATCACGCGTACTCCATCTCGTCCCAGCACACGGTGAACTTCTCGGTCAGCGCTTCGGTCGAACCGGCTTTCAGGGTGCCGCCGAGCTCGACGTCCTTGATCCAGCAGTTGCGGAAGTTGAGACGTCGCAGCGGCTGGCCGTCGGAGGTGTAGATGCAGACCTCGGCGGTCTTGCGGGCGCCCTTGATGTCACCCTGCATGACGGACTTCAGCCAGTCGGTGACGGTCTTGGAGTCGGTCAGGCCCCGAACGACGTTGAACTGGCCGGTCTTGGCCCGGCCCATCACCTGGCGGGCGACGAACTTGCCGTCCTTGGCCTGTTCGGAGTACGTGATCATGTCGACCTCGGCCTTCAGGCCCGAGACCTCCATCACATAAGGCACCTCGACCCCGTCGATCGAGACACTGAACGAATACGCGGTCGCCATGTCCATGGCGTCAGCGAGTGGCATGAAACTCTCCCTCTTCTAAGCGTGACTACTCGTTGACGAGGCTGGTGCCGCCGGAGAACTGCGACAGCTGGAACACCACGAACTCGGCCGGCTTCACCGGCGCGATACCGATCTGGCAAGTCACCTGACCGGCGTCGATCGCCTCGGCCGGGTTGGTCTCCCGGTCGCACTTCACGTAGAACGCCTCGTCCGGAGTGAGTCCGAACAGCGCGCCCTTGCGCCACTCGTTCACCAGGAAGGCGCTGATGGTACGGCGGACGCGCGCCCACAGCGCGTCGTCGTTCGGCTCGAAGACCACCCACTGGGTGCCGTTGAGGATCGACTCCTCCATGTAGTTGAAGAGCCTGCGGACGTTGATGTAGCGCCAGGCCGGGTCCGACGAGAGCGTGCGAGCGCCCCAGATCCGGATGCCGCGGCCCGGGAACGCGCGCAGGGCGTTCACGCCGATCGGGTTCAGCAGGTCGTGCTCGGCCTTGGTGATCACGGTTTCGAGCGCGATCGCGCCGCGGACCACCTCGTTCGCCGGGGCCTTGTGGACACCGCGGGACTCGTCGGTGCGGGCCCAGATGCCGGCTGCGTGGCCGGACGGTGGGACCAGGATGTTGCGGCCGGTCGCCGGGTCGAAGGTCTTCGCCCAGGGCCAGTAGAGAGCGGCGTACCGCGAGTCGTAGCCAGCCTGGTTCATCCGCCAGTCCTTGATCTGCTGGGCGTTCAGCCCGGGCGGCGGGTCGATGATCGCCATCCGGTTGCCCATCAGCTCGCAGTGCGTGATGACGGCCTGCTGGACCGAGTGCACGGTCTCCAGGTCGATCGCACCGCGCTGGTACGCGCTCATCAGATCCGGTACGGCGACGATCGTGACGTCCTCGATCGCTTCCAGGCTGGAGAATCCGGTCCGGGCAGCGGTGTCACCGACGTAGTCAGCGGCGCCGACACCTTCGCCGGTGGCGGCCGGGGCCGGCGGGGCCACCAGCGACTTCTTGCCCTTGGCAACCGGTTCGAGAGCGGCCGACTGGGCCAGCTCCTCGACCTTGACCAGCTTGGACTTGGCGTTCACCACGGTCGCGACGTTGTTCGTCTTGTCCGCGCGCCGATCCGGGACGACCGGGTCGTACTCCTCGGTCGGGCGGCCGTTCGCACGCACTGTCAGCTTGATCGCACCCTCGGGCGCGTTCTCGGTCCCGCTGTCGGCGACCTCGACGGTGACATCGGGGCTCTTGCCGTTGGCGCTCTCGATCGCGGTCACCTTGTAGTGGCCGAGGGTGGTCTGTGGCGCACCGGCCGGAAGCTCCTTGGGCGCCTGGCCGTTACCGGCCGACTCGGCACCGATCCGGATGATGTACGCCGCCGAGCCGCCGTTCTGGATGTAGCCGAAGACGGCGTGGGCCAGGTACGAACCCTCGACGAAGTCACCGAAGGTCTGGGTGAACTGCGTCCAGTTGGTGATGAGCGTCGGGGTGTTCAGCGGGCCCTTCTCGGCGAAGCCGACGAACGCGGCGACCGCGGTACCGACGCCTTCGATCGGCCGCTGCCCGGCCTCCACCTCCTCGACGTAGACACCGGGCGACAGGTAGGTCGGCATTTTCACTCCTTCGAGCTGGTCTGGGTCTCGCAATCAAGCGTCCTGGTTCGCAGGCTTGCGCGGTACGTCCGCCCGGACGAGGCCCGGGGAAGGAAGCGGTGCACCATCGGGCAGGCCCGTCATCGGTCGGTAAGGCCGGCTGAGCGCGGTCTGTCCTTGACAACGCAGAGCAACCGGCGTGCTCTGTGAGGAGAAGCAGTGTGGCGGGGACGATGGTCGGCCTGGGGAGCGCCGGCCACCTTTCGATGCAGGAGGCAAGGACCGAGAGACGGAGACATGATGACCGGCAAGCAGAACATCGACAGTCCGCACGAGCGGCGTTCCTTCAAGGACCATGGCCATCTGGACGTGGTCACCGTCGGCGGATTCACGCTCGGCCGTGGGGTCTTCGAGCCCGGCTGGCGCTGGTCCGAGGACGTCAAGCCACTGGCCGGTACCGAGTCGTGCCAGACCCACCACACCGGTATGTGTCTGTCGGGCCGGATGACCGTCCGGTTCGACGACGGTCAGGAGCTCGACGTGGGGCCTGGCGACGTGGTGGACATCGATCCCGGCCACGATGCGTGGACGTCCGGCGACGATGCGTGCGTGATTCTCGACACCGGTATCGCCGGCTACGCCAAGCCCGTGGGCTGACGGCCTTCAGAGCTTGAACATGTCGTTGCCGAAAGCCTCCCGGTGGAGGTGGTTGCAGTACAGCTTGTTCGGCTCGGGTTTGGCCGACTCGTTCTCGTCGAGGCCGGCCTGTCTGGCGGCCTCGCGGATCTTGGTCAGCGTCTCCCGCCACGGCGGGTAGACCTTGTCCCGGAGGTTGCTGAAGGCACCCTCCATGTCGATCACACTCGGCTTGCCGAACCAGTCGTCGCGCCGGGCGAGCTCCTTCTGGATGATCCAGAACTGCGCGCCCTGCGCGGCCTCGAACCCGGCCAGCGCCTGCTTGTGCCCGTCGATCGCCACCTTCGCCGTCGCCTTGGCCACGTCGGCGGCCGACTGGTCGCTCGTCTCGGTGCTGCTCGGCATCGCGTCCGGTCCGCCGGCCTTCACCCGCTGGTTGATCAGGTACGCGCGTCCCGCGAGTTCGCGGCGCCGTTCGGACAGCCGAACCATCATCTCGCCGAAGGCACCCTCACTGAACTCGTTCTTCTTGGCCAGCATGTCGGTCGCGAGCTTGTCCAGCTTGGCCGAGGTCGTCGTGACGAGATCCAGCGCGTCCTTGTTCTTTCCGGCGCTCTCCAGCGAGAGCACCGGCAACATCGCGTCGTCCTCGACCAGTGCCTTGTACGACGCCTTCTCCGCACTGAGCGCGCCCGGCCACTCGTACACGGCGCCGCCGTCGGTCCGGCCGACCCCACGCACGATCGACGCCAGGTAGGCCGGGGCGTTGTCGTTCCCGTCACCGTAATGCGCGATCAGCCGGGCGATCTGCTTGTGGTCGTTGCCGGCAGCCACGATCCGCGACCGCAATCCCATCCAGCCGGCCCGGTCCCGCGGGCTCGCGACCGGACGGCCCCAGCCGACCGGATCCGCGGCCGCTCCGAAGATCCGGTCGAAGTCGGAGTCGGCCAGTTTCATGCCGACCACCTCGGTCTTCTCCTCGGCCGGTTTCGCGGCACCGGTCACCAGACCGACGGTCGAGGCGATCGGGCTCTTCTTGAAGTCGTCGACGTACTTGGTCGCCGTCGCGTCGATGTCGGTGTCCGAGGTCGTCTTGCTCAGGTCGGCACTGGCGCCCTTCGGCCCGTACGTCGTACTGACCGAAGTCTTCTCGGAGTGGCCCATGCTCGGCAGTCCGGCGACGCCGACCGTGATGCCGCCGCCACCCTTGCCGGTGTTGGTCTCGGTGGTACCGGTCGCGTCGCGAGAGACGGTCTGCTCGAAGCCACTGTTGTCCGTGAGCCCCACGCTGACCGGCCCGACGCCGGCGGTGGTCGTCGTACTGCCGTCGTGCCCGGTCGTCGAACTGTCGGCGGTGACCAGGCTCGGATGGTCCTGCGCATAGGCGCGCAGCTCGGCGATCGAGGACCTGGCCGCGATCTCGGCGAAGAGCTGTGCGTACGCCGGATCTGTGCGCGTCAGCTCGAAAGTCACCGACTGGGCGGCCTTGTCGGTGTCGGTGTTCGAAACGCCCATCGAGGCCGCGCCCATCGACGCGCCACCACCCAGGGTCTCCCCCTTGCTGTCGGTCCGGCTGACCGTGATGCTGATCTTGTCGCCCTTGCGGGACACGCTGCGCTTGAGTGACGTACTCAACTTGCCGGACACGTTCGCAGTGGCCCCGAAGCCGCCGCCCGTCACCCCGGCGTTCGCGCCGCCTTCGGCGCTCCCGGCGAGTTCGAAGGACGCGCTACCGCCGTCGTCCAGCTGAGACGCGGCCTCGGCGGACATGGCAGCCTGTACGCCGGTGAGCATGCTCTGCGCCGCGTCCAGTTTGTTGTCGGCGGCAAGCTTGATCACCTGGAGTTCCTTCTCGGCTCCGCCGCCCTCGCCGGAGAGCGCACCGAGGTACCGCTTGGTCTCCTCCTCGCTGTAGACGTGCACGAACGTCGCGGTCACCGAGGCCGCGGCACTCCCCGACAACCCGCCGGACGCCTTCACCCCGGTCGAATGGTCCGCGTTGCGTTTCGCCTCCAGCTCCGAGGAACCGGTCGCCCCCAGCTTGCCGCCGAGGTTGATCGACATGGTGATCTGGTACCGCGGTGGATCGCCTTCGGCCTTGGCCACGCTGACGACGAACTTGCCGTCCAGCCCGGCGGTCTGACCGGTCTTGATCGCGCCCTTCTCCTGATTGAAGGCCTTGCCGAGGTTCCCGGCCCCGCCGACCCCGTCCGGCCCGGCGAGGACGCCGACCCCGCCTGTGGTCTTGTTCTCCTTGCCTGCCACGGTGGTGGAGCTGCTCGCGTTCATCCCGATCTGGCCGTCGCCGCGGGTGACACCGAAGGTGTCCTTCTTGGTCTGTTTGTCGTCCTTCACCTCGGTGCTCTTCGTGTAGCCGCCGGTACCGAGGGTCTGCGAGGTCGACGTACTGCTCGATGTCGTGACACCCGCCGCGGTTGTCGCCGAACTTCCGGACTGCTCGCCCCAGCTCCCGGTGATGCCGCCGGGACCGATCGCCAGGCCGCTCGTCTTCGAGTTGCTGCTCGCATTCAGGGTGCCGTCGGCGGCCTTGGTGAGCGTTGACGAACTGTCGGTGGTCTTGGTCGACCAACCGGAGGTGTCGATCGTGCTCGTCGTCGAATGACTGCGGGTGGTCGAGACTCCGTTGGTGATGTCGGTCTCGACCCAGCCGGGCTTCTTGGTGACAATGCCATCCGGGCCGAGCTGGGTGCTGCCCTCGGTGGTCTCGTTCTGCTGTGGCACATAGGCTTTGGTGCCGCGGCGGACCATCATGTCGTTGAGCGGGCCCAGGCCCATCGAGGCGTCGTCGAGCATCAGCAGGTCCTGGTTGGTGACGTTCAGGTCCTTGAAGAGCTGGTCCCTGCGCGCGGCCAGCGCGGTACGGTCCGCGATGCCCTTCTCGGTGATCTCGCCGGCCGCCTCGAGTTCTTCGAGCTGCTGCAAAGCCGCGTTGTGGGTGTCGTAGTCGAGCTGCAGGACCTTGCGCTCGTCCATCAGCTTGCCGCGGAACGCCTCAGCCTGCAGCCGAGTCTCGACGAACGCCTGGTTCCCGGCGCCTGGATCGGGTGCCGGTCCTTCCGGTCCGGCCGGGCGGGACACCGGTCCGGCAGGTGCGTCGGCGTAGTCGTTCTCCACTCCCGCAGCATCGCCGTCTCCCAACCCAACGGGAACGCCCGTCCGGTCGCTGCCAGGGGAATCGGCCCCTGCCTCTAAGGGCAACCGCTCAGTCAGGCCGTCATGACAACCGCACACAGCACCTCCAACCAGCCCGACTGCCTCAAACCACTCCCGCGCCCACGCCACCATTGGCGGCCCGAGACACCCAATAGCGGCCGGAGACCCCACGCCACAGGGCTCCGGCCACCACAAGGTGTCTCCCGCTGCACCGCGACGGGGCAGCTCCCGCTTCCAGGGCCGGGCTGGACTGTTCAGGTACGCGCCATGCGCCCATCACCAAGTCCGCTCTCGCCTTGCTATTAGCGGAGGCCGGGTGGGAGGCGGCCTAGCTTGGTGAACTCGTGCTCGATGGCAGTGAGGAGGTCTTCGGTGGTTACTGGGCGGGCGTTGGCGGCGGCGTAGTAGGCCGCGGTGACGGCGGCGGAGCGGATGTCGCCGCCGGACAGTTCGAAGTGGGCTGCGGCCGTGAGGTCGAGGGTCGGATCTCGGGGGACGTGGCGGCCTAGGCAGCGATCCCAGAGGAGTAGGCGTTCAGCCTCTTCGGGTTGGGGGAAGTGGATGATCAGGTCGAGCCGGCGGCTGAAGGCCTCGTCAAGGTTGGCGCGGAGGTTGGTGGTGAGGATGGCCAATCCGTCGAAGCTCTCCATCCGCTGAAGCAGGTAGGCGACCTCGACGTTCGCGTAGCGGTCGCGGGCGTCGGAGACCTCGGAGCGCTTGCCGAAGATCGCGTCGGCTTCGTCGAACAGCAGTACGCCGTTCACTCCGGTCGCCTCGGTGAACACGCGCTCGAGATTCTTCTCCGTCTCACCGATGTACTTGTCGATCACGGTTGCCAGATCGACGACGTACAGGTCGACTCCGAGTTCGGCCGCGATGACCTCGGCCGACAGCGTCTTGCCGGTACCGGATTCGCCGGTGAACAAGGCCGAGACGCCGGATCCACGGCCGCCGCCCGGTCGCATTCCCCAGTCGCGGATCACCTGTTCGCGATGGCGGGCGCGGATCGCGAGTTCTCTGAGCCTGGCTAGCTGTTCTTCGGGCAGCACCAGATCATTCCAGGAGACGGCCGGCTGGATGCGGCGAGCGAGTCGCTCCAGGCCGGCGCCGTTTTGCGAGCGCGCTCCGGCGCGCAGTACGTCGCCTGTCACCAGTACGCCGTCGACCTCGGCGCGCGTGGTCGCAGCCTCGGCGGTGCGGACGATCTGGTCGACGCCGAGCCTGAAGGTGCTCGTCTCGGCCGCCGCATCCAGATCGGGTGTTGCCGTGGGCAACAATGCGTGCCAGAGCGTGCCGCGCTGCGATTCCGTCAGCAGCGGCGGGTCGAGCGTCGCCGGTACCACCGATGCCCAGCTTGGATCCCAGGTCGGGACGCCGGTCAGGACGGTTTGAACGGGTGCGACGGCGAGCGCCCGCAGTACGTCGATCGGCGCGGATTCGACCGGTCCGGCCAGGATTCCGGCGGAACGCAGTCGTGCCTGGCGAGCCGCCGTACGGGCGAAGACGATCGGGTCGGTGTCCTTGGACAGCTTGGTCAGATCGAGAGCCAGTACGCCGAGATCGAGTTTGGAGAACGCGGCTGCGGCCAGTCCGGGGCCGGCGCTTCCGGGGCGCTCTCGGAGGTAGACCGGTCGGCCGGGTTGGAGGCCGCGGACGATCCGTTCCTCGAGCTCGCCGTACACGATTAAGGGCGGTGGGACGGTGGCATCGAGCAGCATCGGTTCGGTTGCGTAGCCGCCGACCAGGTACGCCGTGACCGGGTCCGGGACGCGCAAGGCCCGGCCGAGGAACGGGCGGGACGGCGACTCGATCTCGATCAGTCCCCCGGCCATGAGTGGCGCGGCTACGTCGAATCGTCCACGGGCCAAGGGATCTGCGGCAGGTACGCCGAGCAGGTCGAAGACCAGGCGGGCGGTTGCGCGGCGCTGCGAAACGTCGTCGTTCAGGTAGCCGTAGAGCTGCTCGAATCGCGCGTCGAGGTCAGGCGCGAGGACAGTCAGCAGGATCTCGGTGTCGAGGTCGGTCAGACCGAAGGTGTGGACGAGGCGACGCAATCGCGGTGTCGACCCGTCGACTTCGGCGGTGTCGGCCTCTGCCTCGATCACGGCCAGCCGCTCGGTGAGGTCCGGTGGCGCGGTCGGGCGGCCGTCCAGGATCCCGTCGATCACCGCCGGGCTCAGGTAGAGACCGCGGAATCCGTCATCCGGCGCCGGGTCGGTACGGCGGCGCAGTTCGACCAGCACGCGGACCCGATCCTCGACCAGGCTCAGGCGCCCGAGCAGATGCCGCAGATGCGAACTCATCCGCGATCGGTCCGCGTGCGACCGCCCCGTTTCCGGCCGCTCTCGGGAGAACCGTTCTCTTGCGCGGCGGCGTTCATGTCCGACAGCGCAACCTGCAGCGGCTCGTCGATCGCGGGTCCAGCGTCTCTAGAACGACCGGCCTCGATCGGCAGCGACAGCACGACATCGATCGACGGCCGGAGCTCACCGCCGAGCGCGGACCACACATCCGCGAACGACCGATCGTCCTCCGGCGGCAGACCGACCGACAACCCCACCGGCGAAGGTGCGTCCGGCAACAAGTCCGGTGGCACCAGATCGTGCACCAGCAACGTGTCCAGCAACTGCCCCAGCAGCCGATGCTCGTCCTCGGCCCGCTGACCCCACACGCTCAACAGATAGAACAGCCGGAAGATCCGCGGCGGCGTCTGCCGCGCGACCACCCGCCCGTCATCACCGAATCGCGGCACCAGCCCACTCGACCGGCGCCGGGTGTCCTCGCGAATGTCGTACAGGAACAGGTTCACCGCCGGACCGTTCCGCTTGGCCGCCCATTCCTTCGTCGGCGCATCGAACACGACCTGCACCCGGGACGCGTCGAGCAGCTCGCGGCGCAGCAACGCGGCGAGGGCGGCATCGGCTTCGGAGATCACCGTGCCACGGTAAGGTCGGCCCCACCGCCTCCGGCAGGTGCGCCCGCGCCGTACCGAGGACCCTTGGGGCTGCCCCTTCAGGCACGTTGCGCGCTAGGGCAGGACGCTCTGCCCCCCAAGCCGCACGTCACGCTCTGCCGCTCCCCCGCCGCACGCAGTTTGCTGGACGGCGTGAGCCGTATCCCGCGTGTCCCGACCGCCATCATCACCGCCGCAGCCCTGCTCGCGGCGGGCCTCGCCGTACTGATTTCCGGTCGCGGAGCCTCCGCCGCCGAAGGTGACCCGCCGATCATCCACCCCGTCTCGCACCCGCCGAGCCAGGGAGCGTCGTACCGGTCCAGTGTGAGCAGCGACGGGCGCTGGGTCGCGTTCGAGTCAGAAGCGCAGGAGACGGAAGGCATCTGGCTGCGCGATCTGCGCGAGCCCGAGCGGAGTGTACGGCTCCCAGGCCTCGATCACCTGACCGCGCTGATGCCGACGATGTCCGGAGACGCAGGCCTGATCGCCTTCGCCGGCGGTCGCTTCGGCGGCGGCGTGTCGAATCAGCTGCACGACGCCCAGCTGTACGTCGTGAACCGGCGGGATCCGGAGAGCACGGTTCTGAAGCAGGTCACCGGTGCGCCGAACGATCTGCCCTACCAGCGCCTGGCCAACTGCCGGATCGAAAGCGACGGCGAGAACGACCGAGACTGCGAACCGAAGCTGTCCCGCGACGGCACCACGCTGGTGGCACCGGTCCTCCAGTCGGTCCAATCGGGCGATCTCGAGATGACGATCGACGGCAGCGACGCGAGCACCGACCGCGGACTGTATCCGGTGCTGGACTTCTGGGCGTTCAACACCTCGGGCCAGAAGACGGTGACGCTGAAGAACGTCGGCGGGCAGCCGATGATCTATCCCGACACGGGCCCGGTACTCGACGGCGACCCACAGTTCACCGTTGCCGCCAGCACCTGTGCGGGCGTCCTCCGGCCGAACACCTCGTGCTCGGTGACGGTCAGCTACACCGGCAACGACTGTACCTACGAATCGAACGGCGTCCTGCGGTTCCCGGCGGCATCAGCGGCCGGACAGACCGCGATCAAGCTGACCGCGGGCGGTGAGTGTCCGCGACTCGCCGCCTTCCCGCCGCAGGCAGCCGCGGGCGGCGCGAACTGCAGCGGACCCAGCGAGTACAAAGGCTTCCTCCCTGCGGGAGAGGAGCCGCATGCCGCGGACAACGGCCATCCACACCCCTGGTTCCCCCTCGGCTTCGTGAATGCCGGCCTGCTGAACATCACGTCGGCCACGATCCGCAACGCGATGTCGGTGCCGCTGATCCCGACCCTCAGCTCGCCTGGCTGCCAGATGAAGCTCGTGCTGCCTCCCGACGCTGCTCCCGACGCCTGTCAGCCGGGTCAGCCGGTGGCGCCACAGGCGAGCTGCACGGCGTACGTCGAATACGCCTTCCCCGAGGTCGGGCCGTTCTCCGGCAGCATTCACCTCGGTGACACCGTCTACCGGATCGGCGGGCACGCGGGGCGCAAGGTCATCGCAGCCTGGCGTGACGCAGGTGCCTCGGGCAGCTTCGGGCCCGGGCGAGTGGTCAGCGTGACGGGCGGAGCCAACGGCGTGCCGATGGACGGCACCGGACCGACAGTGTCGGCCGACGGCCGCTGGGTCGGTTTCATGTCCAAGGATCCGTTCGGGCGTCCCGCGGACGTCCCTTCGGGGTTCCAGCAGGTCTATCTGCATGACACCGACACCGCCGGGGACCGGAGCTATCGGCCGGGTGAGACCACGCTGGTATCGCTGAAGGCGACCGGCCGCCCGATGTCCGAGGCGAGCGAGCCGTCGGTTTCCGACGACGGGACCCGGATCGCCTTCCGGGGCGCGACGGGCGACGACATCTCCGACCAGGTTTGGGTCCGCGACGTCCCGGCGAAGAAGACCGTCCTCGGCTCAGCCAACACCAACGGTCAGACCTCCTTCGACGGGGGCCACCGACCCGAGTTGTCCGGTGACGGTCACACGCTGGTCTACCTGTCCGACGGCGACGACCTCGGCCCTGGCACCCTGGCCGGCGACCGGGTGATCGCCCGCGATCTCACCAAGGACTTCAGCGGCGGGCGAGGCGTGAACGAACTCATCTCGCCGCGTTCGAGCGGACCGGGCACAGCCACCAGCGACGGGTATCCCGCGGTCAGTCAGAACGGGACCCTCACGACGTTCGCGAGCAAGGACCCGGTCGACGAGTGGGGCGATGCCGACGAAGAGTCCGATGTCTTCTACTCGCAGCGTCGCAGTTACGCGACCGGCACGCCGGACCCGGTCGACCTCGGCACAGCGAAGGTCGGTACGTCGGCCGGGCCGGTGCCGTTTACCGTGACGAACACGGGGAGCGTGCCGATCAAGTTCCGGGCGCCGAAGTTCCACAACCCGGAGTTCGGTGCTGCCAGCAACCAGTGTGTCGAGGTCACGATCCGGCCGGGGCAGAGTTGCGCCTTCCTGATCAAGTTCACTCCGCGCGCGATCGGCGTCCGGAAGGGGACCATCGATCTGTTCGACGTGAGCGGTGGCGTGGGGCCCTGGATCATCACCGATCTGACCGGTCGGGGCAGCAGTGATGCGCGGATGCCTGGTGAGACCAAGCATGTGTCGACGAACCGGCTCGAGCATCTGGATCCGGCGGTGAGCGACAGCGGGCAGTTCGTTGCGTACCGGTCCCGGATCAGTACCGGCGATCAGCCGTTCACGGAGATCAGCGTGCGGGACCAGGCTGGTGCCGGGATCCGTACCGTGGGTGATCACGACACGGTAGGGCCGCCGCGGATCTCGGCGGACGGGACCCGGGTTGTCTACGAGGCGCGCGACGATTCGACGGAGAAGACGTTCGTCGCACACGCCGCGGGTGAGCAGCAGGTGACGGGGACGGCGTCGGATCTGCGGTACCAGCGGCCGTGCGACATGGGCACGCTGAGCCGGGAATGCAGGCCGGACATTTCCGGTGACGGAAAGACCGTGGCGTTCGCGGCCCGCCTCGATCCGCTGGCCGACTACGACATCTCGCTCAAACTGCAGGAGCCCGATGACTCGCTGCACGACGTCCGGGGTCTGATCGACCTGGGCGGCGGCGGACTCAAGCAGTTGCAGGTCACGCCCCGCGAAGCGATCCACTTCGGCGGCAAGGCGAGCATCGACACCGGCTCCGGCTTCTGGGTCGACGAGACCACCTGTGACGGCGACCTGGCCGCCGACGCCACCTGCACGGTGGACATCCGGTACGACGCCTGCGCCGGACCGGGGTACGGCGTACTGCGGCTGAACGGGTCGATCCCGTCGGGTCAGGCCGCGATCGCGCTCGTTGCCAACGGCACCTGTATCAGGATCCGGAACGAGCCGGCGGTGCGAGCTGCCGCGGACTGCACTCCGCTCCCGGCACCCGACTACTACCCCGCCCCCTCGACAACGACGACGTCCGCGGGCAACACCGTGGCCGACGCTGGGCAGACGACTGTCGGCACCGTGAAGTACGTCGCCGCCACAGTTCCCGCCCAGCCGAACATCCAGGACCTCAGTTTCGCGTCCGGCTGCGACTTCGCCCTGGTCACCCCGACCGGACCGGCGCCCGACCGGCCACGCCCGTGCGTGGCCGGCGAGCGACTCCCGGAGGGAACCGGCTGTACGGCGTACGTCGCCTACCGCCCGAGCTCCGTGGACGCGGCGGCGGCCTCGCTGAACATCCGGGCCTCCGGCAGCAAGCCGGTCCGCTTCGCCGGCGCCGGCATCCAGAACGTCGTACTGACTCGAACCGACACCGCCGGTGACGGGACCTTCGCCGGCGCGCCGGAGATCGTCAGCAAGGACAGCAACGGCGCGGTGGTGGTCGGGGTCCAGCCTTCGTTGTCCGCCGACGGCCGCTACGTCGCATACGTCGGTGCCCACGGCATCGACCAGCCGGAGCAGGCCACCCTCCAGGTGTACCGGCGGGACCGCACCACCGGCACCACCGAGCTCGTCTCGAAGCTTGCCGACGGCAACATCGGTACCGACGACGCGCAGTATCCGTCGCTGTCGGCCTCTGGGCAGCGGGTCGCCTTCGAGACCGAGGGGATCAGCGACCCGGAGGGGTCGGCCCGCAAGACGAAGGCCGCCCGGGCGGAGGGTCCGCCGCACCCGAGCCGGATCTGGGTCCGGGATCTGTCCACTGCGAAGAGCGTGCTGGCCTCGGCCGCGGCCGGGAAGGCAGGCGAGGACAGCGATGGGTGGAGTCACGAACCGTCGCTGTCGGACGACGGAACGACTGTCGGGTTCGCCTCGACGGCCACTGACCTCGTCGAGCAACCTGGCAACGACCAGCAGGGCATCTACGTCCGCTATCTCGACCCGGACTTCGCCGGAGCGGCCGCGAGCGAGCGGTTCACCGAGCGGGTGTCGCTGAACGAGGAAGGCGCCGTGGTCGAGGACGGCGACAGTAGGTCACCGTCGCTGAGCGGTGATGGCGCCTTCACGGCGTTCGAGTCGACCTCAGACCTGGTCGCCGGAACAGTTGACGACGGGCTGTGGGACGTCTTCACCCGGCGGCGGGTTGCGCAGTTGGTGGCTACTCCGGCGAGTGCGGACTTCGGGGCCGTGCAGGTTGGAAAGTCGTCGAGTGCTCGCGAGATGGTGGTGAAGAACGTCGGGTACGGACCGGCCGCTGCCGGACCGGCCGTCGCGTCGGCTCCGTTCATTGCCGGGAGCAACGTGTGCACGCAGACGCTGCATCGCGGGCAGAGCTGCACGATCGACGCACGCTTCGCGCCGACGGCTGCCGGACCGGCCACCGGGACGCTGACGCTGCCGAGCAAGTCGGGCTATCTGGCCGGACCTTCCGCCGCGGTCGGGTTGACCGGCACCTCGACGCCGGTGCCGCCGGTGGCGCGGTTCGGTGTGACGCCGGCGGCGCTGACGTTCCCGGCGGTTGAGGTCGGGAAGGCTTCTTCGCCGCAGCCGGTGAAGTTGCAGAACACCGGCGATGTGCCGCTGAACATTGCAGCGAAGGTGAACGGGACCGGGGACTTCGACATCAAGCCCGGAACCTGTACGACGGTCATGCCGGGCGCGACGTGCGACGTACCGGTGACGTTCGCGCCGCGGGCGACCGGGAATCGGACCGGCGGGATCGTGTTCACACCGACGTCTGCGGATCCGGCGGTGAAGAGTCCGGCGGCCGTCACGGTCGGACTGACCGGGTCGGGTACGCCGGGAGCGGCAGTGGCCTCGATGACGGTGGCGCCGCAGGCACTGGTGTTCGGGCCGCAGATTCTGACGGTACCGAGTGCGCCGAAGTCGATCGTGGTCACCAACACGGGCACGGTGCCGTTGCGGCTGACCGGGGTGTCGTCCGTGGCCGACTTCAAGCCGGCCGTGGGCTGCGCTTTGCTGCAACCGGGTAAGACGTGTGCGATCGCCGTACAGTTCGTGCCGCAGCTTCTGGGTGCGCGGACCGGGGTCGTCCAGGTCGCCGCGACGGCGACGGGTGCGGTGGCGCCGTTCCCGGTGCCGGTGAAGGTGTCCGGTACGACGTTGGCCCCGACTCTGCTCGTGGAGCCGCCGGTGGCGCGGCCCGGGCAGATCGTGATTGCGACCGGGACGAACTTCCCGCCGGGGCGGACCGCCGTACTGGGTTGGGATGTCGGCCTGGGTGGACAGCCTGCCGTGGCTGACAAGACCGGGAAGTTCGTCGCACCGGTACTGGTGTATCGGCGGGATGTGCTGGGGCAGCGGGTGATGACGGCGACCGTGCCGGGGCTGGTGTCATCGTCCGGGAGGCCGTTGCCGGTGAAGAGCCAGCCTGTTCTGGTGATGCCGCTCAGCTACCAGCCGCCGAACTTCGTGCTCCGCTGGTGATCGCCGTACCGCTCCAGCCCCGCCGGTTCACGCCGGCCGGGCTGGAGTTCACCGGCACAGAAAGAACCGGCCCTCGCTTGTGCGAGGGCCGGCGGGTTGTAGTTGGTGGATCAGATGAGGCCCTCACGCAGCGCGTAAGCGACAGCGTGCGAGCGGTTCTTCAGCTGCAGACGGCTGGTCACGTCGTGGAGGACGTTCTTCACCGTCCGCTCGGAGTACGACAGCTCCCGGGCGATCTCCTGGGTGTCCTTGCCGTCGGCCACCAGGCGCAGTACCTGCGTCTCGCGGTCGGACAGCCCGGTGTGGGAGAGCCCACGCGGTGCCAGCACGTGCCGCTGCATCCGCGACACCTGCCCGAGCAGCCGGCCCAGCAGATCTGCCGGCAGGCTGCCGTCGCCCACGGCGGCGGTCTGCAGCAGGTGCACGATGCGGTCGGCCGTCGCCTCGGTCCGCCTCAGGACTCCGGACACCCCCAGCTCGACCGCGGTCATCAGCGCGTCGTCGTCGATCGTGCTGCCGATCAGCACGGTACGGCGGCAGCCCCGCTGTGTTGCGGACCGGAGAACCTGGACCGCACCCGCGTCCAGCGCATCCACTGCGATCAGCGCGACCACTGGCGGGGCGGTTCGCTGATCCTGCTGCGCCTGCAGTGCCGTCAGTTCGGCGTCACTGATCAGGGCGATCTCCGGCCGCTGCCTGAGTGCGTGCACCAACCCGAACTGCGAGAGCGGGTCGAGAGCCTTCACCCAAACCGGAATACGTTGTTGCGTCGTCATGCTTGTCACTCCCCCAGAGCGTTGATGAACGGAACGGATCGAATCCGTAGTCACACGAACCCCCAAAATCGTTTCGATTCCGATCGTGCCCTTGCACCTTCAGCCAGCCTTAAGAGCCGGTGACGGCCGGTATCACGACCCAACGCCTAGCGTGAGGCACCGGCATTTCACCGGCGTCTCACCCCGATCTCTTGGCCCGGCACCGGATGAAACATCCCCATCAGGCCGAATGAATTGCCCTTCACTTCTCCGATGCACGAAAGGGCAGGTTGGTTATGCCGGTCTCGCTCCGGAGTCAGATGGATACAGAAGGTGATCAGTCTGGGAGATTGGTGAGCGCCCGCAGCGCCAGCCGGTACGAATCCAGCCCGAATCCGGCGATCGTGCCGGTCGCGACGCCGGCGACCACGCTCGTGTGCCGGAATTCCTCCCGGGTCGCCGGGTTGGTCAGGTGGATCTCGATCAGCGGCGCGGTGCGCTGCGCGATCGCGTCCCGCAGCGAGTACGAGTAGTGCGTGAACGCGGCCGGATTCAGTACGACGGGAATCCGCCCGTCGGCCGCCTCGTGCAGCCAGCGCACCAGCTCCGCCTCGTCGTCGGTCTGCCGCACCTCGACCCGGAACCCGAGCTCGGCCCCGACCTTCTCGCACTCGGCCGCGACATCGGCCAGCGTCGCCGACCCGTACTTCTCCGGCTCCCGCGAACCCAGCCGCCCGAGGTTCGGCCCATTCAGCACCAGCACTGTCTCGCTCACGTCGTCAGCCTAGTGGTCTGATCCGCGCGAATGCTGTCTCTGCCTCGTCTCGCGCGGCCGGGTAGCGCTTCGTGGCGGACTGGCCGCCGGAGATCGCGAGCCAGTTGCGGTAGCCGAGGATCCGCTGGGTCGAGAGGACCTGAGCGGCGAGGAGTTCGGCCTCGAGATCTCCACCCAGTACGGCGGCCAGCGCGCGCTCGTCGTCGTCCATGAACTCCCGCAGCCGGGTGGCCAGCGCCGCCGTGGTGAACACGAGGTTGTAGTAGGCAAGGACCTGCGGGTGGTCGTTCAGCCCGGTCGTCGGTTCCCTTTGCTCGAGCCCCTCATGGAAGTGCTGGGCGAGCGCCTCGATCGGCTCCGGGGATGCCTGGGCGAGCCGGGCCGCCTCGTGGCGGTGGTCGGCAATGCGGTGCAGGACGAGGTCTTGCTTGGTGGCGAAGTACTTGAAGAGGGTCGGTTTGGAGACGTCGGCCGCGGCGGCGATGTCGGCGACCGAGACCTGGTCGAAGCCGCGTTCGAGGAAGAGCGCGATCGCCGCCTCGGACAGGGCGTCGTGCGTCTGCTGCTTCTTGCGCTCTCGGAGTCCGCTCACCTAGCTATGTTAACCTAGACAAAAGATTGACCGAGTTAATCTTTTGAACTGAGTTGATTTGGGGAGCGGGATGCGGAGTCTGGCGGAGGAGCAGGAGTACGCCGAGGAGTGCCGGGAAGCGCTGCGGCGGATGGTGAGCGGGGCCCGGGAGAACGTGGTTGTCGGCGAGGAGACGTGGGGCGACCGGTACACCGCCGAGCGACTGGGGTTCTACCTCAAGACGCTGGCGCGGGACCTGGCCGAGGAAGGCGACAACCCGCCGTACTTCGGGTTGATCCGGTACGGCGGCGATGCCGGCGAGCACCGCGATCAGGCGTACTACCTCGGCCGGCGGCACATCTCGGACGCGATCGGCCGGCCGCCGATGGTGATCGACTGGCGGGCGCCGGTTTCGACCACGTTCTACCGGGCGTCGCCGACCGATCCCCGGGGGCTCGCGACGCGTCGCCGCTTCGGCTGGTCGGGGAACAGACTCACGAGCTTCGAGGACGAGCAGCTCGGATCCGCAGAGCCGGCGCCGACATTCGGCAGTGAGCTGGTACGGCGGGAGATCGAGCGGGCGCGGGTTGGTCCGATGCGGGACATCGTGGCGACGATCCAGCCGGAACAGGACGAGGTCGTTCGGACCGAGCTCGAGGTGTCGGTGTGTGTGCAGGGTGCACCGGGGACGGGGAAGACCGCGGTCGGGCTGCATCGGGCGGCGTATCTCCTGTACGCGCACCGCGGGCGGTTGCAGCGGAACGGCGTTCTCGTGATCGGGCCGAACCGGGCGTTCTTGCACTACATCTCTGCGGTGCTGCCGACCCTCGGCGAGGTCGACGTCGACCAGACCACGGTCGAGGACCTGCTGGCCGGGCCTGATGCGCGGCGCATCACGATCCGTGCGACGGACGAGCCTGCTGCGGCAGCGGTCAAGCATGACGTGCGGATGGCCGGCGTTCTCCAGAGAGCGCTCTACGAGCGGATCTCGGTGCCGGAGAACGCGATCGTGGTGCCCGACGGTTCATACAAGTGGCGGGTGAACCAGTTCGAGTTCGCAGAGATGGTGGCTGACGCGCGGGCGGAGGCGACGGCGTACCTGATCGGGCGGGAACGCGTGATCGCGCGCGTGGTGGCGTCGCTGCAGCGTCAGGCCGAGGCGCGGGGGCAGAACTGCAACGGGGTGTGGCTGCGGAAGATGGCGCGGGCGGCGACCCCGGCCGTCGAGGCGGTCTGGCCCGCAGTGAAGGCCGAGGATCTGCTGGCCGAGATCCTCGGATCACGAGAACTGCTCTCTCGAGCGTCAGCGGATCTCCTGAACGCGGATCAGCAGAACGCGATCTCGTGGCCGCGGCCACGGAAGGCGAAGACCGCGCCCTGGACCGCGGCCGACGCCGTACTGCTGGATGAAGTGAGCGCTCTCCTGGAACGCGGGCCGACCTATGGCCACGTGATCGTGGACGAGGCGCAGGATATCTCGCCGATGCAGTGCCGCGCGATCGCCCGGCGCAGTGAGCACGGGTCGATCACCGTTCTCGGGGATCTCGCCCAGGGCACGACGCCCTGGGCGGCCCGGACCTGGGCCGAGCAGCTCGCGCATCTGGGGAAACCCAGCGCCGAGCAGGTCGCGCTGACCACCGGGTACCGCGTTCCCGCCTCCGTCGTCGAGCTCGCAAACAGGTTGCTGAGATCACTGCCGGTCGATGTTCCGCAGACCACGTCGTTCCGGAGCGACGGCGTTCTCGCGATCACCGAGTCGGACGATCTCGTGAGCGCGGTTCAGAGAGCGCTCCCTCACGAAGGCTCGATCGGCGTGATCGCCGCCGACGACCGGATCGCGGATCTCACCGACACCCTCAAGGCCGCCGGCATCGAAACCGTCGCACCCGACGGCGACGGCCGAGTGGCCGTCGTACCGGCAAGCCTGGCCAAAGGACTCGAGTACGACCACGTGATCGCCGTCGAACCCGCCGAGATCGTCGAAGCCGAACCCCGCGGCCTCAACCGCCTCTACGTGATCCTCACCCGAGCAGTCTCCCGGCTCGAGGTCCTCCACACCCGCCCACTCCCCCGCGAGCTCGACTGAGCGGATTGCGCTGCATCCTTTAAAGGATTATGGTCGTAAGACAAACGATCGTAATTCAAAGCGAAGGAGCCCCACGATGACATCGACCAAGCAGGTCGCGCTGGTCACCGGCGCCACCTCAGGCATCGGCAAGGCGGCCGCGATCGCGCTGGCCGCCGCGGGCTTCGAGGTGATCGGGACCGGCCGCAGCACCGCGCACGCCACCCCACCGGCCGGAGTGACCTTCCTCGACCTCGACGTGACCAGTGACGAATCGGTCGCCGCAGCGGTCAAGCAGGTGATCGACCGGTTCGGGCAGATCGACGTACTGGTCAACAACGCCGGTGTCGGCTCGACCGGCGCAGCCGAGGAGTTCTCGATCACCCAGACCCAGGACATCTTCGACATCAACGTGTACGGCGTCATCCGGATGACCAAGGCGGTTCTGCCACACATGCGCGCCCGACGGCACGGACGCATCATCAACGTCTCGTCACTCAGCGGGTTCGTCCCCAGCCCATTCATGTCCGTCTACGTCTCGACCAAGCACGCGGTCGAGGGGTACGCGCAGTCGCTGGACCACGAGGTCCGCGAGTACGGCGTGCGCGTGCTGCTCGTCGAGCCCGGCCCGATCAACACTCCGTTCGCAGGCCACAGCGTGGAGGCCGACACCCCGATGCCGCTCTACGCGGCCGGACGGCGCAACTACGACGAACTGCTGGCGAAGAACCTCAGCAGCGGTGACGAACCCGCCGTCGTCGCCAAGGTGATCGTCGCGGCAGCCACCGACCGGAACCCGAAACTACGGCGTACCGCGGGCACGACCGCCCGGACCATCAACGCCGTGTACCGCCTGGCCCCGCCCCGGGCCTTCGACCGCGTGATCCGCAGATTCAACCGGATGCCAAGCTGATCGAGGCCGATCGCCCGAGACGGAGGAGAACCCCATGGTGCGCTACACGAAAGACCACAAGCAGGAGACGAAGCAGCGGATCATCGCGACGGCCGGCCGACGGTTCAAGCGGGACGGCATCGACGGCTCCGGAGTCGCGACGCTGATGAAGGACGCGGGCCTGACCAACGGCGCCTTCTACGCCCACTTCGACTCGAAGGACAGCCTCGTCGCCAGCGCGATCGCCGGCGAGCTGGACACTCTCCAGGCGAACCTCGTCGCCCAGGCCGCCCCCGGCGCCGCCGGCCTCGAACAGATCGTGCGCTGGTACCTGTCCCCCGACCACCGCGACAACCCCGTCGACGGCTGCCCCAACGCCGCTCTGCTCGACGAGATCGCGCGCAGCAACAACGACACAGTCAGGCAGGCCTACACCGACGGCGTACTGGTGGTCATCGACGGCCTCGCCGCCCGCATGACCCCCGAAAATCCGGCGTCGGCTCGCATCAAAGCCCTCAGCCTCCTCGGCCT
Organism: Kribbella albertanoniae; assembly: GCF_004348455.1. Lineage (GTDB taxonomy): Bacteria > Actinomycetota > Actinomycetes > Propionibacteriales > Kribbellaceae > Kribbella > Kribbella albertanoniae. The sequence goes on from NZ_SMKA01000008.1 coordinate 41,185, forward strand.
GATGGCCGGGACGCTCCAACTAGCCCGCGCTCTGACAGACCGGAAGCTCTCCGACAACCTCCTGGAGCAGGGCCTCCGCAACGCCTTGGCCCTGGTGGAAGCCGAGACCGGGCCATGACCGGGCAACCCTTCGACCCGCAACTGCGGGCCGCCCGCTTCCTCCCCCGCACCATCATCACCGCCCGAACGCTTCCCACGCTCCGCGTCCTCACCAAGCTCGCCCGACGCGCCCGGCGACCGGACGCGCAGATCGTTGCCGTAGACAACGACGTGTCGGTCCACGTCTTCCGGCCGGCCGAGTCCAGGCCGAGGACGCCGGCACTGCTCTGGATCCACGGTGGCGGAATGGTGCTCGGCGACGCAGCTCAGGACAGCACCTTCTGCCGCAAGGTCGCCGATGAACTCAACATCGTCGTCGTCTCGGTCGAGTACCGGCTTGCCCCCGAACACCCGTTCCCGGCACCACTCGAGGACTGCTACACCGCGCTGCAATGGCTCGCCCGCCAACCTGACATCGACCCGGCCCGCATCGCCATCGGCGGCGAAAGCGCAGGCGGCGGTCTCGCGGCCGCGTTAGCCCTACTGACAAAGGAGCGTGGCGAGACTCACCCGGTCCTGCAACTGGTGTCCTACCCGATGCTGGACGACCGGACCACCACGCGCACCGAGATCGACGCCCGGCAGTTTCGCCTCTGGAGCCCGGCCAGCAACCGCTTCGGCTGGGGCGCCTACCTCGGCCCGGCCACCACCGTGTCACCACTGGCGGCACCAGCCCGGTACGACGACCTGTCCGGCCTGCCGCCCGCGTGGATCGGCATCGGCACCAACGACCTGTTCTACGACGAAACCGTCAGCTACGCCGAGCGACTTCAGCAGGCCGGCGTCCCCTGCACCCTGCACCTAGCGCCCGGCGGGTACCACAACTTCGCTGGTACCGAACCGAAAGCGGCCATCTCCCAGGCCTTCACCAAAGCCCAGCTCACCGCACTGGACCAAGCACTCAACGCCGACTGACGGCGAGGTGTTCGGCGAGGTGTTCGGCGAGCATCAAGGTAGGCAGGTTGGTGTTGGCTCGCGGGATGGTCGGCATGATCGACGCGTCCACCACGGACAGGCCGTCGACGCCGAAGACGTTGCCAGCCTCGTCAACGACGCTGCCGAGCGCGCAGGTGCCGACCGGGTGCTGATAGACATTGAGGCACTCGGCAACCAGATCGGCATCGGCCGTCAGTTCCGCGCCGACGTGGCTCGCCAAGGGCTTGGTCGCCACGAGTTCACGCGCCAGGTCCACGCCCGCGAGGAGGCTGCTTCGGTCATCCGGCTCGCACAGCAGGCCGTTGTCGATCTCCAGTTCGCCGTTCGACAAAGCAACGCTGCCCCGTGATCGCGGCGTGAGCAGAGCAACCAGCACGGTCAGTTCGCCGTTCTCGATGCCGCTCGGAAAGATCTGGAGATCATCTGTGGTGAGCAGCGTCTGCCGTGGCTGGGTTGCCGCCTCGCCGTCGGCTTCGAACCGCAGCCGCAGGAGCGGATGATCGTGCAGGTTCGCTCCGACGCCTGCATTGTTGATGCCGGAGCGCAGGAGGATGGCGGGGCTGCCGTAAGTGCCCGCACACAGGATCACCCGATCGCTTTCGATCTCCTCGGCGGCGGTCCGGATACCTGCGACACGTCCGTTCGCCAGCAGCACGACCTCGGCAACCGTGTCCGCCTTAACAGTGAGGTTCGGCCGCTGCCGGGCTTGCGCCAGATAGGTGAGTGCCGTGGATTGCCGGATCCCGTCGACCTCGTTCACGGGCATCACCCCGGCACCGGTCGCACCGGGCAGGTTGTGGTCGTCGACCTCGGGCCGGCCCATCGCCGTACAGGCTTCTAGGAACGCTTGCTGGACTGGTGAAATCTCGTCGCTGGAGTAGCGCCTGACGTTGACCATCTGCTCGGCGCGTTCGAACGCGGGCTCAAGGCCCGCGTACTGCCAGGCCGGCAAACCCCAGCTGTCGTAGTCGTCGGGCTGACCGCGCAGCGCCATCACGTTGTTCGTCGCACTGCTACCGCCGACCAGTCGGCCGGCAAAGACAGGCGAGGACGTTTCGAGCGCACCGAGCCGGGCCTCGTGACCCCAGTCGTAGCTGGTCGGACCGGCATCCGCCGCGTCGAGGACTTCCGCAGGCTGGCCGTCGATGGTGCCGCCGAAATCCGGGCCCGCCTCGATGAGCAGCACCGACACAGCCGGGTCTTCGGTCAAGCGAGCAGCGAGTACCCCGCCGGCCGAGCCGGCGCCGACGATGATCGTGTCGTATCGCATCCTCCGCCCGTACCCACCCGGCGCGGAGGCAATCGATCAGCTGATTTCGCCGTACGCCGCGATCAGGAGACTGGGATCGGGCGCCTCGAGGATGGCCGGTTTGGCGAGGGCGTCGAGGATGACGAAGCGGAGGCGGTCGGCGCGGGTCTTCTTGTCGAGCTTCATCGCGTCCTGGAGGTGCGGCCAGGCGTCGGCTCGGTAGCTGGTGGGCAGGCCGAGAGACTCCAGTACGGCGCGGTGGCGGTCGGCGGTGGGGTCGTCGAGGCGGCCGGCGGCTCGGGCCAGCTCGGCGACGAAGACCATGCCGATGCTGATCGCGGCACCGTGGCGCCACTTGTAGCGCTCGGCGCGCTCGATGGCGTGGCCGAGGGTGTGACCGTAGTTGAGGGCCTCGCGGCCGATCGCGCCGCCCGCTGTCGTGGTGCGCTCGCGGAGGTCCGCGCCGACCGAATCGGCCTTGACCTGGATCGAGCGGGCGATCAGCTCAGCAGTTGCGTCGTACGCCGGGGTGGAGGCACCGGCGGGGTCCTTCTCGACGAGGTCGAGGATGACCGGGTCGGCGATGAAGCCGCATTTCACGACCTCGGCCAGACCGCTCACGTAGTCGTGGCGGGGCAGGGTTTCCAGGGCGGCGAGGTCGCAGAGGACACCGGCCGGCTCCCAGAAAGCACCGACCAGGTTCTTGCCCTCGGCGGTGTTGATGCCGGTCTTGCCGCCGACGGCCGCGTCGACCATGCCGAGCAGGGTGGTCGGGATGTGCACGACCTTCACGCCGCGCAACCAGGTTGCGGCGACGAACCCGGCGAGGTCGGTGGTCGTCCCGCCGCCGATCGACACGATCGCGTCCGACCGGGTGAACCCGGCCTGCCCGAGCACCGTCCAGCAGTACGCCAGCACCTCGGCGGACTTCGCCTCCTCGGCGTCCGGGATCTCGATCGCGTGCGCGGTGAACCCGGAACCGACCAGGTCGTCGCGGATCGCGTCACCGCTAGTCCGCAGCGCGCGCGGGTGAATCACCGCGACCCGCTGGACACCCTCGCCCAGCAGCCCCGGCAGCTCGCCGAGCAGATTGTTGCCGATGACAACGTCGTACGGCGCCGCGGCGGCCACGCGGATCCGGGTCTGTTCCGTCATCCGAGGTGCTCCAGGATCTCGGCCGCGATCTGCTCCGGGGTCTTGCCGTCGGTTTGCACCGTCAGCTTGGCGACCTCGGCGTACAGGGGGCGGCGAGCTTCCATCAGCGTGCGGAGCTGTGTGCGGACGTTGCCGAGCAGCAACGGCCGGGCGACACTCAGCCCGACCCGCTTGGCTGCTTCACCGAGGCTTACGTCGAGGAAGACCACGGTGTGCCCGGCCAGGTCCGCGCGGGTTGCCGGGTCCAGGATCGCGCCGCCGCCCAGCGACAGCACCTCGCCGTCGCCGGTCAGCGCGGCGACGATCGCCGCGCGCTCCAATCCGCGGAAGTGCGCCTCACCGGAGTCGACGAAGATGTCCGAGATCGGCTTGCCCGCACCGGTCTCGACATCGGCGTCGGTGTCGCGGTGCGCGACCTGCAGCCGCTCGGCCAGCAGCGCGGCGATGGTCGACTTGCCCGAACCGGGCGGACCAACAAGAACAACGACAGGGCTCACTGCTCGGTCCACTCCCGCGGCGTGATCGTGGTCGGCAGGCCTGCCAGATACGACTGGTGGTTGCGCGCGGTCTCGGTCACCGAGTCCCCGCCGAACTTCTCCAGCGACACCTCGGCCAGCACCAGCGCCACCATCGCCTCGGCGACGATCCCGGCCGCCGGTACGGCGCACACGTCGGAGCGCTGGTGATGCGCAGCCGCGGCCTCGCCGGTGCTGGTGTCGATCGTGCGCAGCGCCCGCGGCACGGTCGCGATCGGCTTCATCGCGGCGCGGACGCGCAGCGTCTCACCGGTACTCATCCCGCCCTCGGTCCCGCCGGAGCGGCCGCTGGTCCGGCGGACTGTCCCGTCCTCGGCGACGATCTCGTCGTGCGCCTTCGATCCCGGCGTGCGGGCCAACTCGAACCCGTCACCGAGCTCGACGCCCTTGATGGCCTGGATGCCCATCAGCGCACCGGCCAGCTTGGAATCCAGCCGCCGGTCCCAGTGCACGTAGCTGCCGAGACCCGGCGGCAGACCGTCCACGACGACCTCGACGACACCACCGAGCGTGTCACCGGCCTTCTGGGCGGCGTCGATCTCGGCGACCATCTGCTTACTCGCGTCGGGGTCGAGGCAGCGCACCGGATCCTCGTCCAGCTTGGCGACATCGGCGTACGACGGGATCACGCCGTACGGCGCCTTGACCGTGCCAAGCTCGACGACGTGGCTGACGATCGTCACGCCGTACGCCTGGCGCAGGAAGCGGGCCGCGACCTCACCGAGTGCGACGCGTGCCGCGGTCTCCCGGGCGCTGGCCCGCTCGAGCACCGGCCGGGCCTCGTCGAATCCGTACTTCTGCATGCCCGCCAGGTCGGCGTGACCGGGCCGCGGTCGCGTCAGCGGCGCGTTCCGAGCAAGGTTGGCGAGCGTCTCCGGATCCACCGGATTCGCGCTCATCACCTGCTCCCACTTCGGCCACTCGGTGTTCCCGACCTGGATCGCGCAGGGGCTGCCCATGGTCAGCCCGTGCCGGAACCCGCCGAGGAACGTCACCTCGTCCCGCTCGAACTTCATCCGGGCACCACGGCCATACCCCAGCCGACGACGGGCCAGAGCATCGGCCACATCATCCGTGGTGACCTGAACCCCAGCGGGAAGACCTTCGAGTACGGCGACGAGCGCTTGTCCGTGCGACTCGCCGGCGGTAAGCCAGCGCAGCATGCCGCCATCCTCCCACGCCCGCTCGCACCCCCGGACGCCGGTCTCAGCCAGACGCGGAGAACGGATTCAGCAGCTTGACGCCGATCCCGGTCACGGCATCGGAGTCGCGGGTGACGAGAGTCCAGTCGTGGACGACGGCCGTCGCCGCCAGCAGACCATCGATCACCGGCAACGGACGGTAGGCATTCAGCCGGCCCCAAGCCTCCGCGACCTCGCGGGACACCGGGGCGATGCGATCGCCGTACCCGTTCACCAGGCGGTCGCGCCACTCGGCGATCGCCTTTGCCTGGCGCACGTCCCGCAGCGCAAGGCGCTCGATCCCCTGGGTGATCTCACCGACGGTCAGCACACTGAGGCGCAGGTCGCTCGACCGGACCGCGTCGATCCAGCCGACCACCCCGGTGTCCGGCCGCGGACGGCGGAGCTCGGACACCACATTCGTGTCGAGCAGGAAGCAACTCATTCGAAGTCGACCTGCCGCGCCGGAACGTCGGAGCGCTCGATCTCGAGCATGCTCAGGTCAGGTCCTGTCAGCAGAAAATCCTTGAAACTCATCTGGTCCTCCCCGAGTAACCGCCGGTATTCGGCGATGTCCAGCACGACAGCAACCTCCTCGCCGTGTTTTGTCACGAACTGCGGGCCATCGGCTCGGACGGCCCGGATCAACTCACTGAACTGTTGTTTCGCTTCCTGCAGTTGCCAATGACTCTGGCGCAGTCTCCCGATCCCGAACCCCATCACCCATCACCTCGAGACATCAGTCTAGACAGACTGGACAGAAGACCGCAAGTCAGCGGCAGGCAGTGGAGTCGGTGCTGGAGTCCGAGGCGAAGCCGTTGCGGACCTTCAGCACGGTGTCGAAGGTCTTCACGATCGGGGATGCGGCGCAGGTGGAGGCAGTGGCGGCGGAGGCGCCGGCGAGGGCGGCGCCGGTGAGCGCGGTGGTGGCCAGTGCCGCGGCGGCCACGCGGGCGGCGTTCCGACGGAATCTGGTGGTCATCGTGCGCTCCTTGCCGGTCGTCTGTTGGTACTAACGACCCTAGGAGCGCGTGCGTGGTTGCGAACTGGCGCTGAAACCCGTCTTGGGGGTAGCGCTGGCACCACCATCGATAGGGTCCTGGCATGAATCGTGAGGCGCTGGAGACATGGCGGGGCCGGGTGCGCGGATCTCTTCTGGGTGGGGCGATCGGGGACGCACTGGGGGCTCCGGTGGAGTTCGAGAGCGGGCGGAAGATCCTCAAGAAGCATCCACAGCTGTTGCGGACGTTCGTGACCGGAGGCGCCGGTTGGCCGCCGGGGACTGTCACCGACGACACCCAGATGACGCTGTTCACGATCGAAGGGCTGATCCGGGCCGGCGTCCGGTCGGATCGCGGCCTGGGGCTGACGCTGGCTCCCGTCCACCACGCCTACGACCGCTGGCTGGACACCCAGCAGCGATCCGCGCCGAGTGGTGAGCGCGACGGCTGGCTGCAAGCGGAGCAGTGGCTGTACGCCCGCCGCGCCCCGGGCAACACCTGCCTTGCCGCACTGCGAGGAGCGCGTCATGGCGGGCCACGGATCACGCAGTACGGCGTCCAGGTGGTGAACGATTCCAAAGGCTGCGGCGGGGTGATGCGCGTCGCGCCGTTCGGGCTGCTGCCGGACACCTTCACCACGGAGTGGGTGTTCGACGCGGCCAGCGAAACGGCCGGATACACGCATGGTCACCCGAGCGGGAAGCTCGCTTCCGGTGCGCTGGCGGCGATCATCCACGAGATCTGCGGCGGCGCGACGCTGGACACGGCCCTCGATACCGCGGCCGAGCTGCTGACTCGCTACGAAGGGCATGAGGAGACCAGTGAGGCGCTGACTGATGCGAGGGAGCTGGCGGCGTTGCCTCCGGCACACCGGCCGGCCTCCGTCGATCAGCTCGGCGGGGGCTGGGTGGCGGAGGAGGCATTGGCGATCGCTGTCTATGTCTCGCTCATCCATCAAGAGCCGGAGCAGTTCCTGGATGCGCTGGCGCTCGCGGTCACGCACAGCGGGGACAGCGACTCCACCGGAGCCATCTGCGGGAACATCCTGGGTGCCCTGCACGGTGAGGCGGCGCTGCCTGCGGAGCTCGCCGCCACCGTCGAGGGCCGGGCGGTGGTTCTCCAGCTGGCTGACGACTTCGTGGAGGAGTTCACCCGCACGCAGCCGCACCCAGGGTTCGCGGCTCGCTACCCAAGCTCCTAGCGGGCTACCCCCAAGGCGATATCAGCGCTCTCCACACGAGCTGGTACGACGTTGAGCACGGGTCAACCATGCTCGCGACCGTACGGTGGTTGAGGCGTGCCCAAGGTGGGTTGGTCGAAGCGGCCTTGAGCACGGTTCAACCGTTTCAGCGGGGTACCAGATGGTTGATGGGTGCTCAAAGTGACTCCCGGCCCGACGATCTCGACTCCCCCCGGAGCGCTCATCGTCCTCCCCAAACCGGTTTAGGAAGCACCCGCACCGGCGGCCAGGGCATGTGGGGAGGATCCACCCCCCAAATCCGTCGCGAATCCACCCCAAACCGGTTTGGGGAAGGGGATCCGGCAGGGGCGTTCCCGCGACTTCCCCTAACGTCCGAACGTCCGGAGACCGGCCCTCCGATCTTTCGGACGTTGGCCGGGGGCGAGGTTGACGTCCGACGATTCGGAGAGCACGAGACCACGGCTGCAGGTCCTTCGGACATTGGGAGCGGGACCGGGATAGCGCCGGGAGGCCTTAACTCACACTGGCCTTGGGACTATTCCTTCGGGTCGATGCAGCGCCAGCTGATGCTGCCGGACAGGCTGCCGGAACCGCCGACCAGCCGCGGCAGGACGAGCTTTCCGGAGCCGTCCCGGTTGAGGTCGATCTTCGCCGTACCGTCCTCGGCCTCGTAGGTGACGTCGTCGACCACGATCGAGCCGCTGGCCGCGGCGCCTGTGACGCCGGCGCCGTCGCCGGCCTTGTCTGCGCCGAACGCCGCCTCCACCGACTGGCTGCCGATCACCTTGGTGACCTTCGGCAGCCCGGGCTCGTCCGACTCCAGCGTGCTGGCGCCGTACTCCGGGCAGGTCGAATCGGGCAGATTCCCCTCCGGGATTTCGGCGTTCACCCAGTTCGACCCTGTCACCGTGGTCGCCCCTGTCAGGTTGAAGGTCACACACAGCGCCGTTACCGGCTGCGCCACGCACGTCGCCGGCAACGGCCCACTCCCCTGTGAAGGGCCGCTGGTGTCCGGTACGCCGGTGGTCCCAGGCACCGGCGTACCGGAGGTCATGGGAACAGTCGCCGAACCGCTGGTCGGAGCGGGCCGGCCGGTCGAGCGGGCCGGCTGCCCTGGCGGGGCAGTCGTACCCGAGCAAGCGACCAGGACCGGGACCAGCAGGCCGAGCTCGAACCCGGCGACCAGCAGTGCTTTGATCCGCATCGCTCAGCCCGCCGTCGGCAGCTTGAGGTTCGGGCAGTTGGTCTGGAGCCACTTGTTCAGCGTCTGGATCGCGGTGGCGAACTTGGTGATCGTCGCCTGGTCGCCCTCCGACACCTTGCCCGACGAGACCAGCCCGTAGCCCTTGGCGACGTCCTGCATGGCCGGCTTCAGATCGGCCGGGGCCGCGTCCGCCAGCGCCTCGAACCGCTTGATCAGCTTGGCCCGCAACTCCGGGTCGTTCTGGGGCTGATTCCACTTGCCGAGATCAACCCCACCGCCGCTCTCGACCGCCGCGCAGAAGCCCTCGGCGGAGCCGTCGCCGGCAGTGTCCACCTCCGGGGCCCCGGACGTGGTCGGGACAGAAGGCGCGGACTGCTGGGTGGGCTGCTTACCGGCATCGGTCGAGCCGGAATCCGAGCAGCCGCTCAGCGTCAGGGCCAGACCGGCCAGCACCGCGCCGGCGGCCAGATGGATACGTCGCAACGTCATGAGAGTGGTCTCCCCCGAGGGTGGTGTTCGCGTCCTTCCACTCTCCGGGGGAGACATCTCACCGGTCTCTCACGACCATTTCACGCAGGCTGGATGGCCAGCTTGTGCCGGAAGACGTTCCGCGGATCCCAGGTGGACTTGATCTGCTGCAGCCGCGGGTAGTTGCCCAGGTAGTACAGGTCGTGCCACGGCACCCCCGACTTGTTGTACGCCGGATCGGCCAGATCGGCATCGGGATAGTTGATGTACGACCCGGCGTTGATCGCGTTCGGCACCGGCACTCCCCCGGTCTCCCGATAGATGGCGGCGTACGCCGATCTGATCCAGGCCAGGTGCTTGGCGTCCTCCGCCGCTTCGGTCCAGCTCACGGTCATCACCATCTTGGCCATCACGTCGCGCTGGGCGGTGGCGGTGGCGTCCGGTGCGACCGTGTTCACCTTGCCGCCGTACGGGACCAGCAGGATCGAGGTCTCGGCCGCGGTGTTGTTCGCGTCGTTGAGCTGCGCGTGAATGGTCTCGATCTGCGCGTCGGTGTAGCCCTTGCGCAGGTAGCCGGCCTTGAACTTGCTCCGCGTCGTGCCAGGCCCGGCCGCGATCGAACGCTGGATCGTCGTGAGCATGAACGGTCCCGCGTCGCCGCCGTACACCTGCGGCGCCGGGTCCAGGCCGGCGATCATCGCGTCGGTGAACTTCTTCAGCAGCCCGGCCGCATCGGGGACCGAGGCGTCCAGCTGGTTCGACATCAGGAAGTTGCCGACCGACGACGGGGTCGGGATGAACGGGCTGTACAAGGTCGCGTACGGCGAATCGGCGGTGTTGTGCTTCTCCAGGAAGTCGAAGAAGTTCCGGACCGCGCGGACGAACCCGGCCTTCCCGAGCGTCTTCCAGTCGTAGACGATGATGTTCGACAGCAGCTCAGAAGGGGCCTTGGGCAACGACTCCGACGGGTCCCGCCCGGTCGCACCGGCGGACCGCATCAGGTAGCGGGTGACCAGGCCGAAGTTCCCACCACCGCCGCCGGTGTGCGCCCACCACAGGTCCTGGTAGGCGTTGTCGCGGGTCGCGACCACCGAGCGAGCTCGGCCCTGCTTGTCGACGACGACCACCTCGACGCCGTACAGGTGATCGACCACCGAGCCGTACTTCCGCGACAACGGCCCGTACCCACCCCCAGCAAAGTGACCGCCGACCCCCACGCCCAGACAACCGCCGGCCGGAAGCGTCACACCCCAGCCGTAGAACAGATCCTTGTAGACCTTCTCCAGCGTCGCACCGACCCCGATCGAGAAGGCCCGGTAGCGCTCGTCGAAGCTGACGTCGTCGTACGTCGACATGTCGAGCAGCACCTGGACCTCGCTGGAGTCGACAAAGTCCTCGAAACAATGCCCGCCACTGCGGATCGCGATCCGCTTGTTGGCCCGTACGGCGTCCTGGACAGCCCGTACGGCGTCCTCGGTCGACTGGATCACCCGGGCGTACTCGGGCTTGGCGGTGAACCGCTTGTTCTGACCGCGCTGCACGAGGTCGGCGTACCGTGCGTCCCCCGGCCGGATCTTTTCGCCCAGAACTCCAGCGGTGACAGCAGAGGCGGTAGCGGTGCTGGTGATCGGGACCGCGAGTCCGGCTCCGGTCGCGGCGGTACCGGCCAGCAAGCCACGGCGGCTGATTGGCATGACGTTCTCCCCACTTCGTTCGGCTGGTACGAACCTACGAAGATTCAAGGTCCGCCCACATCAGCCATCTGGTGGAGCAACGACATCACCTATCCGGTGTACAACCTCGCCAACGGCTCACCCACGAACACCCCGCCGAGTGCGCCGATCAGCATGAACGGGCCGAACGGCACCATCTGCTTCCGCGTCATCACCCTGGCCACGATCAGCACGATCCCGACCACCGCGCCGAGGAAGAACCCGCCGTACAGGCCACTCGCGAACTCACCCCAACCGAGCCACCCGAGCGCGATCCCCAGCAGCCCGGACAATCGCACGTCGCCGAAACCGACCCCGCGCGGAAACACGAACCACAGCAGGTAGAACACCCCGAACCCGATCAGTCCCGCGATCGCAGCCCGCCGCAATGAGCCCCACTCCCCCGACACCAGCGCCGCTGCGACCAGCGCGACCCCGACCACGCCGTACGACGGCCAGATGATCGCCGACGGCAGATACCGCGTCCGCGCGTCGATGTACCCGAGCACCGCACCGGCCACCGCGAGCAGCAGCCAGGCGGCCAGCGCGGAGTCCGTGCCAAGCACCCAGCCGAGCAGTCCGCCGGAGACAGCAGCCAGACCACCACACCAGTACGCCGCGCGCGGGCCGGCGAGGTCGGCGTACCGGATCTTGGTGTCGCCCTCTTCAAGTACCGGCTCGGGGATGTGTCGCATCAGCCATGGACCGAGGACGAACGCCGCCGGCCCGCAGAGGACTACCCCGGCCCCTGCGGCGAGCAACGCGTTGTCAGCCGGCACGATCCTGGAGCCTAGACCGCCTCCGGAACAGGGCAAAACCGCCACCGATCAGCAGGGGCACGCCGAGCAGGATGGCGAGCGTGCTCGGCCTGGCCTCGTTGCGGGTGACGTACCTGACCTGCTGGAACGGCTCGTCGGTCGCAGCTTTGGCGAAGGTGAAGTCCGAGGTGATCCGGCCGGGCTCGTAGTAGGTCACCCTGAACGTGGTCAGGTAGTCGGCCGGAGCCAGCAGCGCCGGGTCGTTGGCGCGACCGGCATAGATGAGCTCGGGCTGCTGGCCTGCGACCGGAAGCGCAGTGGCGTCGACGCGATACGGAGCCGCGACGTGCACGGCCACCGACTGAGCTGTGGTCGCGCCTTTGCTCAGCCGCATCGGGTACACGATCTTGTCCGAGGCAAACGTCAGCCGCAGCGGCGGCGTCGCGCCGGTCAGGCTCTCGCCGGCCGACTTCGGGGTCAGCTTCACCGCGACGATCTCCCAGCCCTCACGCACGTACGGCGTCAGGTTGGCACCGAGCGTGTCCGGTACGACGTACTGGTTCGTCCGCAGCCAGTCCGTCACCGCGGTCGCGCTGTTGCCACCCAGGCGGGCGATCTCGAACGGGCCGAGCGTCATCTGCTCGCGAACACTGACGCCGCCGGCAGCCGTCGGCGCCTCGCCCGAGCCGTACCCGTCCCGGTCGAACGGTGCGAGACCGCGGAACGGCCAATAGGTCGTGCGCTTCACCACCTTCGGCGCGGTCAGCTGCTCCAGCCGCCTGAACAGTTCGGCGTCACCCAGTTCGACTTTGGCCGGATTCGGGACCGGCATGATCCAGGCCGCCTTCTTCGACGACCCATCGATCGCCATCGACAGCGTGATCTCCTCGGTCCCGCGGCCGTCGTACCGCACGAGCGCCTTCTCACCGGCCGCCCGCGCGCGCGACTCCACGTCGGTCATGTATCCGCCGCAGGCACACGCCCAGGCCGGCGTCACCCCGGCCACGACAAACCCGAGCGCCAGCACTCCCGCAATGACCCGCCACAACTTCATGGCGGGAGACTAGCTACCCGAAGGTGTACGAAGTGCGGAAAAAGCCTTGCGGGTCGTACTTCTTTTTGACTGCGCGCAACCGGGGCAGGCTGCTGCCGTAGTAGGTCGCGACGCCGCGGCGGGCCTCGACGTAGTTGGCGTAACCGCCGGCCGAGAACGAGCGGACCGCACCGTGACCGTGGTCGATGAAGGTCTGCGCGGCCTTGAGCTGTGCGGATGACGGGTGCGCTGCCGTCCCGACGTACCACTGGATGACGCCGAGCGCGGACCGCCACGGCCAGGCCGCACCTCCGGCCGGCTGTTTGGCGGCCTGACCGCCGAGCGGGTCGATGATCGCCGCGGCCGGAGTCTTGGCGCGCGCTGCGGACTTGACCGCACCGATCAGCGCGTTGATGGACGACGCGTTCATCGGCGCGCGCAGTACGTCGGAACCGGCTAGGAACCCGGTACGCGGGCTGGTCGTTCCACCGCCGAGGTACTTCACCGCCTCCATGTGCGTCTTCACGGTGATCGAGCGTGTGCTCGCCTTCGAGCCGACGAACGACTCCAGTTGAGCAGCTGCCGCGGCCGCGTTGCCGGTGGTGGAGATGCCGAGCACGTGGACCGACACGGTTCCGTTGCTCTTGGCATTGAGATGCAGGTTGCCCCACGCCGTACTCGGAGCCTTCTGGATGAACTTCTGCCAGCCCGCGACGACAGCGGCCGCGCGAGCCTCCGGCCAGGTCAGCCGGAAGAACCCGAGTTTCGGGCCCGGGATCGTCGCGAACTGGAACGACGTGACGACGGCCAGGTTGCCACCGCCACCACCACGCAGCGCCCAGAACAGATCCGGGTCGGACTTGGTGTTGATGACGCGCGCCTTGCCGTCGGCGGTGACCACGCTCATCCCGACCAGCCGGTCACAGGTCAGGCCCCAGGCACGGGTGTGGATCCCCATCCCGCCGCCGAGGGTGAGCCCGGCGACACCGACGGTCGGGCAGGTCCCGGTCGGCAGCGAGCGGCCGTATTTGTCGAGGAACGCATGAACGTCGTACAGGCGTGCTCCGGCGCCGACGGTCAGTACGCCGTTCTTCGCGTACGTCATGCCGCGCAGCGGACCGACGTCGAGCTGGATGCCCTTGCTGATCACGGATGCACCGACGTACGAGTGACCGCCGCCCTTCGGCACCAGCACGAGTTTGTTGTCTCGGGCGAAGTTGATCGTGCTGATCACGTCAGCGGTCTTCGCGGCACGGACGACCGCGGCCGGCTGCACCGAATCCCAGCGTGGGTTGAAGAGTTGGTGGGCAGCGGCGTACCCAGGCGTCGACGGCATGAACAGCTTGCCACCCTGGAGCGATCTCGACAGCCGGTTCCAGTTCGGTGCGGCGGTGGTCTGTGCCAGCGCTTCCGGAGCGGCGGTCAGGGCGATGGCGGCAACAGCGCCGCCTGCCTTCAGAACGGTACGACGGTCAAGCTGGCTCACGATCGTTGAGCTCCTCACGCGCAGCGGCCCTCATGGCCGCCAGCGGTGCGGGCGACCTCTTGGTCATCATCTCCACTTGGAGAGTCGCCTGGTGCACAAGGAGATCAAGCCCGTTCAACAGCTCTGTACCGATCCGGTGCGCCGCGATGGCGAGCTGGGTCGGCCATGGGTGGTAGGCCACGTCGAACACCACGGGGGCGACGTTCGCGAAGTGGTCCGCCCATGGATCGATTGCTCCACCAGGCACTGTTGAGACGCACAGATCGAACCCTCCGGTTCGCTCGATCTGGGAAAAATCCGCAACCGAAGTCCGGAGTCCCAGTTCGGCGGCGAGGTCGAGCAGCCGGTCGGCCCGCGACGGATCGCGGACGACGACGGTCACCTCGCTGACTTTCATACTCCGCAGGGCTGCGAGCGTCGACGCTGCCGTCGCTCCTCCGCCCACCACGAGGGCGGAGTCGGCCACCGTGATGCCGCGCTCGGCGAACGCGTTCACCAGCCCCGGTACGTCGGTGTTGTGCGCGGACCGCGATCCGTCGGCCTCGAACAGCATCGTGTTCGCCGCCCCGATCAGCTCGGCCACCGGGTCGACCGTGTCCACGAGCTCGAGGGCGACCCGCTTCAACGGCATCGTCAGCGACAACCCCCGGACGTCATCACCCAGCGACGCGACGAACCCGCGCAACTCGTCCTCGGCCACCTCGAAGGCGTCGTACTGCCAGTCCAGCCCGAGCGCGGCGTACGCGGCCCGGTGCATCGCCGGCGACAACGAGTGCGCGATCGGCGACCCGAGCACAGCACAGCGGGTCATCGGTCAGCACCGGCCCTTGTTGGCGGCACACCACGCTTGCAGCTTGGCCACGTTCGCCTGGTGCTCGGCGCCCGTCGTCGCGAAGGCCGTCTCGCCGGTGTCCAGGTTGACCAGCGTGAAGTACATCCACGGGCCCTTCGCCGGGTTCACGGCCGCCCGCAGCGTGTCCTTGGTCGGCGAGCTGATCGGCGTCGGCGGCAGGCCCTTGAACTTGTAGGTGTTGTACGGCGAGTCCGAGTTCCGCTGTTCGTTGGTGGTGAAGACACCGCCACCACGACCGACCGCATAGTGCACGGTCGAGTCCATCTGCAGCTTCATGTCGGCCTGCAGCCGGTTGTAGATCACCCGGGCGACCTTGGCGTAGTCCTGCTTGCGGTTGGTCTCGCCCTGGATGATGCTCGCCACGATCAGCGCGCGGTACGGGTCCACGTCGCCACGCTGGGCGGCCTTGACGAAGTCCACCGCGGCCGCGTTCTTCGCGTACTCCGCGGTCATCTGCTTGATCATCGAGGTCGCGGTCGCACCCTTCGGCACGTCGTACGTGCCGGGGAAGAGGAAGCCTTCCGGGTTGCCGTTCGCGTACGCCGGCAGTCCGAGCGTGGCCGGTTTGCCCATGGCGGCGGCCACTGCACCGGCCGGCAGCTTCAGCTTCGGGGCCTCGAGGATCTTGATCACCTCGGCCTTGGTCTTACCGGCCGCGACGCTGTACCGCAGGACCTTGATCGACTCGTCCGTGTTCAGCATCAGCTCGAGTGCGGCCTTCGCGGACATGTGCTTGCGCAGCGTGTAGGTCGCGGCCTGGATCTGCAGTGAGCGACTGTCGTTGCGGGCCACCCGCTCGAACGCCTTGGCGCTCTTGACGACTTCCTTCTTCTCCAGGGTGTCCGCGATCGACGAGTTGCTCTGGCCCTTGGTGATCTCGACGGTCACCACGCCAGTGCCTTCGCCCTCGTAGTCCGGGGCCGCGAAGACCTTCTCCAGCGCTTCCTTACCCTTGCCGAAGCCGACCACCGCGCCGCCCACCAGGGAGCCCACGACGAGCAGCGAGATGAGCACCGCGAAACAGCCGAAGCCGCGACGGGCGCGCTGCTTGCGGCGGTTCTGGCGCCGCTCGAGGCGGCTCTCCGGACGCAGCCCGAGGTCCAGGTCGTCGTCGTCCACCGTCGGTCTCGTCACAAGGCCCTCCCCGGTGGGTTCCCGGTCTCCCGCTCGAGGTCGAGCGCATGTTGCAGAATCACGACCGCCGCGGCCTGGTCGACCACGGCCCGCCGCTTGGCACCCTTTTTCCCACGCTCGCGCAGCATCCGCTCGGCGGTGACCGTGGTGAACCGCTCGTCCACCAGCCGCACCGCCAGAGCCGCGTTCCCCGCCTGCACCAAGTCCTGCACCTGCTTCGCCGTCTCCCGGATCTTCACCGCGGCCGGTCCCTCACCCCCGGACAGGGAGCGTGGCAGACCGATCACGATCTCGAACGCCTCCAGTTCGGCGGCGAGTGCGGCGATCCTACCCAGATCACCGGGCCCCCGGCGGATCGTCTCCACCGGGGTGGCCAGGATTCCGTGCGGATCGCTGCTGGCGACGCCGATCCGGGCGTCTCCGATATCCAGTGCGATCCGCACGCCCCGTCTCATGGTCAGCCAGTGACGAGCTGGCCGACGGTGTACTCGACAGCGGCCAGCGCAGCGTCGGCACCGGACGCGTCCGTGCCGCCACCCTGCGCGACATCGGCCTTGCCGCCGCCCTTGCCACCGAGCTTCTCGGCCGCGACGCGCACCAGGTCACCGGCCGACAGCCGCCACTCACGGGCAGTGTCATTCAGTGCGATCACGATGCCGGGCTTGCCGTCGTTCACGCTCAGGACCGCCACCACGGCCGGCTTGTCGGCCGCCATCCGGCCGCGGACGTCGAGGGCCAGCTTGCGCAGGTCCCCACCGTTCACACCGTCGGGAGCCCGGTGGCCGACGTACTGGACGCCGAAGACGTCGCGCGGCGCTGCGGCCAGCTCGGCACCCATCGCCAGCACCTGACCGGCGCGGACCTTCTCGAGCTCCTTCTCCGCCGCGCGCAGCCGGTCGGACAGGTCGGCGACCTTGGCCACCAGCTCCTCCGGACGGGCCTTCAGGTTCTCGCTGAGCAGCCGGACGAGTGCGCGCTCCTTGCCGAGGTAGCGCAGTGCCTCCATGCCGACGAGGGCCTCGACGCGGCGCACACCGGCGCCGACCGAGGACTCGCTGGTGACGGTCAATGCGCCGACCTGCGACGAGTGCTTCACGTGCGTGCCACCGCAGAGCTCACGCGACCAAGGGCCGCCGATCTCGACGACCCGGACCTGCTCGTCGTACGTCTCACCGAACAGCGCCAGCGCGCCCCACTCCCGAGCCTCCGGGAGCGTCATGTACTGCGCCGCGACCGGCAGGTCCTGCCGTACGGCGAGGTTCGCGACCTCTTCGATCTCGGAGCGAGTGGCCTGGTCCAGCGCCGAGCCCCACGCGAAGTCGAGCCGCAGGTAGCCGGGCTTGTTGTACGAACCGCTCTGCAGCGCGTTCGGGCCGAGCACCTGACGCAGCGCGGCGTGCACGACATGCGTGCCGGAGTGCGCCTGGCAGGCCGAGACCCGCCACTCGTGATCGACCTCGGCGTGTACGTCGAGGCCCGGGCGCAGGACGCCCTCGACAACCTCGACCTTGTGCACGATCAGGCCCTTGACCGGACGCTGAACGTCGAGCACCTTCAGCTTCACGCCGTCGGCCACGATCAGGCCCTCGTCGGCGATCTGGCCACCGGACTCGGCGTAGAACGGGGTCTTCTCCAGCACGACCTCGACGGTCTCGCCCTGCTCGGCCGCGTTGGCGACCACACCGTCGCGGAGCAGACCGCGGACCCGCGAATCGGTGGTCAGCTCCTGGTAGCCGGTGAACTCGGTGACGCCCGACTCCCGCAGCTCGCGGTAGCCCGTGGTGTCCGCGTGACCGGCCTTCTTGGCCCGCGCGTCCGCCTTGGCCCGGTCGCGCTGTTCCTTCATCAGCGACCGGAAACCCTCGGTGTCGACGTTCAGCCCCTGCTCGGACGCCATCTCGACGGTCAGGTCGATCGGGAACCCGTAGGTGTCGTGCAGCTGGAACGCCTTCGCGCCCTCGAGCTGGTGCGCGCCACCGGCCTTGGTCTCCTTCACGGCCAGGTCGAAGATCGTCGTACCGGCCGTCAGAGTCCGGCGGAACGCCTCCTCCTCGGCATACGCGACCTGACTGATCCGGCCGAAGTCGGCCTCCAGCTCCGGGTACGACTTCTTCATCTGCTGCAGGCTGACCGGCAGCAGCTCGACCAGGCTCGGGTCCTCGTAGCCCAGCAGGCGGACCGAGCGGATCGCACGGCGCAGCAGCCGGCGCAGGACGTACCCGCCCTGCTCGTTGCCCGGGGTGACGCCGTCGCCGATCAGCATCAGCGCACTACGGACGTGGTCGGCGATGACCCGGAACCGGACGTCGTCCACCTGGTCCACGCCGTACTTGCGGCCGGTCAGCTCCGAGGCCTGCTCGATCACCGGGAAGATCTCGTCGATCTCGTACATGTTGTCGACGCCCTGCAGCAGGTACGCGACGCGCTCGAGGCCGAGACCGGTGTCGATGTTCTTCTTCGGCAGCTCACCGAGGATCGGGTAGCCGTCCTTGCCGCCACCCTCGCCGCGGATGTTCTGCATGAAGACCAGGTTCCAGAACTCCAGGTAGCGGTCGCCCGCCTCCCAGTCCCGGTCCGCGCCGAACTCCGGCCCGCGGTCGATCAGGATCTCCGAGCACGGGCCGCACGGGCCGGGGATGCCCATCGACCAGAAGTTGTCCTTCATCCCGAGCCGGACGATCCGGTCGTCGGGCAGGCCGGCGACCCGCTTCCAGATGTCGATCGCCTCGTCGTCCTCGTAGTACACCGAGGCGTAGAGCTTGGACTCGTCGAACCCGTAGCCACCGTCGGCCTGCGACTTCGTGACCAGCTCCCAGGCGTACTGGACCGCCTGCTCCTTGAAGTAGTCGCCGAAGGAGAAGTTGCCGTTCATCTGGAAGAACGTGCCGTGCCGGGTGGTCTTCCCGACCTCTTCGATGTCGAGCGTCCGGACACACTTCTGGACACTGGTCGCGCGCGCGTACGGCGGCGTCTGCTGGCCGACGAAGTACGGCACGAACTGGGCCATCCCGGCCACGTTGAACAGCAGGTTCGGGTCCGGCGACGGCAACGGCGCACTCGGCACCACCGTGTGGCCGCGGTCCTCGAAGTAGCTCAGGAACCGCCGCCTGATCTCACTGGTTTCCATGGTGTTACCGGTAGTCCTCACGTTCGTTCGCCGCCGCGTCGATACCCAACGCGTCCTTCAATTCTGCTTCGCGCTCCGCCATGCCCTCACGGACCTGGTCTCCGAAGTGCCGGACCGCCGCGGCCAGTTTGGCCGCCGACTCCTGCACGGACTCCGGGGCGAGCACCTGCGCCCGCTTCTTCAACCGGGTCACCGCATAGACACCCACGGCGATCCCGACGATCAGCCAGAAGATTCGCTTCACCGCTTCCGCGCCTTCCGCTCGGCCTTCATCTCGTCCTTCACCCGGCGGCTCACGTCCTTGCGCTGCTGCTCACCGAGCGCCCGGCGCACGCCGTACGTGAACGCCGCCGCCTTCACCAGCGGCCCACCCGCGGTCGCCGAGAACAGCGACACCAGCGCCGCCGCGTTCGTGGTCACCGTGGTCGCGTTGTCGGTGATCGTGTCCACCTTGGCCAGCTGTGCGTTCGTGGTGGCCACCGTCGTGGTGACCTCACCCAGCAACGGCACACTGGAATCCGAGACGCCCTTCACCATGATCCGCGTCTCGTCCAGCACCTTGCCGAGCTTCAGGATCGGATAGGCCAGCAGGCCCACCAGAATGAGCAGCGCGCAGGCCGCTATCAGCCCTGCGACTTCACCGACGCTCATGGAAAACGATCCACCTTCCGTTGCGACCACGTGGACCGCACGACCCTATCGCGCGCCCATACCGCACAACCGTCCAGGACACCATCCCCCACATAACAGTCCCCCACCAAACCGGCCCTAGAGTGAGCGGGGTGGCGATCGAGTACACGTTTCAGCTTTGTACGGCGACGCCTGCTGAGGTGATCAGCCGGCTGCTGGTGCCGGAGGTCTGGTACCTCACGACCCACAAGACCCCGACCGGCCTGCGGATCACCGTGCACCCCGACAGCCGGCCGAACCTGGTGCTAGATGAGCCCGAGATCAGCGTCGGCTTCCGGCTCGACAAGTTCGAGGAGCCGGGGCCGCAGTACGACGAGATCGCGCGGCACGTGATCGCCGTACTGACCGCGGAGGCGGGCGACGCCGTACTGCAGCAGGACTTCGAGCGGATCTTCCTGCTGCGGCGGGGCACTCAGTTGGTGGTCAGCGAGTCGTTCTGGGCGCCTGAGCTACTGCCATAGCCGTTCGAGCGCCGGGCTGCGATGCCCTATCCGGAGGACTAGTCGAAGACGACTGTGAGCTCTTGGACGGTGCCGTCGGGGGCCCAGGTCAGGTGCATCGTGCCGGTGCCGCCGCCGGCCCATTGGAAGCGGCCGGTGTCTGGGTCGAGCAGGGTCATGGTTTCGGCGGGTGGGTTGGCTGCGTAGGCGGCGGCGATGGTCGCGCGGCCGGTGAAAGGGCCAGCTGGTACGCCGACGAACGTCATCTGGGCGTCGTCCGCGAAGCGGGTGGCGAAGGTGTCCCAGTCGCCGGTGGTTACGGCATGGTTGAACGCGGTGACGTGGTCGTCGAGTTGGGTCATTTGCGGTTCCGGAGGATTTTGCGGATGGCGTCTACGCGGTCTGCGTACGCCGCTTCGCCGCCGCGGCGGGTGGGGTTGTAGTAGTCGGTGCCGTCGATGACATCGGGGGCGTACTGCTGGCCGACGACGCCGCGGGGATCGTTGTGGGAGTACTGGTACGACGAGCCGTGGCCGATCTTCTTCGCACCGGCGTAATGGGCGTCGCGCAGATGGGACGGGACCGGACCGATCTTGCCGGCCTTCACGTCGGCGATCGCGGCGTCGACGGCGGTGATGACGGCGTTCGACTTCGGCGCCAGCGCAAGCGCGACGACTGCCTGGGCGAGGTTGATCCGCGCCTCCGGCATACCGATCAGCTGTACGGCGTCGGCCGCGGCAACCGCCACGCCCAGGGCCGTCGGGTCACCCATGCCGATGTCCTCACTGGCCGAGATCACCAGCCGGCGCGCGATGAACCGCGGATCCTCACCGGCCACGATCATCCGCGCCAGGTAGTGCATCGCCGCATCCACGTCCGAGCCACGAATCGACTTGATCAACGCCGAAGCCACGTCATAGTGCTGATCCCCCGCCCGGTCATACCGTACGGCGGCCTGGTCGACCGCCGTCTCCAGCGTCTCCAGGTCGATCGTCGCGGGCGGAGTCGTCGCGGGGCCGGCACTCGCGGGGCCGGCACTCGCGGAATCGGCACTCGCGGAATCGGCGCTCGCGGAATCGGCGCTCGCGGAGTCGGCGCTCGCGGAGTCGTCGTCCACCGAGGCGGCGGATGCTGAGTCGTCACCCGTGGATGTGGCGGGGGTGGGCTTGGCAGGGTGTTTGGCGCGGGCTCCGCCGGCTGCTGCTTCCAGGTAGGTCAGAGCTCGGCGCGCGTCTCCCCCGGCCATCCGGAGCAGGTGGTCGCGGGCGTCGGGTGCCAGCGTGAACTCTCCGGCCAGCCCTCGCTCGTCGACGAGCGCGCGATCCAGGAGCACCGAGATGTCGTCGTCGGTGAGCGATTCCAGGGTGAGGAGCAGGCTGCGGGACAGCAGCGGGGAGATGACCGAGAAGAACGGGTTCTCCGTGGTGGCGGCGACCAGGGTGACCCAGCGGTTCTCGACGCCGGGCAGGAGGGCGTCCTGCTGGGCCTTCGTGAAGCGGTGGACCTCGTCGATGAACAACACCGTCTCGACAGCACCGCCCGGGCGGGCCAGGTCACGCCGCGCCCCGTCGATCACCTGCCGAACGTCCTTCACCCCGGCCGTGACCGCGGACAGCTCCACGAACTTCCGGTTCGTCTGGTGCGACACGACCGCCGCGATCGTGGTCTTCCCAGTCCCCGGCGGCCCCCACAACAGCAGCGACATCGGCTGGTCCCCCTCGACCAGCCGCCGCAACGGCGAACCCGGGGCCAGCAGATGCTGCTGCCCCACGAGCTCATCCAGACTCCGCGGCCGCATCCGGACAGCCAGTGGCGCCGCCGTATGGTCCACGTCCGCCAGGCTCCCGCCACCCCTCGCAGGCGCAGGAGCTCCCGGCAGATCGAACAAGCCCTCACTCACCCCAAGAGCCTAACCACTGCCACCGACATTCCGCGTTGCTGGGTGGCCGGGGTGGGCGGTCGCTGGGGACCGCGTGCATGAAGTGGGGACGTGGGACATCTGACCGGCTGTCCGCAGTCCCCAGTTGGTGACCGCAGTACGGCGGATTGCCCGGATTCCCCGTTTGAGCCGCCGCCCACGCCACCAGTTGTGGCCGGAGACCAGAAGCTGGGGCCGGAGACTCCGTGCCACAGGTCTCCAGCCGTCACAAGGTGTCTCAGGCCACCAGTGGTGGCGCGGACCAGCTACCGCAGACGTCGCCGGCCGCCTCCGATCGGAGTTGCGGGGGTTTGTGGAGTCGTACTGCCACGGAGCGGCAGCCAGACTCCACAAAAGCGGCGTGGCCGGCTACTTCTTGGCGTCCTTCGGGTCGTCGTCGGAGTCGGCTTCGCGGAGTTCTTCGGGGAGGTCGTCGGAGTCGGCTTCGCGGAGTTCCTCGGGGAGGTCGTCGTCGGAGTCGGCGTCGCGGAGTTCTTCGGGGAGGTCGTCCTCGTCGAAGTCCTCCGGGAGGATCTCCTCGGCCTCGGCCCCCGACTGCGGGCGGATGGCGTTGCGGAGCCGGCCGAGGATCCGGTCGGCTTCGGTGCCGAAGGGGTTGTCGTTGACGAGGTAGGTCCAGGTGGCGGTCGGGCGCGGGACGCCGGAGGCCGCTTCGTCCAGGCCAGAATCCGTGATGGTGGCCTCGGCGAAGGTTTCGGCGGCGTCCTTCCAGGCGTCGGCGATGAGCGTGTCGAACGACGCGATCGCGGACTTGTTGAACTCGTCGATCGGCTTCATGTGCACGATGCCGCCGGCCAGGGAGCGCAGGTGGATGCCCTCGCGCAGGTCCGCCAGGAAGGCGAGGTGGTCGGTCCAGCGGCGGTCGAGGTGGTGCAGGGCGATCCGCCGGGCGGCGTCCTTCACCTTGTCCTCGCCGTGCTCCTCGACCAGTTCGTCGTACTTCTCCTTGACCCGCTCGGACAGCTCGGTCGCGGCCAGGTCCTCGGTCAGCACCTTCTCGCGGGTGTCGAGCAGGATCGAACGCTGCTGACCGGTGAGCCGGTGGTACTGCCACGTCGTACGGTGCAGCTCGGCGTTGGCGCCATCCGCGACCCGCTGGGCGTGGTCGAGCATGCCGACGGACTTACGGTCGTTGAGGCGGCCGGTCTCGTCCGGGTGCGGGCGCAGGCCGGACGAAACGGAGTACCGGACGACGAGTTCGTCGCCGAGGCTGGCGAAGAACAGCGAACCGCCCGGGTCGCCCTGGCGGCCGGCGCGGCCGCGCAGCTGGTCGTCGAGCCGGCGGGATGCGTGCAGGCCGGTGCCGATCACGTACAGGCCGCCGAGCTCGATGGCCTTGTCCTTGTCGTGCGACTCGTCCTTGCCACCGAGGCGGATGTCGGTACCGCGACCGGCCATCTGCGTCGAAACGGTGACCGTCCCCGGCACACCGGCCTCGGCGATGATGCCCGCCTCCTCGGCGTCGTTCTTCGCGTTCAGCACGACGTGCGGGATCTCGGCGGCCTCGAGCCGGTCGCTCAGCTGCTCGGACTCCTCGACACTGTGGGTGCCGATCAGGATCGGGCGGCCGGTCTCGTGCACCTCGGCGATGTGCTCGACGAGGGCGACGTTCTTCTGCTCGACGGTCAGGTACAGCCGGTCCTCGGCATCCTTGCGGATGTTCGGCTTGTTCGGCGGTACGACGGCCACCTCGACGTCGTAGAACTCCTGGAGCGACTCGCCGACGACCACCGCCGTACCGGTCATGCCGCAGAGCGACTTGTAGCCCTTGATCAGCGCCTGCACGGTGATGCTGTCGAGCACCTCACCGGAGTCACTGACCGGGACGGCTTCCTTCGCCTCCACGGCGGCCTGCAGACCGTCGGGCCAGCGCTGCAGCTTGGCGATCCGGCCGCGGTTGTTGTTGATCAGGCTGACCTTGCCGTCGCGGACCAGGTAGTCGACGTCCTTGCGCAGCAGCACCTCGGCGTGCAGCGCGACGTTGATCTGGGTCAGCCGGTCGAGGTTCTCGTCGTCGTACAAGTTGACGCTCGGCGCCGCGACTTCGTCTTCCGCCTTGTCCTCGGCGTCTTCCGCAACCTCGTCCTCGGAGTCGGCCTCTTCAACATCGGCCTGCACAGCTTCGGCCTTCGCGGCCTCGGCGACGACGGCGGCGCGCTCACCGAAGGCCTTCTCGACCTTGTCGGTGCCGCGGTCCGTCAGTGCGACGGTCCGGCCGTCGCCGTCGATCTCGTAGTCGACGCCGGCGCGCAGCGTGCGGACGATCTGTACGACGTCGTCGTCCAGCTCCTCGGTCCGGGTCGCCCCGGCGAGCACCAGCGGCACGCGGGCCTCGTCGATCAGCACGGAGTCCGCCTCGTCGACCAGCGCCACGTCCGGCTCGGTCGTGACCCGCTCCGACACGTCGTTGACGAGCCGGTCGCGCAGTACGTCGAAGCCGACCTCGCTGACCGGCACGTAGCAAACCTCAGCCTGGTACGCCGTCCGTCGCTCCTCCGGCGTGGAGGCCTGGCCGACGTGCGACACCGTCACCCCGAGCAGCTCGTAGACCGGCGCCATCCACTCCGCGTCGCGGCGGGCCAGGTAGTCGTTGACCGCCAGCACGTGCACCCTGCGGCCACCGACCGCGTACCCGGCCGCGGCGAACGCACCGGCGAGCGTCTTGCCCTCACCGGTCGCCATCTCGACCACTCGGCCCTGCATCATCGCCAGCGCGCCCACGATCTGGCCGTCGAACGCCGACTCACCCAGCGTGCGCCGAGCCGCGTCCCGGGCCAGCGCCAGGAACTCGATCTGCTCGTCCTCGTGCAGCCCACCGGTGGTCCGGAGCTCACTGACGGACTCGGTGAGCTCCTCGTCGGTCAGCGGCTCGACAGTCTCCTCCGCCTCGAGCACCAGCTGCGAGAGCCGCTCGTAGGGGCCGAGGTTGATCGATCCGGGACGCTGCAGCAGCCGGCGAAAGCGCGAGGTGATTTTCAGAGCCATAATGACGGCAACGTACAGCCTCGGCGTGTCGTTCCGCCGACCAGGTCAGCGTGTCTCAGGGCTCCACTCGTACGGCGTGGTCGTGGTGACCCCGTGCAGGCCCAGTTTCTGCAGGATCGGGCGGGAGTCCTCGGAGGCGTCGACGCGGAGGAATTCGTACCCGCGTTCCTTGGCCAGTTGGGCCCGGTGCACCAGCAGCGAGCTGTAGAGGCCCTGCCGGCGCCACTCGGGCAGCGTGCCGCCACCCCACAGGCTGGCGAACCCCGTGCCCGGGTGGAACCGGATCCAGGCCGCCGACGCGACCGGACCGTCCGCACCGCGCAGCGCGTCCTCGATCAGGAACACCGACAACCGCTCCGGGAACATCCGCGCCTCGGCCGCCAGCCGCTCCTCGACCCCGGTCAGGCCGTTGCCCCACAGGTCGTTCATCAGTACGGCGATCCGGTGGAAATCGTCCGGCCCCTCGGCCTCCCGCAGAACCGCCTTCGACGGCAGCGCCGACGGCCGCTCGAGGATCCGGTCGACCTCACCCAGGATCAGCGTCTCCGGGTCCTCCCGCGTGAACCCCGCCCGGACCAGCCGCTCACCGAGGTCGGCCGGTTCGTCGTACGCGTAGGTCTTCCACTCGAACGACAATCCACGCTCGCCGAAGAAGGCGAGTTCGCGGGCGATGACCGCGTCCGGGTCGTCGCCCAGCCCGCGCGGTGTCTCGACGAAACCCGCGCCTTCCGGGCCCTCGACGTACGAGCGGTGCACCAGGCCGTCGTGCTCGACCTTCCAGCCGGGGATCGTGTCCGCGTCCGGCAACCGGATGCGGCGATGGAACACGTCGAGCAGTTCGTCTGGCGTCATCGTCGCAGTCAACCAATCCGGCCCCGTCGGCGTCCAACGAGTAAGTCCTGAGAGGGGGACCATCATGAACATCAACCACATCCCCACGAAGACGATCCTCGCCGCGCTGGTTGTAGCCGCAATTCCTGTGGCTGCACTGGCTGCACCCGGCTCGTCCCCCGCCCCTCAGACAGTCTCCACCGCCACCGTGTCCTGCCCATCCGGCTGGGGATCGCTGCCCGAAGCGAACGCCCGGATGGTCGAGTCCCCGGCAGTCGCCGTCCGCACCGGAAGGCACGCCTGCTTCGACCGGCTCGTCGTCGACCTGCAAGGCCGAGCTCCTGGGTACGACGTTCGCTACGTCAGCAACGTCACCCAGGACGGCTCCGGTTTCGTCGTCCCGCTGCGTGGTGGCGCGAAGCTGCAGATCATCGTCCAGGCGCCGTCGTACAAAGCGCTCAAGGCCCCGGATGTCCGCGGCTACGACACCTTCCGGCAGGTCGCGTACGCCGGAAGCTTCGAAGGGCAGACGACTCTCGGGCTCGGCGTCCGCGCCCGGCTGCCGTTCCGGGTCATCACGCTGTCCGACCGGCTGGTGATCGACGTCGCGCACCGCTGGTGATTCGTCAAGCTGAAAGTCTAGTTCCCAAGTAGTGATACAGGTGTTTGGTGACGGTCACAACCTGTCACGCTTCTCAGGTGACGACCCAACGCAAAGCCCTTGTTCTGGCGGCCGTTCCCGCCCTGATCTTGTCCACAGTGCTTGCCGGCCCGGCGGCAGGCACTCCCACTCAGCCGGTCGACGTCGCCCTGGAGTGGTACGACGTCACGGCGAACACGATCGCTGCGGCCGGTGCGCCGACCCAGGTGACGAACAACCGCACCTGGGCGATCGGCTGGCTCGCGGCCGGTCGCGCGCTCACCCGGTCAGCTGCTGCAGCAACGCCGTACAAAGAGGCCGCACTGGCCGCGGCGGTCCACGAGACCTTGGTGACGCTCGCGCCTGCTCGCAAGACGCAGCTCGACGAGGCGCTCGCCACCACACTCGGCCGGATCCCTGACGGCGCCGACGAGACTGCCGGCGCGGCGGCCGGGCGCCAGCAGGCCAAGGCTTTACTGGCCTCCCGCGCCAACGACGGGCTGGATCCGGCGGCGGTGAATGCACCGTTCAGCCCACCGTCCACCAGCCCTGGCGTTTGGCAGCCGACGCCGCCGACGTACAGCCCGGGAACGCAGTACGGGAATCGCGTGGCCAAGCCCTTCCTGCTCAAGGCAGCTGACCAGTTCCGCCCCGGGCCGCCGCCGGCGCTGGGTAGTCCGCGGTACAACCGCGACCTGGCCGAGGTCCGTGCGGACGGAGCCCTCGCCAGCACCACCCGCACCCAGGCCCAGACCGACACGGCGCAGTTCTGGTACGGCTCGTCGTACGTGCTCTACACCGAGCCGCTACGCGTCGCAGTGGCTGAAGCGGTACGGCGTCCGTTGGCCGAGCGCGTCAAGCTGGTCGCACTGTTCCACGTCGCCTCCGTGGACACCCAGATCGCCACCTCCGACACCAAGTACGCGTACCAGCGCTGGCGCCCGGTGACCGCGTTGCGCGCGACCGTGGATGCGCAGTGGACGCCCCTGCACAACACACCGGCCCACCCGGACTACCCGAGCGGTCACACGACGTACTCCGGCTCGGCAGAACAGGTGCTGACCGCTCTGGTGGGCCCACGCACAGCCAAGCCCTACACGATCGGCAGCCCGACAGCTCCCGGCGTGACCCGCACCTACACGGACTGGCGACAGCTCACCGCCGAGAACGTCGACGCCCGCGTCTGGTCCGGGATCCACACCCGCACCGCGGACACCGTCGGTGCGACTCTGGGCCGTGCGGTCGCCGCCCACACGATCCAGAACGCCTACAAGCTCTTCCGTTGACCGCAGCTCCGGCGGGCGCACGCGGCGCCCGCCGGAACGCGTTTGTTACGGCAGGACTCGGTTCATCAGGTCGAAGAACGCGTTGGCCAGCACCAGCTCGTACCGGTCGTCCAGCAGACCAGCCAGCTCGGCGATATCGGACGGCGTCCAGTTCCAGGCGTTGATACCGCCAGAGATAAACAGCGGCTTGGTGCCGTCCCACTTCGCGACCTGAGCATCCAGTGCGGTCTTGTACTCCCCGGCCTTACCCGGTGCACCCCACTGACCCGCGATCGGCAGACCGCCCTGGCGGACAGCGAGCAGGTCGCCGTCCCAGGTCTGCATGATGCCCTTCAGTGGCGTGTACTTCGCGAACCCGGCCGCGATCTCCTCCGAGAGCACGACCCACTTGTCGTTCTCCCGGTGGCTGTACGAGTACACCTGATCCATGCCGGTACGGCGCAGTTGTGAGCCCGTCAGCTTCAGGAACTGGGTGAACTCGCTCGGTACCCACGAGCCGGGGTAGGTGTAGCCCGCACCGGACGGTCCACAGACCAGGAGGTCGTTGGCCGTGGCAGTCCGCTGGAAATGACTGAACAGTCCCGGACCGGTCTCCAGCAACATCGGACTGATCGTCCAGTTCGCCGGAGCCTCGCCACGCTTCGGGTCGTCCCACAGATCGCGCATGTGGCGCTGGCAGTACTGGATGTTGTCGCCCTCACCGAACGTCAACGTCAGATAGACCTTGTTCTTCGGCTTGCTGATCCGCCGGATCGGCCGGACCTTGTCCGAGATCGGTGCGGTGAACCCGGCATGCACCGTCCCGTTCATGTAGAAGTCCGCCGCGATCACCGGCGAACCACCCTTCGAAGCGAGGTCGACACCGTCCCACTCACCGGCGACGTCGTTCGCGAACCACCCCATGTACGGCGCGAGTGTCGGCCACTTGGTGAGGTGCTCGATCAGAAGCTCACCGGTCGCACCACTCGGCGGTAGCCAGCTCACCAGGGCTTTGGTGGCCACCACGTAGTCGCGGAAGTACGCGAACGGTTCGATCCGCGTGGGCGCGGTGTCGGTGATCGAGACCAGGTACTGGTTCCACATCGTCACGGTCACCACGAGGGACGTCGTACCGGCTGGTGGCTCGAAGGCGTAGATGTAGTAGCCACCACCGTCGCTGAAGCGGTTGGCCTCACCACCGATACTCGAGTTCGCGCCGTCGAAGAGGTACTGCTCCTCCTCCGGCGTCCCCGGCTTGAAGTGCGCGATCTCGACGCCGTTCGCCTTCACCCACACCTCGGACACCGACGGACCCCAGCCGTCGTCCCCGAACGAGTCCTGCCACCGGACGTACACCTTGCCCTTGCCGAGCTTGGCCGACACGTCGAGGTCGTAGTTGCCGCGGTTCGAGGAGTCCCGGATCTGGCGGGTTTCCCGGGCGATCTCCTGCCACTGCACGTTCTCGACCGCGACCACCCGGGTCGGCGGCAGGCCTGCCAGCAGCTTGTGGGTGACCCGCGGGAACAGGTTGTCGAGCTGCCACCGGTACGTCTTCACCCGGTCGTCGTCGAACTTCCCGCGCAGGTCCTGCACGATCTTCAGGCCGTGCGCCTTGGCCTGATCGGCGTTCGCGACCACGCAGTCCTCGAGGCCGGCCAGGGTGGTCGCGACGTTCAGCGAGTCCGGTACGGCGGGGTCGTAGACGATCGCACCGCGGACCCGGTGCCGGTACTTCGCCACCAGGTCGAGCGGGTTCCGGTAGAGCGTCGTCGGCAACCGCATGTCGGTCAGCCACTTGGTGTCCGGCGTGCTCTGGGTGCCGGTGTCGTAGAGGAAGTACAGCTCGGGCTGCGCGCGGTTGACGATGCCTTGCAACGTTGTCAGCAGCGTCTGGTCCTGACCGCTGAGTTTGCTCGCATCGCCGTAGTGCAGGTGCTTCGGGCGGTTGAAGGCCGGCAGCAGCCGGGCGGGGCTGCCGGACGTCGATGGTGCAGCATTCGCAGTGGTTGTCAGGCCCGGGACCAGTCCGATCCCACCTGCCGTCACTGCACCGCTGCCCGCCAGGAACGTTCGTCTCGAGACCATCGTGACCACTCCCTGTCGCTGACATCGATGTCAAATCTGGCCGGACAGTAGCAATCCGATGAGAGCGTGTACAGACCTCGTTACATCGTTGACCGGATGTGGTTGGAATCGTTTCCGGGAGATCGGATCTCTACCAGGCCCGGTGCAGGATCTCGGTCGCCTCGGCCAGGCTGATCCCCGCCCGCCGGGCCGCCCGCGCCAGCACCGTCGCCGCCGCCCGCGTCTCCTCGTCGTCGACCTGACTCCGCGACGCCAGCACGAACGTCCCGTTCCGCCCCCGCGTCTCGATCATCCGATCAGCCTCGAGCTCCTTGTAAGCCCGAGCCACCGTATTGACCGCCAGCCCCAGATCCCCCGCCAACTGCCGAACCGTCGGCAACCGCGTCCCCTGAGCCAACTCCCCCCGCCGAATCAGCCCGTCGATCTGCTCCTTCACCTGCTCGTACGGCGGTTTCGCCGCCGCCGGATCCACCGAGATGATCATCCGACCACCCGCCGCACCCGCCGCAGAGCCCAGGGGGTCATGGGGATCCAGGAGTTCACGAGCATGAGCACCATCGACACCAGGAACACCCCGAACGCGACATCCCAGAAGTACATCGGGTGCCCCCGCCAGTCGAACGACGACGGCACCGATGCCCCAAGAAGCCAGCTGACGGTGATGATCGCCGTACCGAGGTCGCGCAGCGTCGCCGCCCGATACGCCTCTTGCCAGAGCAGTTGCGCCGGCCGCCCGGACGACTGACTGACTCGAAGCGCCATCCGCTCAAGCGCTATGCCCGCGCCCCACAGCAGCACCGCGACCGAACCACTCGCGACCAGCAGCCAACCTCGCGCCGGACGATTGTCCGAGCTGAGCACGCCGACGCCCAATCCAATGCACACCAACGGTATCGCGACGACCCCGTAGTGGATCGCCGTCTCGACCGGAGTCAGATAGTCACCCAGGCGGCGTGGCCGCAGCGTCGCCGTCCGGGGCCCGTCGACCTTCGAGCGCCGCACCGCCCGATAGGCGTCCAACAGCGTCGCACCACCACCGATAAACGACGCAGCCGCAAACGCCCACACAATCGGACCGAGCCCTGAACCGCCCTCGGAGTCCGGACCGAACTGGAACGCCTGCCCACTGAACAGCAGCACCACACCACCCACCAGAATCCCCAGCAGATACCCGATGCTGAGCACCCCGACCCGCCGCTGGAACCACCCGATCGCCGCCTCGGCAAGATCGGGATCAGCCGGCAGCCCACCCTGCCGAATCAGCCGGTTCACCTCGGACCGAGCCGTCTTCTTCCGCTGCGACCACACCACCACCAGAATCACCACCGCAAGCCCCAGAACAGCCAGCATCTCCCCCGCTCCCTCCACTCGCTTGTACCAAATGTATTGATACAAACAGATCGAGTCAAGCCTGACTAGGTCAGGCCGAGCGAGGCGACGAGGTCGCGCAGCTCGTCTTCGTAGATGGCGGCGGCGTCGGAGGTCAGGGGGGTCAGGTGGCCGTAGATCTCGAGTGAGATCAGGCCGTGCATCCGGCCCCAGATCCGCAGCGTCAGGGCGATACCTGCCGGCGGGAGGTCGGGGAATTCTTCACGGACGTGAGCATCCAGGGCAGGATCGAAGTCCGTCCAGTGATAGCGGCGACCGTGGCCGGCGCGACCCGCGGCGAACGTGGGCCAGGCCGCTGCGGTCAGCCCGACCAACGCCGTACAGGCGCGGAGTTCCGCCTGCTTGCCAGGGCTTTCCGCCGGTAACTGGTAGCCGGGAACGGGATCGCCGTAGATCAGCCGGAAGCCTTCGGGGTCGGCCACGGCCCAATCGCGGATCGCCTTTCCCCAGGCGATGATCCGGCCACCGGGGTCGGCCTCGGGTACGGCATCGCGGGCCGCCTCGGCGGCATCCACCACCGAGGTGTAGATCTCGCCGACGAGAACCGTGACCAGGTCGTCCCTGGTCGCGAAGTAGCTGTAGATCGCCCCCGCGGTCATACCCATCTCACGGGCGATCGCCCGCAACGAGATGGCGCTCGGTCCGCCGTCGGCGAGCAGCCGCATCGCGATGGCCTTGATCTCGGCGCTGGTCTCGGTGCGGAGCCGGTCGCGACGGCTCGGAGTCTGGCTCACGCTTGACAGTTTACAGCGTTGGGCTAGTGTTCTCCGTGCAAACATTGAACGCCGTGTACTAAATGCACGGCATACACAAGGCAGGTCTCGTGAGTAGAGAAAGACTTCGCCTCGGGCTGCTGGCCCTGACCCAGCTCATCGTGGCTCTCGACTACAACATCGTGTACGTGGCGCTGCCCGAGATCGGGACTGCGCTGGGATTCACCCCACAGTCCGTGCAGTGGGTCGTCAGCGCCTACGCCGTCGGGCTCGGCGGACTGTTGCTGTTCGGTGGACGGGCCGTCGACCGGCTCGGACCACGCAAACTCTTCATGGCCGGGCTGGCGTTGTATGCGATCGCGTCGCTGGCCGGTGGTCTGGCCTCGGATCCGGGAGTCCTGATCGCGGCGCGCGCAGTACAGGGTGTGGGTGGCGCCCTGTTGACTCCGGCAACACTCGCTCTGATCTACCGCAGCTTCGCCGAGGGGCCTGCACGCAACCGGGCGCTGGGCGCGTGGGGACTCGCCGGCAGTGCGGGTCTGGCCGCCGGCTCTCTCCTGGGTGGCGTCCTGACCAACTACCTCGGCTGGACCTGGGTGTTCTTCGTCAACGTGCCGCTCGCTGCGGTCTGCGTTGTCGCAGCGCTTCGTCTCCTCCCCGCGGACCCGAGGCGGACACAGGGGAGCTTCGACATCGCCGGGGCGGTTTTGGCCACCGCGGGTTCAGCGTTGCTGGTTCTCGGTCTGGCCGCAGGATCATCGGCTGGATGGTGGTCGGTGCAGAGCACCGGCACACTTCTGGCCGGAGTCGCGGTGCTCGCGCTGCTACTGATCGTCGAGAAGCGCGCCCGCGATCCGTTGATCCCACTGCGGCTGGTCCGGGGCCGCAGCCTCGCGATCACCATGGGAGTGATCGCGATCTTCCAAAGCACGCTCGGCGGCGGGTACTACATCCTCACGTCGTATCTGCAGCCCGTCCTCGGCTACAGCGCTCTGGAGGCGGGGCTGAGCTTCCTGCCACTGACAGTCGTCTGCATGGTGGCGGCCGTCAAGCTCGCGCCACCTCTGCTCGATCGCTGGGGCATTCGCACCACGCTCGCGCTGTCGATGATCGGTGCCGGCATCGGTATCGCAGCCCTCGTTGCGGGGATCTCTACCGACGGAGGTTTCTGGCCGCTACTACCCGGGAGCATCATCTGGGGCGTCAGCGGTGGGGTGGCGTTCGTGACGCTGTTCGCATCCGCCGGGACCGGGGTGGCGCCGGACGAGCAAGGCGTCGCGGCAGGCGTCGCCAGCACCGCCAAGGAGATCGGCGGCGCGATGGGCCTGGCCGTCTTCGTCGCGATCGTCACCGGTACGCACGATGCACTCCGTGGTCTGCACACCGCCGGCTGGGTGGCCGCCGTACTCACCGTCGCCGGTGGACTCCTTGCCTTTGCCCTCAAGCCGTCCCGGACCGTTGAGCGGTCGGCCGAATCAGTCGGTCAAGCCGGATCTGCAGGCTGAGGGGTGAACAGTTGCCACTGGCCTTCGGAGACGACATCGACGGTGCCGTCGGCTGCCACCCGTACGGCGGTCTGGTCATCGATCGCGTACGTCGGGGCGGGGATCCGGGCCGCCCATTTCTCCGCGTTGGCCAGCGACGCGTCCGGGTGGCGGTCGTTCTCCAGGTGCGGAATGACGGCGAAGTCGACAAGCCCCGCCCCCTGCCCGGTGACCAGGAGCCGATCGACGTCGCCCTGCGGCGTACTGAAGACGACCTCCTCCGACTTCCATGAGCGGGCGGAGCTGCCCCACTCACCAACCCGCTCCTGGCCGGTCCGGACGTGTCGCGCTGAGCCTGAACCCAGCAGCCCACCCAGAGTTGGTCAGTGCCAGCGGTCCGCCCCTCCCCCGGGCCACCCCTTCAACACGGTGACTTCGCTCGACGCGCCACCACGGACAGCCCTGCATCGACTGTCAGGGGACCTGCCTGCCATCACAAATGAACGCGCGGCTGCTTGTTGCGCGTAGGCACGTCCGCGATGACCAATTGTGATGGCCTGGCGGTCCGGACCTTGCACCACCAGCAGCGTGAGCACCATCAACGCACGTGCAGCCGGCCGCAGGTGCCGGCGGTAGCCGGAGGGGCGGGCGGTAGCCCGCGGAGGAAGGACGGCGGTAGCCGGGGGTGGGTGGGAGCGCGCGGAGCGGGCGCGACGCAGGAGTGGCTGCGGGAGCGCGCGAGGGCGATCTACTCGAAGTCGCTCGGGGAGTAGGGTTTTTGCTCGACCAGGACGAGCCAGTTGCCGGAGTTGTCGCGGAGGACGGCTTCGACGCCGTACGGGCGGTCGGAGGGTTCCTGGATGTGGTCCACGCCTTTGGCTTTGAGGTCGGCGAAGGTTTTGTGGCAGTCGTCGGTGGCCAGGCCGACGCCGTGCATCATGCCTTTGGCCATGATGCGGCGGATGGCGTCGGCGGACTCGGGGTCCATGGGCGGGCCGGGGATCATCAGGGCGAGTTCGAGTTCGGGGTGGTCGGGCTGGTGGACGGTGACCCAGCGGAAGTCTTCGCTGAGAGTGATGTCGTTCTTGAGGGTGAAGCCGAGTTTTTCGGTGTAGAACGCCTTGGCCTCGTCGATGTCGTGGACATAGATGGTGACCAGGTGCACGTTGGTGATCACGGTGTCTCCTCATGGTTGGTGTCCTCACGACGGTAGGCCCCGGACAGCCCGGGCTGCTTCTCCGGAATTGCGGAGTTCAGGCCGAGCATGAACACGTAGCACCCCGGGATCCGGGAACCTGCCTGAGTGCGCTGGTACGTCGTCGGTGGTACGCCGACGAGTTCGCGGAAGCGGCGGGAGAACGTGCCGAGGCTGGTGTAGCCGACCAGTTCGCAGACCTCGGTGACGGTCAGGTTGGTGGCGCGTAACAGGTCTGCCGCGCGTTCGATGCGGCGGCGGGTGACGTACTGCATGGGCGTTTCGCCGTACTCGGCGGCGAAACAGCGCAGGAAGTGGTACTTCGAGACGCCGGCGGCCGCGGCCAGTGCGGCCAGGTCGAGCGGCTCGGCATAGTTGCGGTCGGCAACGTCTCGGGCGCGGCGCAGGTGCGCGAGCAGCTCGATCGGGACGCCGTGGATCATCTGCCGAGCGTAGTACTTTCGGCGCCCACCGAAAGAGTGGCCGGTTTGCCAGGGGTTGAAAGACTTGAAGTATGAGAGTCGGACAAGGTGGCAGCGGGCCGGGCCCACGAACCCCGGACGGCAGTGCGATCGAGATGTACGAGCAGGCGGAGGCGCACGGCGAGGACGAACTCATCGACCAGGCGATCGATCCGAGGAGCAGCATTCTCGAGCTGGGCTGCGGGACCGGGCGCATCACCCGGCCGTTGCTGGCCCGCGGTCACGAGGTCGTGGCGGTCGATGAGTCAGCCGGCATGCTCGCCCACATCCCCGAGACGGAGACGATTCAGGCGACCATCGGCGAACTGCGGCTCGGCCGGCGGTTCGACGTCGTACTGATGATGTCCTACCTGATCAACGTTGCCGACGACGCCGAGCGGCTGCGGTTGCTCCGGACGTGCGCGCAGCACGTTCGTCCGGGCGGCTCGGTGCTGATTCAGCAGCAGCTGCCTACACAGCTCGCCAAGCCCGTCGTACTGGAGAGTGAGCGCGGCCGGATGGAGATCTCCGACGTCGAGCACCTGCCTGGCAACAAGGTTGCTGCCACGGTGACGCACACCCGCGACGGCCGGACGTGGTCGCAGCGGTTGCTGACTCAGAACCTCACCGAGGAGCAGCTGGCTGGTCAGCTCACCGAGGCCGGGTTGCGGCTGGCGGAGTACCTCACGCCGGACACCAGCTGGGTGCGTGCCAATCCGGTGGCAACCGGACCCCAGGGTGTGGACCCTGATGGGTATGACGACGATTTCGCGGCAGGTCGATCGCCCTCCGCCTGACACCGGGGACGACGATCTCTGGGACGCCCTGCGCCGCCAGGAACCAGAGGCGCTGGGCGAACTGTTCACCCGGTACGCCGCAGCCGTGCACGCGTATGCGGTCCGGCATACGGGCTCCTACGCGTACGCCGATGACGCCGTACAGGCGACGTTTGTGACCGCCTGGAAGCAGTTCAGCCGCACCGACGTCGGACCGCTGCAGCACGGTACGGCGAAGCCCTGGTTGCTGGCGATCGCCCGCAACGAGCTCCGGAACAGCGTCCGGTCCAGACGGCGACTGGCGCAGTTCCTGCTCCGCCAACCGGCGCCCCTGGACCACCCGGACCACTCCGAGGCGGTCGCTGCGCGCGTTGACTCCGAGCAACACATCCAGGCCGTTCGGGCAGCCCTGTCTGCCCTTCCGGCCCACGAGCGCGAGACCGTCGAGCTCGTCTATTGGGCAGAGCTGACGCTCGCCGAAGCCGCGGCGGTCCTGGGGGTCGCCGAAGGCACCGTGAAGGCCCGGCTCTTCCGAGCCCGCCGCCGCCTGCCCGCCCTGCTGGAGGAGCACCGATGAACCTGACCACTCCCCCGCCGGTCGAGCACCTCGACCCCGGGTACGCCGCGGATGTCAAGCACGACCTGGTCCGGAAGGCTCGCAAACCCAAGCGGGCGCGGTGGACTCCGTTCCTCGCCTGGGTGCCGATCGTCGCAGCCACCGCAGCGATCGCGATCAGCACCACCACAGTCGTCACCCTGAGCCGCAGCGGCGGTGGCGGCTCCACGGATCCGGCCGGACCGCCCGGCATCGTCCAGGTGCCGCCTGAGGCTTCGAAGGTGGAGGAAACCGACCTCGGCCCCGCAGACGAGGCCTGGGCCCGTGCAGCTGCGGAAAAGTGTCTCGTGCCGAGCACCGATGCGTACGGCACCAAGTCGCATTGGAACAGCCCTGCGGATGCAAAGACTGCCAAGATCCGCTCCGCGCGCTGGGTGAAGAACGTGGTACATCCCGACGAACGCAGACAGCTGCTGCAGTCCTTCAGCATCGTCGACGAGGACGTGGTGTTCCAGTGCCTGGACGGCGTCGTCCTCTGGCATGGCATCACGAGTGAGCTCGACGACGGGGTGTCCGCTCAGGAACCCGTCGCAGGCGCGTGGTCGTGGGGCTCGGAGGATCAAGGACCGGTGACCGTTGCAAACTCGGACTACATCTTCCGCGCCACTGACGACGTCGAACGGGTTCAGCTTCGAATTCGGGGGACCGAGGCAGCGTCTCCTTGGTACTCGACACGCGTCAGCGGCAATCTCGGATACATCGCCGGTGTGCTGCCCGGCGCACAAGCCGACGCCGGACGGCTCGAGGTTGACCTGCGTGCGTTCGACAAGGCTGGGAAGCAGGTCTGGTCCAAGACGTTCGGCTGACAACAACAAACCGGCCGGGCCCTCGGGGGGGCCGGCCGGTTCGCGGGGTGGCTTCGGGTGTGGAGGGATCAGCCGAGGCCGCTGCTGCCTTCGTTCACTGCTGCTTCGAACTGGGTGCGGGTGAGCTTGGAGGTGTCGCCCATGGTCTTGGCCGTCCGGCTGCAGTTGACCGCGGGGGCCGGCTGGCCGGACAGGTAGGCGATGGCGGTGCGGAAGGTTGCGCAGCGGCGGCCGTCCTCGTCGCCGGCCGGGTAACCGATGGCGGCGTTGACCTTGCCCATCTGCAATGCGTCGGCGTACGGGTTGATCCTGCGCTCGACCGTCCAGTACCAGCGGGCGATCGGGGCGCTCCACTCCAGCGACCTGGCCTTCTCCGGATCACTGACGAGGTTGACGCCGAGGTGGTCACCGGCCCGCTGGTAGTTGCCTTCGGTGGTCAACTGGATGTAGCCGCGGCCGCCGTACGGGCGGGTGTCGCCGATCTCGCGGATGTTGTACTCCAGCCGCGACTCGTGCACCAGCGTGGCAAGGAACGCGGCCTGGCGGTACACGGTGTTGATCTCAGCGCCGCGCATCGCCTCGTTCAGCGACGGCAGGCCCTCCTCCACGAGCGTCGGGTTCGCGATCCGCGAGCCGAACATGGCCTGTACGTCGGCCAGCGTGATCTCGCGGTACGGCGGTTCCGGGTCGACGCCACATTCGCCGACGCCGGGCAGCTTGTCCTCGGGGATCGCGACGAACACGACTGACAGGTACCCGCCGAGTGCGGGGACATGGGCCCACCACTCACTGGTGCCTTCGGACGTCGTGACGCGGTCACCCCGCTTCTGGCAGTCGACATCGATCGAGGTCGGCCCTGGCAACGTCCGGACGATGGCCGCGGACAGGTAGGCGTCGGCGCGGACGTTCACGCCGCTGCCGTAGGTGGAGAAAACGGCTGCGTATGCCGGGGTCGCGGTGACCAGACCGGCCGCCACGAGGCCGAGACCGGCGAGGAGGGTAGTGAGACGGCGCAGAACCATGCGGAACTCCTGAGGCGGAGAGGAGGGCGGAATCTAGTGAAATGTTTCCTGTGAACCACACGTCACGGTGACTTTTCACCAGATCCCGCTCGTTCTCAACCCTTTCGACCCTGCTGATCAGCCCACGGTGCCGGGCGCTCCAGGCACCTTGGCCAGCGCGTCGAACTGGGCGCGGGTGAGCATGGTGGTATCACCGGACATCGTCGCCGTCCGGCTGCAGTTCACCGCGGGAGCCGGCTGCCCACTCAGGTAGGCGATCGCAGTGCGGAAGGTCGCGCAACGACGGGCATCCTCGGCGCCATCGCCGAGCGGGTAGCCGATGGCTGCGTTGACACGGCCCATCTTCAGCTGATCCGCATACGGGTTGATATTGCGAGCAACAGTCCAGTACCAGCGAGCAATCTGAGCGCTATAGCGAATATCCCGAGCCAGCTCAGGATTGTTGATCAGGTCAACACCGAGCCACTGACCAGCCGGCCGATAGTTGAAATCGCCGGTCAACTGAATGTACCCACGACCGCCGTACAACCGAGTATCACCGATCTCGCGAATGTTGTACTCCAACCGCGACTCATGCACCAACGTCGCAAGGAACGCCGCCTTGCGATACACCGTGTTGATACTCGCGTCCCGCATCGCCTTGTTCAGCGACGGCAGCCCGGTCTG
Source organism: Kribbella albertanoniae (assembly GCF_004348455.1). GTDB lineage: Bacteria > Actinomycetota > Actinomycetes > Propionibacteriales > Kribbellaceae > Kribbella > Kribbella albertanoniae. Next base: position 80,321 of record NZ_SMKA01000008.1, read on the forward strand.
GACGAGCGACGGATTCGCAATCCGCGAACCGAACATCGCCTGTACGTCGGCCAGCGTCACGTCACCGGTCTGCGGCGGATCCTGCGGGCAATCCGGTACGCCGGGAAGCTTCGTGCCCGTGGTGTCGAGGTACGCGACTGTGGCGTAGCCGCCGTGCGCCGGCAGATGAGCCCACCAGGTCGTCGTACGGGTGCCGACCGTGACCGAGTCACCGGACTTCTGGCAGTCGACCTCGACCGACGTCGGCCCGGCCAGCACCTTGACCACGGCAGCCGACAGATAGGCGTCGGCCCGGATGTTCAGGTTGGTCGCGGTGGTCCGGAAGGGAGCGGCGTACGCCGGAACGGTGATGGCGAAACTGCCTGCGGCGATCGCGACCACGGACGCGAGAACGCGTTTGAGCATGAGCACTCCTAGGGCGGAAGGAGAAGAATGCACTCACCTTCGCACCGCCCCAGGAGCGTTGCTCAAGTACGCAACGTCAGCTCTTCTTGTCCTCCGACGAGGAAGGCTTGGCGTCCACACCGGCCTCCTTGCGCTGCGCCGGAGTGATCGGCGCCGGAGCCGCGGTCAGCGGGTCGAACCCACCGCCGGACTTCGGGAACGCGATCACGTCGCGGATCGACTCGGTCCCGGCGAGCAGCGCGGTGATCCGGTCCCAGCCGAACGCGATCCCGCCGTGCGGCGGCGCGCCGAACTTGAACGCGTCGAGCAGGAAGCCGAACTTCTCGGTCGCCTCCTCGTCGGTCAGGCCCATCACCTTGAAGACGCGCTTCTGGATGTCCTCGCGGTGGATACGGATCGACCCACCGCCGATCTCGTTGCCGTTGCAGACGATGTCGTAGGCGTAGGCGAGCGCGTTGCCCGGGTCGGTGTCGAAGGTCTCCAGCGAGTCCGGCTTCGGCGAGGTGAAGGCGTGGTGCACAGCCGTCCACGCACCCGAACCCACCGCGACGTCACCAGCGGCGGTCGCGTCGTCGGCCGGCTCGAACAGCGGCGCGTCGACGACCCACAGGAACGACCAGGCCGACTCGTCGATCAGGCCACCGCGGCGACCGATCTCCAACCGAGCCGCACCCAGCAACGCCCGCGAAGTCTTGATCGGACCAGCAGCGAAGAAGATGCAGTCACCCGGCTTCGCACCGACGTGGTCGGCCAGCCCCGCACGCTCTTCCTCAGAAAGGTTCTTCGCAACCGGACCGCCGAGCTCGCCGTCCTGGCCGACCAGCACGTAGGCCAGTCCGCGAGCGCCACGCTGCTTGGCCCACTCCTGCCACGCGTCCAACTGCTTGCGCGGCTGGTCCGCACCACCCGGCATCACGACAGCACCGACGTACGGCGCCTGGAACACGCGGAACGGGGTGTCCTTGAAGTACTCGGTGCACTCGACCAGCTCGAGACCCATCCGCAGGTCGGGCTTGTCGGAACCGAACCGCGCCATCGCCTCGGCATACGTCATCCGCGGGATCGGCGTCTGGACGTCGTACCCGATCAACTTCCAGAGCGCGGCCAGCACCTCTTCGGCCAGCGCGATCACGTCGTCCTGGTCGACGAAGCTCATCTCGATGTCGAGCTGGGTGAACTCCGGCTGCCGGTCGGCACGGAAGTCCTCGTCGCGGTAGCAGCGCGCGATCTGGTAGTACCGCTCCATACCGGCCACCATCAGCAGCTGCTTGAACAGCTGCGGCGACTGCGGCAACGCGTACCAGGAGCCCGGCTGCAGGCGAGCCGGGACCAGGAAGTCGCGGGCGCCTTCGGGCGTCGACTTGGTCAGCGTCGGCGTCTCGATCTCGACGAAGTCATGCTGAGCCAGTACGTCGCGCGCCGCCTTGTTCACCTGGCTGCGCAGCCGGAGCGCCGCACCCGGGCCCTGGCGACGCAGGTCGAGGTAGCGGTACTTGAGCCGGACCTCTTCGTTCACCGGGGTCGCGTGGTGCTCCTCGACCGGGAACGGCAACGGGTCAGCGGAGTTCAGCACCTCGACCTCAGCCGCGATGACCTCGATCGCGCCGGTCGGCAGGTTCGGGTTGGCGTTGCCCTCCGGCCGCGCGTTCACCTCGCCGACGATCTTGAGGCAGAACTCCGAACGCAGCGGTCCGGCGACCTCCTCGTCGCGGATGACGACCTGGACCGTGCCACTGGAGTCGCGCAGGTCGATGAACGCCACGCCGCCGTGATCACGCCGCCGCGCCACCCAGCCGGCCAGCGTGACGGTCTGCCCGGCGTGCTCGGCACGCAACGAGCCTGCGGAATGGGTACGGATCACGAGTTCTCCTGAGTGTTGATTTTCGGTCGTACGTCGACTGCCGGCGGCGCCCACGTGGCGGGGTCGACCGCCACCTGCTCACCGCTGCGAATGTCCTTGATCTCGGGCCCGTTCTCAGTGCTGAACAGCACGAACGGAATCCCCCGCCGGTCCGCGAACTTGATCTGCTTCCCGAACTTCGCCGCCGCGGGCGCAACCTCGACCGGGATCCCCCGGCCCCGCAACTGCGCCGCGGTCCGCATCGCCTCGGCCCGGTCCTCCTCCGCGTTCAACGCGACCAGTACGGCGGTCGGCGTACTGCGGCTGCCCTTCAGCAAACCTTGGCTGATCAGCCGGTGCACCAGCCGCGAGACGCCGATCGAGATCCCCACACCCGGGTACGTCGTCTTGCCGTCCGACGCGAGTGCGTCGTACCGGCCGCCGCCGCCGACGGATCCGAATGCCTCCTGGCCGACGAGGTAGATCTCGTAGACCGCGCCGGTGTAGTAGTCCAGACCGCGCGCGATCCGCAGATCGGCCAGCAGCAGACCGGGCGCGTGCTCGGTCGCGGCGGCCATCACCTGGCTGAGCTGCTCGAGCCCCTCGTCCAGCGTCGGGTGCTCGACACCGAGTGCACGCACCTGCTCCACGAACGACGTGTCGGTGCTGGAGATGTCAGCCAGCTGAACCGCCAGCCGGGCCTGCTTGTCCGTCGCGCCGGACTCGACCAGGCGCTCGACCACCTTCTCCGGACCGATCTTGTCGATCTTGTCGACGATCCGGAGCACGGTGGTGACGTCGTCCAGGCCGAGGCCGCGGTAGAAGCCCTCGGGGATCTTGCGGTTGTTCACCTTGATCACGAACTCGGGCACCGGCAGCTTGCGCAGCGCGTCCGCGATCACCAGCGGCAGCTCGACCTCGTAGTGGTTCGGCAGCTCACCACTGTCGACGATGTCGATATCGGCCTGGGTGAACTCGCGGTACCGGCCCTCCTGCGGACGCTCACCACGCCAGACCTTCTGGATCTGGTAGCGGCGGAACGGGAAGGCGAGCTTGCCGCCGTGCTCCAGGACGTAGCGGGCGAACGGGACGGTCAGGTCGAAGTGCAGACCGAGCGACGCGTCCTCACCTTCGGCCGCGAGCCGCCGTACACCGTAGATCTCCTTGTCGGCGTCCTCGCCCTGGTTGGACAGGCGCTCGACCGGCTCCACCGCGCGGGTCTCGACCGACGCGAAGCCGTGCAGCTCGAACGTCTCCCGGATGGTGTCGAGGAACTCCAGCTCGACGATCCGGTCGGACGGAAGGAATTCGGGGAACCCACTGAGAGGGGTCACCTTGCCACTCATGATTTCGGTATCTCCAGGTCCTGCAAGTAGGGGTTGGTCGCCTTTTCCCGGCCGATCGTGGTCTGGCCACCATGACCCGGCAGGACGACGATCTCGTCGCTCATCGGCAGGATCTTGGTGGCCAACGTATGCAGCATCGCCGGATGGTCGCCACCTGGCAGATCCGTCCGGCCGATCGACCCGGCGAACAACACGTCACCGGAGAACAGCACCGCGGGGACCTCTTCAGGACCCAGGTACGGCGTGGTGAAGGTGACCGACCCCCGCGTGTGCCCCGGGGTGTGGTCGACGACCATCTGAAGGCCGGCCAGCTCGAGACTGAGTCCGTCCTTAAGCTCGGCGACGTCGTCCGGCTCGGCGAACTCGTGCTTGCCGCCGAGCAGCATCGCCGCCGTCTCCGGGCTGATCCCGGCCATCGGGTCGGCCAGCAGGTGCCGGTCGTCCGGGTGGATCCAGGCGGTCGTGTTGTACGTGCCGCAGACCGGCAGCACCGAGAACATGTGGTCGATGTGACCGTGCGTGAGCAGTACGGCGACCGGCTTCAGCTTGTTCTCCCGGACCACCTGCTCGACCCCGGCGGTCGCGTCCTGCCCCGGGTCGATGACGATGCATTCCGCGCCCTGGCCGGTGGCGACGACGTAGCAGTTCGTACCCCACGATCCCGCGGGGAACCCGGCGATGAGCACGACTGACCTTCCTGGTGACAAGAGCTGGACCACCCAAGGCTACCGGTGCCCCGATGCCGAGTTCGAACCGGATTGTTAGGCAACACCGTTGCGCACGAGCTGGGAGTTTGTGATTGTTCAGGGATAAGCGTCGGGATAGGCCCCGACGCGCCCGGACGGGCCCTGAACGCAGTCGTTGGACCAGGGCCCGGCCAGAATGGGCACGAGCGCAGTACATACCGCCGGAAGGGGCGAGTTGTGGCCGGAGAGAGCTGGGGCCGGGTAGCCGAGGACGGAACCGTCTTCGTACGGACCAAGGACGGGGAACGGGCGGTCGGCCAGTGGCCGGACGCGAAGCCGGAGGAGGCCCTCGCCTTCTACACCCGCCGGTACGACGCCTTGGCGTTCGAGGTGGAGCTGCTGGAGCAGCGCGTCCAGGCGGGCACCGTGTCCCCGGACGACGCCCGGGCGGCGGTGAAGAAGGTCAACAGCTCGCTCGAGGAAGCCCAGGCGGTCGGTGACCTGGACGGACTCAAGGCCCGGCTCGAGGCGCTCACCCCGCTGCTCGCCGTACAGCGTGAGAAGCGCAAGGCCGAACGCGCCGCGAAGGTCGAGGAGGCGCGCTCCGCCAAGACCAAGATCGCCACCGAGGCCGAGACGATCGCCGCCGGGACCGACTGGCGGCACGGCGTCACCCGGCTGCGCGAGCTGCTCGACGAGTGGAAGGCCCTGCCCCGGCTGGACAAGGCCAGCGACGACGAGCTGTGGCACCGGTTCTCGTCCGCGCGGACGACGTACACGCGGCATCGCAAGCAGCACTTCGCCGAGCTCTCGTCGAAGCGCGAGGAGGCCGCGACCGTCAAGGAGCGCCTGGCCGCCGAGGCCGAGACGCTGTCCGCGAACACCGACTGGGGCCCCACCTCGGGCCGCTTCCGCGAGCTGATGCGCCAGTGGAAGGCCGCCGGCCCCGCGCCGCGCGAGGTCGACGACAAGCTCTGGGCCCGCTTCCGCGCCGCCCAGGACACCTTCTTCGGCGCCCGCGACGCGATCCAGGCCGAGGAGAACGCCGAGCAGATCCAGAACCAGCAGGCCAAGGAGGCCTTGCTGGTCGAGATCGAGGCGATCCTCCCGGTCACCGACGCGAAGACCGCGCGCGACCAGCTCCGCGACCTGCTCGACCGCTGGGACGCGATCGGCAAGGTCCCGCGCGACTCCATGCGCGCCATCGACGGTCGCCTGCGCGCTGTCGAGCAGGCCGTGAAGTCGGCCGAGGACGAGGTCTGGAACAAGAGCAACCCGGAGGCCCGCGCCCGCGCCGAAGCCACCGTCAAGCAGCTGCAGTCACTGATCGCCGACCTCGAGAAGCAGGCCGCCAAGCACGAGGCCCAGGGCAACACCCGCAAGGCCAACGAGGCCCGCGAAGCCATCGAGGCCCGCCGCGAGTGGCTGACCCAGGCCCAGAACGCGCTGACCGAGTTCAGCTGACCCCGCGGGACCGCAGCATCCGGCGCAACCGGTCGGAGCGGTCCAGCAGGTTCGTCCGGACGACCGGGACGGATTGCGCCGCCAGCGCGTCCGCCCGGTCAGCGTAGGCCGCGTCAACGCCGTACGGGCGAAGCCGCGCAGTGCTGCCTCTGTTGCGGCAGACTCCGCATCGCTTCCCCCTGTGGATAACCGAACGCACGCCGCGGCCATCTTCGGTCATCATGCTGCGATGCTCCCAGCCGATTTTCCGTACTTCTTCTGCGGTCTGCCCTTCCGTGCACACCAGGTGGGCCGCAAACTGCGCTGGCTGCTGGGGCGCGGCGACATCCGCCAACTGATCCCTGGTGTGTACGTCGACAGTCGCGTCCCCGACTCGCTGGACCGCCGAGCTGAAGCGCTGAGCCTCGTCGTACCTGCTGGTGCTGTCATCCACGGCGATGCTGCTGCCTGGTTGCACGGCATCGACACCACCGCGCTCGGCCCGGAGCCCACGATCCAGCCACGCTGGACGTACGAGGATCGGCCCACCGTGGAGGTCCGCGGGCTCCTGGTCACCTCACCGGCCGCAACCGCGATCGAGTTGGCGCAGCGCCTGCCGCGGCCCTTCGCGCTCTCATCACTCGACGCCCTCCTGCACACCCAGGCCGTCACCCGCTCGGAGTTGCAGGCAGCCGCCCCTTCCTACTTCGCCCCCGACGGCGCCTCCCAGGCCGCGCTGCTCCTGCGCCTTGCCGACGGCCGTGCGGCCTCCCCCGGCGAGTCCTGGCTCCGACTGCGGCTCTTCGACGCCAGCTTCCCCCGCCCCGAACTGCAGGTGCCGGTCGACCGCTATCGGCTCGACCTCGGCTACCCCAACAATCCGGTCGACGGGCGGCGGCTAGGGCTCGAGTACGACAGCGACGCCTGGCACTCGACGAACCGCCAGCAGATCCGCGACGCCACCCGCCGTACCAGTCTCGAACGCATCGGCTGGCACATCATCCCCATCCGCCGCCCCGACCTCTGGGGCTCCTACCCCGCCCTAGAACTAGCCGTCGGCGCCTTCCTCTGCCAGCACCCCAGACTCCCCCGCCGCTGGTGACCCCAGCTCGATCCAGTACCGGCACACCTCAGCGCGGACCTCCTCGAGCACCCCGCCGTTGCGCTCAATCGTCCGCGCCGAGGAAGGATTGTCAGCCAGACAAACCACGAGCACGCGCCCCATCCCCCGCGCGCGAGCTTCCCCCAGAATCGCTCCAAGCGCCCAGCTGGCCACACCCCGGCCGCGCGCAGACGGCCGAACGCCGTACCCGATATGCCCCGTCCGCTCGTTCAGCTCATGCCGCAGCCCGATCCCACCCAGCACTCGCCCGTCCTCGACAATCCACCGACTCGTCCCACCGCCGGCCCGCACCCGTGCGACCCAGGCCTGGAAGCCCTGGACCGACTCCACATCGTCCGTCGCCTCAAGACCGAAGCCGTCCTCGTGCAGCCCCGGCCCCCACTCCGCATGTGCCTCGCGCCAAGCGACGTACAGATCAATGCTCGGTTCCACCAAAGTCAAAGCCACCACCCGACACTACCCAGCCGCTCTCCGCCGCCCAACGCTCAGCACCGGCCATCAGTACGTCGGTCGCCGGCGCCTTGATCTGCCCGTAGTCCGCAAGATCGGTGACCCTCGCAGCCAGCCGTTGCTTGAACGCGCCCCACGCATCGCGTACGTCGTCGCGCGCCCGCAGGTAGTCGCGGAACAGCAAGGCATACCGCGCATTCGGCCCACCCAGCAGCCGTAGATGCACGTTCGTCGCGCGCTCCCCAGGCGGCGGCGCAAAGACGAGCTTCGGGCACCTCACACCGGCTGAGACCTCAGTCCGGTTCCACTCCTCGGGCCGGCACCGGAAGCCCACGTCGCTCAGCAGGCTGATCAGCTCGGCCTCGTCGAGCGCGGCGACTCGCACCTGCGCATCGATGCAGTCCTTGGCCGCGAGGCCTGGCACCGAGGTGGAACCGACATGGTCGATGACAACCGCGCGCTGACCGAGCGCGGATTGAAGGCGATCGGAGAGCTCGGCGAACTCCGCCGTCCAGGTCGATCGGTAGTCGGCGACAGCCACAGGTCGAACCTCATCAGCGAACGGCACAACCACCAGCATGCCCGATTTCTCTTGCCTGTAAGGCCGATTTGCCTCGTTATCGTTCCGTGACTATAGTCGAACACATGTTCGAGGAAGAGTTGTTGACGCTGTCGACGGCCGACTTACTGGAGTCGGCCGCCGAAGAACGCGCGACCGAATCCCGGTCGGCCACACGCTCCCTCGTTCATGCTGTCGTGTACGCCGACCGTTTCCATCCTGACGTGGCGCCGGAGCGCCCAGGGCGTCGCGTGAGCGATGGCCGCGAGCGTGCGGTGGTGCTGGGCGGGGACGGCTGCCCACCCGTCCTGGAGTTCTGTGTCTCCGAGTACGGCGCGGTGGTCGGAATGTCGCCCGGAGTAGCGCGGGACTATCTCGCGAACGCGCTGGCGTTGCGGCACCGGTTCCCGTTCGTCTGGGCCCGGGTGCTGGCGGAGAAGGTCACGGCCTGGAAGGCACGCAACCTCGCCCGCGACTGCGAGAAGCTGTCCCTGGAAGCCGCGCTGTACGTCGACAAGCGCGTAGCGCACCTGCTCGACAGCATCTCGCCGACCCGGCTGGCCAAGATCATCAAAGCCGCCAAGATGCACGCCGACCCTGATCTGGCCAAGGCCGAGGCGGCCGAGAAGACCGACGAGCGCGGTGTCTGGGTCGGCCGCTCCGACGAGCACGGCACCAAGACCTGCGTGATCAAGGCGTCCTCGGGGGCGGTCCGGCGGCACAAGGCAAAGATCGACGAGATCGCCGACGCCCTGCTGGCCCTCGGCGACAAACGCCCCGTCCAGCTCCGCCGCGCCGAAGCGGTCGGCATCCTGCCCGACACCGCCTTCACCAACGAACTCCTCGCCCAAACCCAAGCCCAAGCCGACCACCACACCGCCTCCGCGTCGGACGCGACGCCCGCGCCTGACTCCGATCCCGCGTCGAACGCGACTACCGCGCCTGACCCCGGTCCCGCGTCGAACGCGACTACCGCCCCGGACCCCGTTCCCATGTCTACTGCCAGGCCATCGCCTGAGCCTGCCTCCACACCTGCGCCTGCATCCACTCCCGCACCCGCGCCCGCACCCACCC
>NZ_SMKA01000090.1 GCF_004348455.1 Kribbella albertanoniae
GCCCCACCCCGCCCCGGGGCAATTTGAACGGATATCCCCGCAGCTTGCCGGTTCTCCCCTCATTTTTTGACCGGAGAAGGGACAACGTGAGGGGAGATCCCCTGAGATTTCGGCGAGCCGAGGCGAGGCGGCGCGAGGTCGGCTACCGCGGTCAGGTTGCCTGTGGCTGACGGGCTGTGGCTGAGGTGCGTGATGCTCGAGATCGGGCGGGAGCCACTTTGAGCATCCATCAACCGTCTGACAGCCGCCGGGATGGTCGAACCGTGCTCAAGGTCGACCGGCCGGCGCACCTTGAGCACCCATCAACCACTTGTCGGCCGCGCGCGTGGTTGAACCGTGCTCAAGGTCGACCGGTCGGCTCGCCTTGAGCGCCCCTCGACCACTTGGCGGCCGCGTACGTGGTTGAACCGTGCTCAACGTCGTACTGGGTTGGGGCCGGGGTGGGTTAGAGCTTGCGGAGGGACTGGAGGGCTTCTAGGGCGTGGTCGATGAGCTCGTCGGCCGTGAGGGGGCGGGCGTCTTCGGGGAGGCCGGACCACTCGATGGCGAGGTCTTCGGTGTAGCTGAGCCAGGCGTGGATGCGGAGGTACTCGACCGAGGAGCGGTTGTCGGCGACTTCCGGCGTACCGAGGAAGGTGAGGACGCGGCGGCTGAGGCCGATGCGGGTGTCGTCGTACACCTCGACGGCGTAGTCGTCACCGCCGGCGGCACCGCGGACGAACGAGATGTACGCCGTTCGCCGGCGGGAGATGAAGGCGACGAACTGCACGAGCATCTCGCGGAGCGCCTCGTCCGGGGGGAGGTCCTCGTCCGGCTTGGTGACCCGGAGGAGCCGGCGACCAGCGGCGGAGATGACCGCGACGTAGTAGTCGCGCTTGCTCGGGAAGTAGTGGAAGAGGAGACTGCGAGAGATCCCGGCCTGGCCGGCGATGGCGTCGATGGACAGCTCGTGGATCGGCCGATCACGCAACATCATCAAGCCGATCTTGACGAGCTGCTTCTTCCGATCTTCCGCGGTCAACCTGTTGTCCACGCTGTTGAGCATTGCTCAAAAGGGCGCTACGGTCAAACCTACCCGGCGGTACCCCGCCGGTTTCGGAAGGAGTGCTGTCACATGGGGTTCGAACCGTCCGCCCGTGCGCAGGACCTGATCGGGCGGGTCGAGGAATTCATCCGGACCGAGATCGATCCGGTCGAGGCGGAGATCCACGCCGCGACCCGGGCCGCCGCCGATCCGTGGCAGCCGCAGCCGGTCTTCAAGGAGCTGCAGGCGAAGGCCCGCGCCCAGGGTCTGTGGAATCTGTTCCTCCCACCGGCCGAGCACGGCAACGAGCAGTACGGCGAAGGTCTGCCGAACCTGGACTACGCCCCGCTCGCGGAGCTGATGGGCCGGTCGTTCATCGCGCCGTACATCTTCAACTGCAACGCGCCCGACACCGGCAACATGGAAGTGCTGCTGCGCTACGGCAACGACGAGCAGAAGAAGCAGTGGCTGGAACCCTTGCTGGACGGGACGATCCGCTCCGCGTTCTGTATGACGGAGCCCGGCGTCGCCTCGTCGGATGCGACCAACATGGCCGCGACCGCGATCGTCGAGGGCGACGAGGTCGTCCTCAACGGGCGCAAGTGGTGGAGCACCGGTGTCGGCAATCCCGAGTGTGAGCTGCTGATCTTCATGGGCCTGACCGACCCCGAAGCCCACCGCTACGCACGGCACACCATGGTGCTGGTCCCGCGCAACCATCCCGGTGTGAAGGTCGAGCGGTTGCTGCCGGCAATGGGTCGGTTCGACGAGCCGTTCGGTCATGGTGAGGTGTCGTTCACCGACGTCCGCCTGCCGGCGAGCAACATCCTGGTCGGGCCCGGTCGCGCGGTCGAGATCGCGCAGGGCCGGTTGGGTCCGGGCCGCGTTCACCACTGCATGCGGCTGATCGGCCTGGCTGAGAAGGCACTCGAGCTGGCGCTGAAGCGTGGCACCAGCCGGGAGGCGTTCGGCAAGCCGCTGGTCAACCTCGGTGGCAACCGGGAGCGCATCGCCGACGCCCGGATCGCCATCAACCAGGCGCGTTTGCTGGTCCTGCAGACGGCGTACCTGCTCGACACGGTCGGGCTCGCCGGTGCACTCAGCGAGGTCAGCCAGATCAAGGTCGCCGTACCGCGGATGGCGCAGGACGTGATCGACATGGCGATCCAGCTGCACGGCGGTGGCGGTCTCTCCGACGACACTCCTCTCGCCGCTGCCTGGACGAGTGCGCGAGCGCTCCGGCTCGCCGACGGTCCGGACGAGGTGCACCGGGGAGTCGTCGCACGCATCGAGCTGGCCGGCTACCTCGCCGTACAGAAGGAGGCGAAAGCGTGAGCCGTGTACTGGTCACTGGTGGAGCGAGCGGTCTCGGAGCTGCGCTGGTCGCGCAGTTCGTTGCCCAAGGCCACCAGGTCTTGAGGACAGACATCGGTACGACGTTCGCCGGCGACGACGGTCCTTATCTGCGACTCGACGTCCGTGACCCGGCCGACTGGGATGCCGCGGTCGCCTGGTGCGACGAGCACTGGGGCGGACTCGACATCCTGGTCAACAACGCGGGAATCGCGACCGGCGGCCGGATCGACGTCGAGACCCTGGACGAGTGGGACCGCGTCGTCGACATCAACCTGATGGGTGTGGTCCGCGGCTGCCGTGCGTTCACGCCGGTCTTCAAGCGCCAGCGGTCCGGCTACATCGTCAACACGGCTTCGGTGGCCGGGCTCATCCATCCGCCGATGATGAGCTCGTACAACACCGTCAAGGCCGGGGTCGTCGCGTTGTCGGAGACGCTCTCGCACGAGCTGCACCCGTACGGCGTGACGGTATCGGTGATCTCCCCGTCGTTCTTCCAGACCAACCTGGCCGATTCGTTCCAGGGCGCCGACAAAGCGATGGAGCCCGGCGTCCGGAAGCTGGTCGAGAAGTCGCCCCGGACCGCCGACGACATCGCGACCGTCGTCCTGGCCGGCCTCGCGAAGAAGCGCTTCCTGATCATCCCGGATCGGCCCGCCCGGGTGGCGTACCTGACCAAGCGCTGGGCCCGGCCGCTGTACGACCGGCAGATGCGAAAGGTCGCTGCCAAGGTCCACCAACGCGCAGAACAGGCGCACCAGACGCATGGGTGACGGTGCTCGCGCCGTCCGCGCCGAGGATGCCTTCGACGTCACGGCGATGGACACCTGGTTGCGGCAACACACCGAACTGCCGCCGGGTGAGCCGGCGGTCAAGCAGTTCTCCGGTGGTGCCTCAAACCTGACCTACCTGTTGAGCTATCCCGGGCACGACCTGATCCTGCGTCGCCCGCCGGCCGGGACCAAGGCGAAGAGCGCGCACGACATGGGTCGCGAGTACCGGATCCAGGCCGCGCTCAAACCCGTCTTCCCCTACGTCCCGACGATGGTTGCCCACTGCACCGATGATGCGTTGATCGGCTCGGAGTTCTACGTGATGGAGCGGGTCGCGGGCACGATCCCACGCCGCTCCGCGCTTGGCGTCGACCTCACGCCGGAGCAGACCGGTCAGCTCTGCCGCACGCTCATCGACCGGCTCGTCGACCTGCACGAGGTCGATCCGGCCGCGGCCGGTCTCAGCGATCTCGGCCGAGGTGCCGGGTACGTCGGTCGCCAGGTCAGCGGCTGGTCGGACCGGTACCGCAAGGCGAAGACGTGGAACGTGCCGAGCTACGAGAAGGTGATGGCGTGGCTCGCGGCGAACCAGCCGGCCGACGTCCGCACCTGCGTGATCCACAACGACTTCCGGCTGGACAACGTCGTACTGGCTCCGGACGATCCGGAGCGGGTGGCCGGGATCCTGGATTGGGAGCTGGCGACGCTCGGCGATCCGTTGATGGATCTCGGCGGTGCGCTCGCGTACTGGGTGCAGGCCGATGACGACTGGGCGTTCCGCCGGTTCCGGCTGCAGCCGGCGGATGCGCCGGGGATGCTGACCCGCGCCGAGATCGTTGCCTACTACACCGAGCGCTCCGGGCTGAAGCCGGAGAACTGGGCGTTCTACGAGGTGTTCGGGTTGTTCCGGCTGGCCGTGATCGCGCAGCAGATCTACTACCGCTATCACCACAAGCAGACGCGGAACCCGCGGTTCAAGAACTTCTGGCTCCCGGTCAACCTGCTCGAGCGCCGCTGCCGACGGATCATCCGGCAGGCGTGACGTGGCGGTCATCTACTTGGTCCGGCACGCGCAGGCGTCGTTCGGGGCGCGCGACTACGACAAGCTCTCGGATCTCGGCGAGCAGCAGGCGGTTGCCCTTGGCAACACCTTGCGGGCGCGTGGGGTGCAGCCGGATCTGGTGATCTCGGGGTCGATGCACCGGCACGCGCAGACAGCCGAGCTGGCGGGATTCGGTCCCGAGGTCGACCAGGGGTACGACGAGTTCGACCACGACCAGGTGATCGTTGCGCACAAACCGGCGTACAAGGTCCGGGCCGTACTGCTCGCTGACCTGGCGCGCCGCGGGAACCCGCAGCGGGCGTTCCAGGAGATGTTCACCGCGGCGACCGATCGCTGGGTCAACGGTGGTGACGGCTACACCGAGACGTTCCAGGCGTTCTGCGATCGCTCCGACGACGCAGTACGGCGTACTGCCGGGCGACTGGGCAAAGGTGAAACCGCACTGGTGTTCACGTCGGGCGGCCCGATCGCGGCCGTGGTCAGCCGGCTGCTGTCCGGCGGCGACGGGCTGTGGGCCAAACTCAATCCGGTCACCATCAACACTGCCATCACGAAGGTCGTGTCCGGCCGCAGCGGACTGACTGTGGTCAGCTACAACGAGCACGGCCACCTCGACAAGCAGGAGCTCACGTACCGATGAGACGGAACATCTTGATCACCGGCGCGAGTGCCGGGCTGGGCGAGGAGATGGCGCGGCAGTTCGCGGCCAAGGGCTACAACCTCGCGCTGACCGCACGGCGCGAGGACCGGCTGGCCGCGCTCCGCGACGAGTTGCTCGGCCGGTCGCCGGGGCTGACGATCACGATCCACAAGCTCGATGTCACCGATGACGAGCAGGTCTTCGCCGTCTTCCGCGAGGCCGACAAGGCGCACGGGCAGCTCGACCGGATCATCGTGAACGCCGGGATCGGCAAGGGTGCGCCCGTCGGCACCGGCCGGCCCGAGGTGAACCGCGAGACCCTGATGACGAACTTCGTGGCCGCGTTCACCCAGGCCGAGGCCGCGATGGAGCTCTTCCGTGCGCGCAACGCCGGCCACCTGGTCTTCATCGCCTCCGCCGCTGCGCTCCGCGGACTGCCCAAGACCATCACTGCGTACGCCGCCGCGAAAGCCGGCGTCTCCTCGCTGGCGGAGGGGCTGCGGATGGAGATGCTCAACAAGCCGATCACGATCAGCACGATCTCTCCCGGGTACATCCGGACCGCGCTGAACGAGAAGGTGAAGAACACGCCGCTGATCGTCGACACCGTCCCGGGCGTCCGCTCGATGGTCGCCGCGATCGAGGCCGAGAAGGCGGTCGCCTATGTGCCGGCCTGGCCGTGGGCGCCGCTCGCCCGGTTCATGAAGGCTGCGCCGTTGCCGATCCTGAGGAAGTTGATCTGATGCGCTGGGGTCTGACTGTCCCGTTGACTGGCGTGCCGCTGCGGGACCACAAGCCGCTGATCGGCGAGCTTGCGTCGCTGGGGTACACGGATCTTTGGTCGGCCGAGGTGGCCGGTGCGGATGCGTTCACGCCGCTCGTGCTGGCGTCCGAGTGGGATGACCAGTTGCGGTTGGGGACGGCCGTCGTACCGGTGCACACGCGCGGACCGGCTGCGCTCGCGATGAGTGCGGCGGCGCTGGCCGACCTGGCGCCGGGGCGGTTCGTGCTGGGGATCGGGGCCTCGTCGGAGACCATCGTGACTGGGTGGAACGGGATCGCGTACGACCCGCCGTTCGCGCGGACTCGCGACGTACTGCGGTTTCTGCGGCAGGCGTTCGCGGGGGAGAAGGTCGACGGGACGTTCGACAGTTTCACGATCAGCCGGTTCCGGCTGGAGAAGGCGCCTGATGTTCCGCCGGCGTTGATGCTCGCTGCGCTTCGTCCGCAGATGCTTCGGCTGGCTGCGCGTGAGGCCGATGGTGCGATCACCAACTGGCTGTCGGCGGACGACGTTCGGCAGGTTCGGGCAGAGCTCGGTCCGGACAAGGAGTTGGCCGCGCGGATCTTCGTCTGCGTCACCGAGGACGCCGAGATGGCACGCAACATCGGCCGCTTCCTGATCGCCACCTATCTGACGGTTCCCGGGTACGCCGCCTTCCACGACTGGCTCGGTCGCGGTCCCGCGATGAAGCCGATGCGCGAGGCGTGGGCCGCGGGGGACCGGAACGCCGCGATGGCCGCCGTACCGGTCGAGGTCCTGGACTCCCTGATCGTCCACGGCACTGCGGACGAGTGCCGGGACCACATCAACCGCTACGTGGCGAACGGCCTCGACACCCCCATCATCGCCACGTTGCCGACCGGCACCAGCCTGATCGAGACGGCCCGAGCCCTAGCTCCCTAGTGCAACTGGAACGCTTGCACACACGGTCGACCGCTAGCCCCCACCACGAGAACCCCGCTGACTGTGGCCCCCTTCGTGGTGCCCCTCAGAGAGAACACCGCTATCGCTCCTGCGCTGCTGACCGGAGCCTCGCTCACGGTCAGCGACGTTGGCGGGCGGATGAACTGTTCGATCAGCAGGGAGACAGCAGGTGCGGTGTTCGCACACTGGAAGGCCGTCGCGCCCTTCACATCGTTCGCGTTCAACCGCGCGACGAAGCGGGCAGCCACTTGCGCCGACGTCGCCGGTGCCGGCGTGATCGGGATCGGCTTGACCGGAACGGTCTTGACCGGAGTCGGCTTCACCGTCGGCTTCGGCGCCGAGGCCACCTTGGGCGTACTCACTGGCGCGACCGAGGTGGCCGGCCCCGGCGGGTCGGCTGACCTCAGGTCGGCGTACACCCGGGTGACGATGAAGGCGAACGAGACGAGAACCGCGATCAACAGCAGCACCATCAGCACGATGAACAACCCGGCACGGCTCTTCCGCGGCGGTCGTTGCCCGTAGTCGGGTGCGGCGATCCCACCCGGCGGTTGGTAGCTCACAGGCGATGCTCCTTGAGCCAGTTGGTGGCCCGCCGTTGCGAGGCCCGCGACAACCAGGCGTCCTGAATGATCTCCGTCAGCTCCTGCTTGGACAGCTCCCCGATCCGGCTCGCCCGCACCAGCACCGACGGATGCCCGTCGAAGTGCGGCGTACTGAAGAACGGCGTCGCCTCGTCCGACACCAACGCCAGCTTCTCGTCCTCGGACTCGGTCCAGATCATGATCACGTCGTCGTACTTCTCCCCGGTCTCCGGATCGACGGCATCAGGCCGAGCCGTCCGGAAGAATACGAACGACTTCCCGCCGATTTGATACACCGGCCGGTCCGTCCCGTCCTCCCGCTCCCAAACCGTCACAAACGGCATCCCCCGAGCAACCGCATGCACATCAGCCACCCGCGCCCGCCGCCCTCGACCGCCCATGCCTTGATCGTAAGACGCACCCGGTTGAGGGAGCGTACGGACGAACGGGTAGTGGTGCCCGTTTCCGCCTGACCGACGGGTCTTCTGAGCGTGGCGGCGAAGGGCGTCCGCGACCAGTACCCGTTCTTCGGTACGCGACGAAGCCCTGCACCAGGTGCGGGGTAGCGTCCCGGGCATGCTGCCTGCTGCGCGACCGCTCGGTCCGGATGCCGAAGGGCAGTGGGTACGGCGGTGGTTGTCGCCGGAGTGGAACCGGGTGGTCGATGCGTGGGTGGCTGAGCAGCTCGACGGCCGGATCGTTGGTGAACCCGTCACCTATCGAGCCCGGTTCTGGTCGGTGACTCGGTGCTACCGCACCACCGATGGGTTGGTGTGGTTCAAGGAGAACAATCCGGGGCATCGGTTCGAGGCTGGCCTGGTGGCTGCGTTGGCGGAGGTTGTGCCGGATGCGGTGGTTGTGCCGCTGGCGGTTGAGCGTGAGCGTGGGTGGTTGCTGGCTGAGGATCACGGGCCGACGCTCGGGCATCCGGACGTGGCTGATCAGCGGACGCGGTGCAGGGTGGTCGACGCGCTGGCTCGGCTGCAGTGCGCCGTACTGGGGAAGCTTGAAGTGCAGCCTGGGATGGTGACGCTTGCACCGCGCGAGGCAGGCGACCAGGTACGTGCGATTGCGAAGGACTGGGCGCGGT
Source organism: Kribbella albertanoniae (assembly GCF_004348455.1). Taxonomy (GTDB): domain Bacteria; phylum Actinomycetota; class Actinomycetes; order Propionibacteriales; family Kribbellaceae; genus Kribbella; species Kribbella albertanoniae. Next base: position 8,236 of record NZ_SMKA01000090.1, read on the forward strand.
TGCCGCTCGGTCATCCGCTCCGGATCGGGGCCGGCGAGTTACAGCGGGCGGAGGCGGCGGCCGACGTACTGGATCGGGATCTGGCACAGCTCAGCATGCCGCTCGATCTGGAGCTCAACGATGTGTACGCCGCGAACATCTTCGCCGCCGGACCGCGGTTCTTCGACTTCGGCAATGCGATCTGGGGACACCCTTTCGTGTCCCTGCACAGCTTCCTCACGTCCGTCGTCGAATGGACCGGAGCACCGCTGCGAAGCGCAGACCGAGAGGAGTTGTACGACGTCTATCTCGCGCACTGGGGTGATCGGAGGGCCGAGGTGGAAGCCACTGAAGCTCTTGAACGTGTGCACAGGCTTGTTTCCTGGGTGCGGTTGATCCCGCACGCAGACCCAGTCGAGATCCGCGCGCGGGCCGAGATCCCGCTCAAGTACCTAGCGGAAGCCACAGCGTGAAGACCGAGCCTTCACCTAGTTTGCTGGTGACGGTGATGCGGCCGTGGTGGGCTTCGGCCAGGTGTTTGGTGATGGCGAGGCCCAGGCCGCTGCCGCCGGTGGAGCGGCTGCGGGACTGTTCGGCGCGGTAGAAGCGGTCGAACAAATGCGGGAGGTGCTCGTCGGCGATGCCCGCGCCGTTGTCGGTGACTGTGAGCTTGTAGCCGTCGTCGACGCGGCGGACGCCGACGACGATGGTGCCGCCGGTCGGGGTGTAGCGGATCGCGTTCGAGACGAGGTTGCCGAGGGCCTGGCGCATCCGGGCGCTGTCGATCGAGACGACGGCCTCCGGCGGGACGTCCGCGGTCAGCGTGACACCGGCGGTCTCGGCGGCCGGGCGGTGGGCGAGCACGACCTGCTGGGCGAGCTCGCTCAGGTCCCGCGGGGCGGGGTGCAGGCGGAGCATGCCGGCGTCGGCCAGGGCGAGGTCCTGCAGGTCGGCGACGAGGTGTTCGAGCAGGCCGGTCTCCTCCAGCAGCGACGTGACGAGCTCTCCGTCGAGCGGTACGACGCCGTCCTCCGACGCGACCAGGTAGCCCTTGATGTTGGCCAAGGGGGTCCGGAGCTCATGGGCGACATCGCTCACCATGGCCTTCCGCTGGAAGTCGCTGCGCTGGATCGACTCGGCCATCGCGTTGAACGCGTGCCCGAGCCGCGCGACCTCGTCCTTACCGGTCACAGGCACCCGCGCCGCGTGGTCGCCGTTCCGCATCCGCTGCGCCGCGCCGGTCAGTGCGACGATCGGCCGGACGAGCCGACGACCTGTCAGCAACATCACCAGGGCCGCGATCAGCATCACGCCGAGCGCAGTAGCCGCCGTACGCAACATCCCTTCACCGGAGAACACGTTGAACGAGCTCTTCGACCCCAGATAGAGCTTCGCAGTCGGCGCCACGTACGGCGCGATCGCCTGCGACCGGGCCTGGGTGCTGCACTCGAAGAACTGAGCGGGCACCTTCTCCTGATCCTTCGGGCTCACCGTGCGCAGACCGGTGTCGGTGTCGGTCAGGGGGGTGAACGGGACCTTGGCTGTCGTCAGGCACGCCGAGGCGCGCCGGAACTCGTCGTCGTTGACCAGCTTCGCTTTGGCGCTCGGCGCGTACAAACCCTTCGGCACGCAGCGCTCCGCGGCACTGGGAGTCGCGGCGCCGCCGGCCGCGACGCTGGCGCTGCCGAACGTCGCCATACTCAGCGAAGGTCTCCAGACCTGGCGAACGGTGACCCCGTCGACGTTCTCGGCGTCGAGCGCCACCATCGGAGCACCATCGGTCACCGAGACCTGCGACTCGACCCCCTCGGCCGTGAGGCAGGTCTTCGCCTGCTCGGCGAGGACCTGCCGTTCGTCCTTCTCCTTGGCGGTCAACCCCCAGCTGTAACCGGGCGGGAAGGCCGCCGTCCTGACCATCGAGGTCGGGAACGCTGCGCCGGAAGCAGGCGCCACGGTGACGGCGGCCGACTGGACCGCGCTGGTGAAGACGTGCGCACCTTCGTTGCGGGCGTCGATCGTTGCCGCCGGCACCGAAGGGAGCTCCGGCGCGGCGCCGAGGACCCGGGCCGAGTCCGCGATCACCGTGCCGTCCGGCTTGGTCAGCGCGATCCGGCGGCCGAGTTCGTCGGCGAGTCGACGGACCTCTTTGTCGACACCGGACCAGCCGGAATGATTGACCGCATAGCTGCTCAGCTCGCCGTAGATCTGGCCGTCGACCTCGAGCTGACCGGCATTCTGCTGGAGCTCACCCTGCAACTGCTCGGTGGTGCTGTACGACGCGATCACCGCGGTCGCGACGACCGCCCCGAGCGCGACCGCCAGGGAAAGCCCCAGGAACCGGAACAGCAGACTACGACGCATCGGACACCACCTTGTCGGTCAGCTTGTAGCCCACGCCGTACACCGTCTTCAGGTACGTCGAACCACCGAACTTCTTCCGCAGATTCATTACGTGTACGTCGATCGTCCGGTCGAACACGTAGTGGTCGAAGCCGAACGCGTGCTCCAGCAACTGCTGCCGGGAGAACGCCCGTCCGGGCGACGCGGCCAGGCAGGCGAGGATCTTGAACTCGGCCGGTGTCACCTCGACCAGCTCGCCGGTCAGCCGGACCTCGTGCCGGGTCGGGTCGATCTCGAGCGCGCCCACCCGGTACACCTCGCCCTCACCACGGCTCCGGGTACGGCGCAGTACCGTCCGGACCCGGGCCACCAGCTCGCGCGGGTTGTACGGCTTGGTCAGATAATCGTCCGCGCCGAGATCCAGCCCGAGCAGCAGATCGTCCTCGGTGGACCGCGCGGTCAGCATGATGATCGGGACGCCCGCGTTGTCGCCGCCGTCGGCCCGGAGCACCCGGCAGACGTCCAGACCGTCCACCTTCGGCATCATCACGTCGAGTACGAGCAGGTCGGGGCTCCGCCGGCGGGCCTCGTCGATGGCGGCCCGCCCGTCGTGCACGACGACCGTCAGATGGCCCTCCCGCTCGAGGTACCGCCGGATCAGCTCCGCCTGCTTCACGTCGTCTTCGGCAACAAGGATCCGGGCAGGCATGTCTCCTAATGTCCGGCAACATCATGAGAATCCGATGAAGATCGACTGAGAGCATCGAGTGCAAACCGGTCCTTCACAGGTTCTTCACGGCCCCGACGGCACGCTCGGCGCCATGAGAACCTCACGGACCGCACTTGCCGCCCTGGCCGTTCTGGCGCTGGCAGCCTGCGGGAACAACCAGGACAAGACGCCGGTGGCCGGCGACAACAAGAGCGACAAGAGCCCGCTGGCGGAGTACATGGGCGACGGGTTCATCAGTTCCGGCGGCGGGATGATGCGTGCGGTCCGGGCCGGTGGCGGCGGGGAGCAGACCGAGGAGGATCTGGCCAAACAGCGCAAGGTCGAGGACTCGATCGTCAGCTGTATGAAGAGCGCCGGTTTCGACTACGTCGCGGTGCCGCCGGAGCAGAAGTCGAAGAGCAAGTTCGCCGAGGCGTTCGACCTGCCGCCGGACAAGTTCGCCGAGCAGTACGGCTACGGGATCAGCACGATCGACTGGACCAAGGCCAATGCCGAGGACAGCGCGAACGACCCGAACAAGAAGATCCGCGACGCACTCTCCAAGTCGGCGCAGAAGTCGTACGACGAGGCGCTGAACGGCAAGGGCGGCGCGAACGGCGTGGTCATTTCGGGTGGCCCGGCGGAGGCACCGGGCAAGCCGCAGGACCCCGGCTGCCGGGGCAAGGCCTTCACCGAGGCGTATGGCGACCCGTCGAAGAACCAGGACGACTTCAAGAAGTACGAGGCCCTGTTCAAGGACCTGGAGGCGCTGGGCAAGCGGGTCGACAACGACCAGCGGGTCATCGACGCGACCAAGAACTGGTCCGACTGCCTGGCCGACGCCGGTCACTCCGGTTTCACCAAGATCGAGGACGCGCGGTCGTCGATCCAGAAGAAACTCGACGAACTGACCGGGACCAAGCCTGAGGGACCGGGCAAGTCCGGCGATGGCCCGAGCATGACGATCGACGGACCGCCGTCGTTCGACAAGGTCGACGCCGCGAAGCTCGGTGAGCTGCGCAAGGCCGAGACCGAGCTGGCCGTGGCCGACCAGAAGTGCAAGGCCAAGACGTACGACGCACAGTTCAAGACCGTGCAGTACGAGCAGGAGAAGGAGTTCGTCGCCCAGCACAAGGCCGAGCTCGAGGCGTACCGCGACGGAATGGCGAACCGGTGACCGCAGGGCCCAAGTCGCGGCGGCAGATCCTGGTCGGGGTGGCCGCGCTCGCGGCCAGCTCGCTCGGGGTCGGCGTCGTGGCCGGTGCCCGGATCACCTCGCCGGAGGACGCGGCCGCCAAGACCGCCGCGCCGAAGGCGTCCCAGATCACGGTCCCGGTCGAGAAGAAGGCGCTGGCCAGCAAGGTGGTCGGTCGTGGTGACGCGTCGTTCGACGGCGCGGTGAACATCCGGGTCGAGACCAGCGGCCTGACCACCCCGGCGATCGTGACCGGGAAGGTGCCGGGGGTCGGGTCGACCATCACCGAGGCCAAGGCTCTGCTCGAGATCGTCGGACGGCCGGTGATCGCGCTGGCCGGCGTACTGCCGATGTACCGGACCCTCACGCCCGGCAGCAAGGGTCCCGACGTACTGCAGCTGGAGAAGACGCTGGACCGGCTCGGGTTCGACCCGGGCAGCGTCGACGGCAAGTACGACAGCGGTACGGCGCGCGCCGTACGGGAACTGTATGAGCAGGCCGGGTACGACGCGCCCGAGGCGGACCAGCAGCTGAAGGATGCGGTCGACCAGGCGAAGAAGGGCACGGACGCGGCGAAGAAGGCCCTCCGGCAGGCGCAGTCGCAGCTCGCTCAGGCGAAGAAGGCGAAGGCGCCGGATCTCACCGTCCAGAAGGGCGCGGTCACGGATGCCAAGGAGGCGCTGGAGGAAGCCAACGATGCCCAGGACGAGGCCGAGTTGAAGGCGGAGACGCCGCTGCCGGTCTCCGAGATCGTCTACGTGAAGTCGCTGCCGCGGCGGGTCGACAAGGTGAACGTCGAGCGCGGCGGTACGGCGAGCGGCGCGGTGATGTCGGCCAGCGGCGCGGCCCTGGTCGTCACGGTCAAGGTGGAGGCCGCCTCGGCCGAGCACCTGAAGGTCGGGATGGCGGCTGAGCTGACCCTCGGCGACGGCTCGGCCGTGAAGGCGAAGGTGAAGCGGCTGACCCGCAAAGGCGAGTCGTACGACGTCGTGGTCGGGCCGGACAAGCTCACCCCGAAGCAGCTCGAACAGCTCCGGGACGCGAACGTGAAGGTGACTATCCCGGTGAAGAGCACGAACGGCAAGGTGCTCACCGTGCCGGTCGCAGCACTCTCGGCCGGCTCGGACGGCGGCTCGCGGGTCGAGGTCGTGCGCAACGGGAAGACCGAGCTGGTCCCGGTCAAGGTCGGGCTGACGGCTGATGGGTACGCCGCGGTCACGCCGACCGGTGACGTCAAACTCGACTCCGGCGACCAAGTGGTGGTCGGGAAATGACCGCAGTAGCGGTCGCGCTGCCGGCGCCGGTCGTGGAGATGATCGGCGTCCGGCGGGTCTTCCCTGGGCCGCCCGAGGTGGAGGCGATCCGGGACGTCGATCTGACGATCCGGCAGGGCGAGTACCTGTCGATCGTCGGACCGTCCGGCTCCGGCAAGTCCACGCTGCTGCACCTGCTCGGGCTGCTGGACAACCCGAGCGGCGGAGTCTACCGCCTCGACGGGGTGGACACGATGAGCCTTCGCGAGCGGCGACGCGCCGTACTGCGGGGTGAGCGGATCGGGTTCGTCTTCCAGTCGTTCCACCTGCTCGCCCACCGGACCGTGCTCGAGAACGTGGCGCTCTCGATGGTGTACGTCGGAGTCCCGCGCCGCGAGCGGATGGCCCGGGCACGGGTCGCGTTGGAACGCGTCGGCCTCTCGCACCGAATGGACTTCGGCCCGACCACGCTGTCCGGCGGTGAACGCCAACGCGTCGCAATCGCCCGCGCCCTGGTCGCTGAACCGAGCCTTCTGCTCGCCGACGAACCCACCGGCAACCTGGACAGTGTCAACGCCGAGGCCATCCTCGAACTGTTCGACGAACTCCACCGCGGCGGCATGACGCTGGCCGTCATCACCCACGACGACCACGTCAGCGAACGAGCCCAACGCCGCGTCCGCATCGTCGACGGGACCCTCCAATGGTGACCCCCACAGCAGGCCCCCCGGTTGATCCCACCGGCGGGCCGTCCACTTCTGGTCACCGGGCGAGGAGGTCCCGGCCGGCGGTGCGCGACGTCCTGGACGAGGCACTGGCCGGCGTGGCCGCTCGGCCTACGCGGTTGATCCTGACGACCCTTGGGACTGTGCTCGGGGTGGCAGCGCTCGTTGGGACGGTCGGGCTCGGGCAGACCGCGGCTGGGCAGATCAGTCAGAAGTTCGACTTGGCGCAGGCGACTCGGGTGGTGGTGGAGCCGGAGGAGAACAACGGGCAGGAGGGTGAGGCTGCTACCGAGTTGCCGTGGGACGCGCCTGATCGCCTCGGCAGGCTGAACGGCGTCGACGCGGTTGGCACCGTGAGCGCGCTCGATGTCGGCGACGACCTGGTCAGCAACGTGGCTGGGTTGAACGGTGGTGAGGGTAAGGCGCTGACGGTGATGTCCGGTTCGGCTGGCCTGTTCGACGCGATCCGCGCCGTACTGAAGACCGGGCGGTTCTTCGATGCCGGTCACGACCAGCGTGGTGACAAGGTGGTTGTCCTCGGCAAGCATGCGGCCGAGCGGCTCGGTATCAACCGGGTCGACTCGGCACCGGCCATCTTCATCGGCGACGAGGCGTACACGGTGATCGGCATCCTCGACTCGGTCGCCGGCCGCGCCGAGCTCAACGACTCGGTGATCATGCCGAACGGAACGGCCAAGGCGGCGTACGACCTGAAGTCACCGGACGCGATCGAGATCCGGACCGCGGTCGGCGCGGCCCAGCTGATCGCCGGTCAGGCCCCGAAGGCGATCCAGCCGAACGACCCCAGCAAGCTGAAGGTCGACGCGCCGCCGAAACAGGGCGCCGTACGGAAGGGTGTCGAGTCGGACCTGAATGCCCTGTTCCTGCTGCTCGGTGCGGTCGCGCTGCTCGTCGGCGGTCTCGGCATCGCCAACGTCACGCTGCTCTCGGTCCTCGAACGGATCGGCGAGATAGGACTGCGCCGAGCCCTGGGCGCCGCGCGACGGCACATTGCCGCGCAGTTCCTGGTCGAGAGTGTGATCGTGGGACTGCTCGGTGGACTACTCGGTACGGCGGTCGGCGTGCTACTCACCGTCGGAGTCTCGTTCGCGAAGGACTGGACGCCGATCCTGGACAACAAACTGGCGTTCGGATCACCCTTGCTGGGCGCGGTCATCGGCCTGATCGCCGGGACCTACCCCGCCTGGAAGGCCTCCGCCATCCAGCCGATCACCGCGCTGCGCGGCGCGTGAGTAGAGCACCGCGGTGACCGCGAAGCCGAGCACGATGAAGGCCAGCACCGGGTAGGACTTCCCGCTGTCGGGCAGGATCAACGCGCCGAGTGCGGCAGCGGACACCTGCCCGACATTGAAGATCATGTCGTAGAGCGAGAAGACCCGGCCCCGGAAGACATCGTCGACACCCGTCTGGACGAGGGTGTCGACGCTGATCTTCACACCCTGCGCACAGAACCCGGTCAGAAACCCACCGACGATCAGCGCCGGCTGCGTGAACAACCCGACCGGTACGGCGGTCACCACCGCGGCGGCCGCGAACAGCACCGTGATCCACCGCCGCAGCGACATCACCCGAGTCGCCCACGGCGTGACCAGAGCGGCCACGAAGATGCCGGCCCCGACCATCCCGGTCGCGATCGCCAGCGCGCCGAAGGCCTCGTCCAGCCGATCCGGGCCGTAGAAGTAGTTGCGGTAGAGCAGGATCATCGCGACCGTGATCAGCCCGAAGAAGAACCGCAGCGACCCGATCGCCGCCAGCCCGAGCGCGGCCTGCCGCCGTTCCCGCAGATGCCGGCCGCCGTCCACCAGCCCCGTCGCGATCGTCCGGATCGCCTCCACCAGACCGGGTTCGTCACCCTGCAGGTCCGGCCCGAGCTGGTTCCGCCGCAACCGCAGTGCGAGCAGGGCAGCACCGACGTACACGAGCACAGTCAGGCCGAGTACGACGAGATCCGAGTCGACGAGGAGTTTGACCCCGGCCCCGACTCCGCCGCCGATCAGGAAGGACGCCGTACCGGAGGTCGGGGTGACGGCGTTCGCCATCACGAGCTCGTCCCGCTCGACCACGTGTGGCAGGCCGGCCGACAGTCCGGACAGCAGGAACCGGTTCACGCCGAGCGTCAGCAACACTGCGAGGTAGAACGGCACCCCGGCGTTGCCCGCCGCAACGATCACGCCGACCACACACACCAGCGCCGCCCGGGTCAGATTCGCCCCGAACAGGATCTGCCGCCGCGACCACCGATCCAGCAACACCCCGGTGAACGGTCCCAGCACCGAGTACGGCAGCAACGCCACCGCGAACAACCCCGCGATCGCCGCCGCATCTGGCGCCCGCTCCGGCGAGAACAGCACGTACGACGCCAGCGCGACCTGAAACACCCCGTCGCCGAACTGCGACGTCAGCCGCACCGCAAACAGCCGCCGGAAACCCGGCCGCCGCAACAACGTCCCGAGATCCCGGATGAACCGCACGCCTGCACTCTAGGCCCCGAGATAGTCCGCCAACACCGTCGGATGCCCGAGCATCGGAAAGTGCGCCCCAGGCATCTCGTCCGGCGCCACCCCCAGTCGCTCCAGCGTCACCCTGCGCAGGAAGTCCAGGGGAAACAGCAGATCGTCCCGTGCAATCACTGCCCTCGTCGGTACGTCGGGCCACGTGGTGAACGCGCACGGATCGTCCATCGGCCCGCTCGACTGCTCCCTGAGCTGATTCCGGGCCTCAGCCGCCAGCTCCGCCGGCAGGTCGTGAAAGAACAGGTCCCCATCGGCCGAAGGGCAGCCCGTGTTCTCCCACCACTCACTGATCCGCTCACCCGGCGCGGGCACCATCGCCGCGACCAGCACGAACTCCCGCACCGGCAACCGCTCACACACCAGCACCCCGGTGAACCCAGCCATCGAGTGCGCGACCACGGTGACCGGCTCCCCCTCCGGTACGGCGTTCACCACCGTGTCGACGTACTGAGTCAGCCCGGCGGTCGGGTCGTCACATGGCAGGTCCGGTGCGATCACCTCATGCCCGCGCCGAGTGAGCTCGTCCGTCAGCGGATACCAGTGCCAGGACGACGAAGTGGCGCCGTGAATCAGAACGAAACGCATGCCACTCACCTTAGGGTGGCGGGATGGACCGGTCCGGGTTTCCGCACTTTCTGCCGATCACGCTGCGGTGGAAGGACAACGACGTCTACGGGCATGTGAACAACGTCGAGTACTACAGCTTCTTCGACACGGTGATCAACGACTTCCTGATCCGGGTGGGCGGGCTGGACATCCACGGTGGTGCGGTGATCGGGCTGTGCGTGGACTCGCAGTGCACGTTCAAGGCGTCGCTGGAGTTTCCGGGCGTGGTCGATGCGGGGTTGCGCGTCAGCCAACTGGGGAACTCGAGTGTGCGTTACGACATCGGGCTGTTCCGGGAAGGTGCCGAGGAGCCTGCTGCGACCGGGCGGTTCGTACATGTGTTCGTCGACCGGGAGGAGCGGCGGCCGGTGCCGATTCCGGAGCGCATTCGCGAGGCGTTGGAGGGGATCACGGGATGATCGTGCGCGGCGCCGTACTGCGGGAGATGGGTCTACCTAAGCCGTACGCCGAGTCGCGGCCGCTGCGGATCGAAGAGGTCGAGCTGGCACCACCTGGGCCAGGTGAGCTGCTGGTGCGGATCCGCGCAGCCGGGCTGTGTCATTCGGACCTGTCCGTGATTGACGGCTCGCGGCCGCGGGTGATGCCGATGCTGCTCGGCCACGAGGCGACGGGTGAGGTCGTTCAGTCGGAGGCTGCTGGCTTCACACCGGGTGACGCTGTCGCTTTTGCGTTCGTCCCCGCCTGTGGTGAGTGCGGTCCGTGTGCTGAGGGCAGGGCTGCGCTGTGCGAGCCCGGTGCGGCTGCGAACACGGCCGGCACGCTGCTGTCCGGCGTACGGCGTCTGGACGGAGTGCACCACCACCTCGGCGTATCGGGGTTCGCGGACCACGCGGTCGTGTCCGCGCGGTCCGCAGTCAGAATCGACCCCGCGCTGCCCCCGGAGATCGCAGCGCTCTTCGGCTGTGCGGTGATGACGGGTGTGGGCGCAGTGGTGAACACCGCGCAGGTCCGGGCCGGCCGGAGTGCAGTGGTGTTCGGACTGGGCGGTGTCGGCCTGTCCGCTCTGCTGGGTGCCGTGCTGGTCGGTGCACATCCCGTGGTCGCCGTGGACGTCGTACCGGAGAAGCTGGAGCTGGCTCGCTCACTCGGTGCCACTCACACCGTGCTGGCTGGTCCCGACGCAGTTGAAGAGGTCCGTGACGCTACCTCCGGTGGAGCGGACTACGCGTTCGAGACGGTCGGTAGCGGCAAGGTGCTCGAGCAGGCGTACGCCGCCACGCGCCGTGGCGGGACCACCGTCACGGTCGGCCTGCCGCATCCATCGCAGACATTCAGCATCCCCGCAGTCAGCCTGGTAGCCGAGGAACGCACAGTGAAGGGCTCTTACCTCGGCTCAGCGATCCCCAGCCGCGACATCCCGCGCTACATCGCCCTCTACCAGGCCGGCCGCCTCCCGGTGGACCGCTTGCTCACCGCAACCGTCGGTCTCGACAACCTCAACGAAGCCTTCGACACCCTCGCCGCCGGTACGTCGATCCGCCAAGTGCTAGTCCTCTGACCGTCGCGCGTCCAGTACGGCGAACGTGTTCGCCTCACGCGCTCGCGCTTCCGGCGTGAAGTTGTCGCCGAAGTCGTCAGCCGTGGCGACTCGGCGGAGCTCGATGCCGTCGGCGTTCCCGTGATCGGCAGCGAAGCAGCGCTCGGCCCACATCAGCGCCTCCTCGCGCGACTCGACCTCGATCAGGCAGAACCCGGCGATCAGCTCCTTGGTCTCGGCGAACGGGCCGTCGACCACGCGCGCCTTACCGCCGTCGGGCACTAAGCGGAAGCCTTCCGAGCTCGGCAGCAGACCCTCACCGGCGAGCAGCACGCCCTTCTCGGCCATCTCGGCCATCACCTGAGTCATCTCGTTCAGGCTCTGCTCACTCGGCTGCTCCCACGCCTCGGAACCAGCGCTCGCCCGCATCATCATCACGTATCGCATGGGCTCATCCTGCGGCCCCGACCCGGTCACCTCAATCGTTAAATCCCGCGGAAAATATATACATCAGGGCAACCCATCAGGCAGGCTACGCACAGTGCGTCCTCGCACACCGCTCGTGAGGCGTATGTCAAGTGAGACACGCGGAGTCCCTGAGGAGGACCTCCTTTATGCACACCCGCCCCCGCCGCATCGGTGCCATGGTCGGCGCCGGCGCCGTAGCCTTCGGCGCCCTGGCCGTTGTCGCCGGTAACTCGGCTGACGCCCAGCAGTCCGCCCCCATCCCCGCCCCGATCGACCAGTTGCTCGGCACGGAGCTTCAGGGCAAGGCCGCGCTCGGCCGCGTCCAGTCCCGGCTCACAGAGCTTGCCGACCGCAACGGCATCGCCGCCGCCAAGCTGCAGCAGATCCTGGCCACCGACAAGACCAGCTGGCTCGACCGCGACGGCAAGCTGTTCTTCCGCGAGCCGACCACCGGCGCCAAGGCAGCGCCCGCCGCCTCGCCCCGCTGGGCCACCAAGGCAGTCGCCGCGGCGACCGGTCCGGCGTTCGAGCTGCACAGCAAGCCCGGCTCGAGCCGCGTGATCTACCTGGACTTCGACGGTCACACCATCACCGGTACGGCGTGGAACAGCGGCGGCAAGCCCGCCACGGTGAACGTCACGCCGTACGACACCAACGGCAACACCGCTACCTGGAGCACGGCTGAGCAGGACGTCGTACGCGATGTCTGGGCCCGGGTCGCCGAGGACTACGCGCCGTTCGACGTGGACGTCACCACGCAGGCACCGCCGGAGTCCGCGATCACCCGCTCCGGTTCGACCGACCAGCAGTACGGCACGCGCGTGCTGATCGACCCGACGACCTGGTATCAGTCGGGCTGTGGCTGCGGTGGTGTCGCGTACGTCGGTGTCTACGACAGCACCAGTCGACACTCGTACTACCAGCCCGCTCTGGTCTTCACCAAGGGTGTCGGCACCGGCGCGAAGAACATCGCCGAGGCCGCGTCCCACGAGGCCGGGCACAACATCGGCCTGAGCCACGACGGTACGGCGTCGGTCGGGTACTACACGGGCCACGGCGCCTGGGCCCCGATCATGGGCGTCGGCTACTCCAAGGCGATCAGCCAGTGGAGCAAGGGCGAGTACACGGGTGCCAACAACAAGGAAGACGACTTCGCCGTCGCCGGTCAGAACGGGCTCGCCCTGCGCGCCGACGACCACGGCAACGCGACGAGCAACGCCGCCGCGCTGACGCTCGGTACCGCTGTCTCCGGCGTCTACGCCAATGACTCCGACGTCGACGTCTTCCGGATCGACCTGGCCGCGGGCACGTTCAACTTCGCGGCCACGTCCGGCGGGGACCTGGACATCAAGCTCCAGCTGCTCGACTCGGCCGGCAACGTCGTCGTCACCGCTGACCCGGCCGCCGGACAGACGAACTCGGCGACCCCGACCGGTCTGAGCGCCAGCATCAGCCGCCAGGTCGCTGCGGGCCGCTACTACGTGCGGGTCGACAACGTTGGCTACGGCAGCCCGCTGAACACCGGCTACTCCACGTACGGGAGCCGTGGCGCGTACACGGTGCGTGTGACTGCCGGGTAGTACCAGAAGCAACCCGGGGCCGTCGTTCCCACCGAGATCGACGGCCCCGGGGTTCTGGGGGGATCAACCGCCCAACCCCTGGAGGACCTCAGTGAGGAAGCAACTCCGTCGTACCTGTGCGCTCGCGTGCACCGGCGCAGTCGTGTTCGGAGGCCTGGCCATCGGTGCCGGCGCCCGTGCCGACGCACAACTTCTCAAGCAACCCACCCCGGGTGTTCAAGCATTGGCACAGGTGCAGAGCAGGCTGGCCGAGGTGGCCGCGACCAACGGACTGCCGGTTGACCAGCTGCAGCGCATTCTGGCCACAGACAAGACCGCGTGGCTCGATGAGGGCAGTCGCCTGTTCTACCGCGAGCCGCAGCTCACCCCGGCACAGAAGTCCGAAGAGGCCTCACCGCGCTGGGCCACCGAGTCCGTCGAGGCCGCGACCGGTCCGGCGTTCGAGCTGCACAGCAAGGCCGGCTCGAACCGCGTGATCTACCTGGACTTCGACGGTCACACCATCACCGGTACGGCGTGGAACACCGGCGGCAAGCCCGCCACGGTGAACGTCTCGGCGTACGACACCGACGGCGACCCGGCGAACTACAGCACCGCTGAGCAGGACGTCGTACGCGATGTATGGGCGCGGGTTGCGGAGGACTACGCCAGCTTCGACGTCGACGTCACCACGCAGGCACCGCCGCAGTCGGCGATCGACCGGTCCGGTGCGTCCGATGCGCAGTACGGGACGCGCGTGCTGATCGACCCGGACACCTGGTACCAGTCCGGCTGTGGTTGTGGTGGGGTCGCCTACGTCGGCGTCTACGACAACAGCAGCCAGCACGACTACTACCAGCCGGCACTGGTCTTCACGAAGGGTGTCGGCACCGGGGCGAAGAACCTCGCCGAGGCCGCGTCGCACGAGGCCGGTCACAACGTCGGCCTGGGTCACGACGGCACCTCGTCCGTCGGGTACTACCAGGGCCACGGGGCCTGGGCGCCGATCATGGGCGTCGGGTACTACCGCGGGATCAGCCAGTGGAGCAAGGGCGAGTACGCCGACGCCAACAACAAGGAAGACGACTACGCCGTCGTCGGCACCCACGGTCTCGCTGCGCGCGCGGACGATGCCGGTGACACCACGGCCGCTGCTGCTGCGCTGACAGTCGGTACGGCGGTCACCGGGTACGTCGGCACCGAGACCGACACCGACGTCTACAAGGTCACGGTCGATGCCGCAGGCAACTACACGGCAACCGCGAACGCTGCGGCCTTCGGTGGAAACCTGGACATCAAGCTCGACCTGCTGAACAGCGCCGGCACCGTCGTCGCCTCGGCTGACCCGGCTTCGGGCCAGACCGACGCCGCGACTCCGACCGGCCTGAGCTCCAGCGTCACCGCGAACCTCGCGGCCGGCACGTACTACGTGCGCATCGACAACGTCGGCTACGGCGACCCGTTGAGCACTGGATACACGACGTACGGCAGCCGCGGCGCCTACACCGTCAAGCTCGCCACGTCCTGAATCGCCTGCGGCCGGCCAGCTTGCGCGGGCCGGCCGCAGGTCAGGTGTGAAACCGCCAGCTGCGCCAGTGCGGCGGCCTGCATCGGCAGCACGTCATCATCGAAGCGAACGATGCTCGAGTGATTGGACGGCGCCTCGTCAGCCGGTACGTCGTCCGGCCGCGCACCGAGCATGATGAACGTGCCGGGCACCTCCTGCAGCACCATCGAGAAGTCCTCGGCCCCCATCTGCGAGTTGGGAGCCACCTGCACGTGCTCCGGGCCGAAGAGCGTGCTGAGCTGGCTGATCGCATGCTGAGTGCGGTCGGCATCGTTGATCGTGACCGGGTACTGCAGGTCGAGTGCCGCGTCGACCGTGCACCCGTGCGCTTTGGCGATCGACTCCGCCAGCGCGGGCAGCTCGTGGCTCAGCTGCTCGAACGTCTCGTTCGAGAGCGTGCGGACCGTTGCACCGAGCTTGGCCGAATTCGGGATCACGTTGATCGCCACGCCGGCCGACAACTGCGTGACCGTGATGACCACCGGGTCGAACACGCTGACCCGCCGAGTCACATACGTCTGCAACGCCGACACCAGCTCCGCCACGACCGGCACCGGATCCGCCGTCGTATGCGGCGTCGACCCATGCCCACCGCGCCCGTGCACGGTGACATGCAGCTGATTGGAACCAGCCATCATCGTCCCCGGCCGAGTTTCGAACAGTCCCTTCGCCGCCAGCCCCCACACGTGTACGGCGTACGCGGCGATCGGCGTCTCCCCGCTCGCCTGCAGTAACCCCTCCCGCAGCATGTACCCCGCGCCGCCCAGCCCTTCCTCACCCGGCTGGAACATGAAAACGACGTTACCCCTGAGCTCTTCGCGGTGCGCGCTCAGCAACTGGGCAGCACCCACCAGCCCGGCCGTGTGCAGATCATGACCGCAGGCATGCATGTTCCCGTTCTCGGATGCATACTCCAGCCCGGTCTCCTCGATGACCGGCAACGCGTCCATATCCCCACGCAACAACACCGTCGGGCCTGGTCGCCCTCCCCGCAGGACGCCGACAACCGAGGTCACCTCTTTCCCGGTCGAGATGTCCAGCGGCAATCCGGCCAGGGCATCCAGCACCCGCGCCTGAGTCCGCGGCAGGACGAGTCCTACCTCGGGATCCCGGTGCAGCTCACGCCGCAGTTCGACCATCCCCGCGGCGTACTCGTCACTCTCGCGTACCAGCTCCATCGCCGTACCTCCACACCTCGCGGACACCGGAGCCCGCCACCGTACCCCCGTCAGGCGGCCACTCGAGCGGTGACCCGGTAGCGCCCCGGTGCCTGCCCGCGGGCGCGGCTGAACGCCCGGCTGAACGCGTACGCCGACGTGTAGCCGACCGAGCGGGCGACGGTGTCGAGGGTGTCGTCGGTGTCACGCAGGCGGCGGGCGGCGAGGTCCATCCGCCATTGCGTCAGGTAGGCGCCAGGTGCCTGGCCGGTCGTGGCGACGAAGCGGCGGGTCAGGGTCGCGCGGGAAACGCCGAGCTCAGCCGAGAGCAGCTCGGTGGTCCACGGGCGGGCGGGATCCGCGTGCAGCTTGGTCAGCGCGGCAGTCAGCAGCGGATCGTCGAGCACTCCGAGCCAGGTCTCCTTCGCCTCCTCCGGCCGACGGCTCAACCAGACCCTCAGGAACTGGACCAGCAGGATGTCGACCAGACGATCCAGCACGACCGCCGACCCGAGTTGCGGATAGGCCAGCTCGCGTGCCAGCAACTTGGTGGAGTCGTCGAGGCAGTTGCCGTTGGCGTCGACTGGGAGATGGATGACCTGCGGCAGTTGCGCCAGCACCTGGGTCAGGACGGCCGGGTCGTGTGAGTAGGTGGCGGCGAGCAGGCGGCTCTGGACCTCGCCGGTCCCGAACCGCAGGACCTCACCGGTGAGCCGGGCATGGGCGGCAGCCTCTGAATCACACTTCTTCGGAGTGAGCACGCGGGGTGCGCTGCTGATCACGTGGTCGGCACCGGTCGGCAGCAGTACGACGTCGCCCGGCAACAGCTGCAAGGGTTCGTGACCGGGCACTCCGAGCCAGGCCGACCCGCTCGTGAGCGCGTAGAACACGGCGCCCGGGATGTCGGTCCAGTTCAGCGACCAGGGCTCGGCGCCTTCGATCCGGGCTCCGAGCGCGCCCTGCACCCCTCCGACAGCCAGTACGTCCGCGAGTAGATCCACGACCTCAACCCTAGCTCGCGTGCACCAGACGGCTATGAATCTGCGCCGAACGATCATCGTGCGGTGCAGTGGATGGTTCCTACGGTGGTTTCACCAATCACGACGTACCAGGAGCGAAGCTGTGAAACTGTCCGGAAGCACCGCCCTGATCACCGGCGCCAACCGCGGCCTCGGCCGGCACTTCGCCGCCGAACTGCTGGAGCGCGGCGCGACGAAGATCTATGCCACCGCGCGCAACCCCGAGCAGATCGACCTCCCCGGCGTCGAGGTTCTCCCACTCGACATCACCGACCCCGAAGCAGTCGCCGCCGCGGCCCGCGCCGCCGCCGACGTCGACCTGCTGATCAACAACGCAGGCATCTCCGTGCCGCAGTCGCTGATCACCGGCGATCTCGACCTCATCCGCCGCGAACTCGAAACCCACTTCTTCGGCACCCTGTCGATGACCCGCGCCTTCGCCCCCGTCCTCGCCACCAACGGCGGTGGCGCCATCCTGAACATCCTCTCGGTCCTGTCCTGGCTAGGCTTCGCCGGCGCCGGCGGTTACGCCGCCGCCAAGGCAGCCCAATGGAGCCTGACCGACACCACCCGCCTCGAACTCGCCGCCCAAGGCACCCAGGTCAGCGCCGCGATCCTCGCCGCCACCGACACCGACATGATGGCCGGCTACGACGTCCCGAAGAACAACCCCGCCGACGTAGTCCGCACCACCCTCAACGCCCTCGAAGAAGGCCAACTCGAAATCCTCGTAGACGAAGCCGCAGCCACCACCAAAGCCAACCTCTCCGCCGACGTCCACACCAGATACCCCAACCTCGCCTAGCGCGGAGCCGGCAACCCCGAAGCTCAGCTCATGGCCGGCGCCGGTTGACCTACTGGGCGGAGTGGGCAGCCGGTGCCGATGCGGGTCGTGAGGTCGGCGCGAAGGGCGGCGAGTTCGGCCATCCGCTGGTCGATCACACCGACCTTGCCGGCGAGCAAGGCCGACAACGCCTCCGCGGAGTCCGGCGCGTCGCGCAACTGATCGCCGTGCTCGATGATCTCGGCGAGGGAGAAGCCCAGCACCTGTGCAGTACGGACGTAGTGCAACCAGGTCACCATCTCCGGAGCGAAATCGCGGTAGCCGTTGGCCAACCGGTCGCCTTCGACCAGCCCGATCTTCTCGTAGAACCGCAGCGTGTCCTTGCTCATCCCGGTCTGTGCCGCCAGCTCGCCGATCCGCATCTGTCCTCCGCTTGAGCTTGACCTTGGAGTGCTCTCCACTGTTTACCGTCAGGGAATGCTTCTCCAGACAACCACGGCGAGCTACCGCCGCCTCGTCCGCGCCAGCGCCTGGTACGACCTGATCGTCACCGCCGGCTTCGCTACCCCGTGGACCTACGTGCTCGTACACCGCTTCCTGTCGTCGTACGGAGGCTTCCCGCCGGTCGACCCCATCCAGACCCTCTTCGCCAACCTGATGGGTTCCGTCGTAGTTGTCTGGGCCCTCCTCCGCCTGTTCCGCACTCTCCCCCTGCACGGCTTGTACGACGGCATCGCCCGACTGCTGTTCGCCACCTGGCAGCTCTACGCTCTGGCCCACGGCGCCACCCCACTCCTCTGGGCCTTCCTAGCGATCGAACTAACCTTCGGAGCGATCCAACTAATCCCCTGGGCACTCCAGGCAAAGCGGATTCCGGTGGCTGGTGCGTAGTCCCGGTCCCGTCCTTTCAGATGTGCCGGTAGCCGTCCTGCAGGGTGACCTCGAGGATCGAGTCTGGTGGCAGCGCCGTCCTCGGTTCCCAGATCTGGCTGTGCTGGTCGCCGGCGACGCTGAGACCCAGCCGGTGGCCATCCATGAGCTCGGTGCCATCAGGTGCCAGGACGCGGATCTTGCTGATCGTGTCACCTGTGCGACGGATGACGAACGAGTCACCGTTGGCGGTGACATGGAGCTCGTGATCAGCCAGCTCGGGGGTGTTCACCTGTCCCAGCTGCCACGGGACGGTGATCACGCGAACTGTTTCTTCGATCAGCACCAGGAAGTCGACGACAAGCGAGGCGATCGTGCCGTCCTCGGCCACTCCCCAGTAGCAGGGGTAGGCGCCGTCGCCGAAGCCACTTGTCACCATGACCGCATCGTTCACGGCGCCAGTGAGACTGAACACCGCGCCCGCAGCGTCGAACAGCTTTGAGGAGTGCTCCTGATACAACTCCTCGACCTGCTGAGCGTCGCAGCTCACGAGGTTCGCGAGATCGAGGACCGCTACGTTGCCGGCATCGACTCCGATGACGTTTGACTCCCCGGCTACCTCAGCAGGGCGCCAACTGACCACCGGCGCCTCGGAGATGAGCAGTCGCAGTGCGACGTTCGTACCGGCGGCAGTGGAGACCTCGGCACAGTAGGTACCAGCAGGCAACCGGCGTGCCAGCGGTGCCAGGCCGAACGCGCCGTAGCCGAAGTCTCGGACGGTCAGCACCCCGGAGCCGCAGGTCACCTCACCGAGGCGGACGACCTCGAGCGAGACCGGCTCGCCAAAGGGGGCGACCTGGCGCCCGTGCGCGAACAGATTCGCCACGTCGAGCTGCAGGTCTGCGGGCAGCTCGGGCAGCGCGGCGTCCAAGCTCGCTGCGTTCAGCAGTATCTCGGCCTGGGCGGGATCGATCAGCGGAGCTCCCGGTGGATCGAAGAAGTGGAGAAGCTGGCAGATCCGCCACTGCTCGTCTTCGCGCACCAGTCGGTACTCGTAGTAGTTCGGCATCGAACCGTGGTTGATGACCGAGCGCACTGTTGCACGATCAGTCTCGACCTTGACCTCAGTGATGGTCTCCAGGGAGGGATCGTGCGCTGCGCTACTGCTGAGCGAGCCCTCGCCGCCGGTACTGGCTCCGATCGTGAAATGGTCGTCGACAATCCCTGCCAGCTCGCCGGTCCACGCCTCGAACACCTGGTCGATGTTCGAGGAGTTCGTTGGCTTACCGGTCCTCTCCCAGGCGTTATGGAAGTCAGCTACGAAGGCCTCTACGCGTGCACGCACGCCGTCCTGATTCACGGACCGACGGTACCGGCCGCCGGGGATCGTCAACAGGACGAAACTGCTGGTCTACCGCTGTGCTGTGATCGTTTGAGCGGCGCCGGCTACGAAGGTACGGCGGTCGCGGTCTCGGGCTGCTGGTAGTGGGGTTGTGGG
>NZ_SMKA01000091.1 GCF_004348455.1 Kribbella albertanoniae
GGGTGCCCGGCTCCGTCGGCTGGGTGGTGGGGGGCTTGCTGGGCGTCGGTTCGGTGGGCGGCTTCGTGGTGCTCGGCGGCTTCTTGGTGGGGTTCGTGCCGGGCTCGCCAGGTTGCTCGACCGGGCCGGTCGTCGGGGTCGACGGCGGGTAGGTCTGCTGGTCGTTCGCCTGCGGGAGGTTGTCGTCCGCGGGGGCGTCGATGTCCGGGTTGTCGATCTGGTCGCCGGCCCGGTCGACGCCCTGGTTGCCGTCCTCGGTGCCGTTGCCGACCGCGATCCAGCTGCCCGTCGCGTAGGCCTTGGCGATGTTCATCACCAGGTTGGCGTAGTCGGTGGAGTGGTTGTAGCGCAGCAGGGCCTTGGTCAGGTCGCTGGCGTTGGCCATGTCGGTCGACCCGGAGCACAGGTAGACGCCGGCCGACATCGCCGCGTCGTCGATGTCCTGCGGGTTCCGCACGCCGTCGCCGTCACCGTCGACACCCATCGAACGCCAGGTGCCGGGGATGAACTGCATCGGCCCGACCGCGCGGTCGAAGGCGGTGTCGCCGTCGAACGCACCGGCGTCGGAGTCGTTGATCTTGGCCGTCTTCGTGCCGTCGAGCCGGGGCCCGAAGATCCCTGGTACGGCGACGCCCTTGCTGTTCAGCATGCTGCCGCCGAAGCGGCCGTGGTTCGACTCGACGCGACCGATCGCGGCGACCAGCGTCCACGGCAGATGGCAGGTCGGATCGGCCTGCCCCAGCAACTGCTGGGTCCGCGAGTACGCCTTCAGTGCCGCCTTCGGAATGCCGTTACGGGACAAGCCGGACACCACCTGGTTGGCCGGCTCACCTGGCTCGACACCGTGACCCACCACGCCCGGCACTGGCACGTTGGCCGGCTCGGCGATCGGTGTGTTCGGTACAACGACCGAGTCCTTACCTGACAGTCCTTGGTCCAGCGACGCCGTGGCGACCGCCGGATCGTCGGTCGCGCTGACGGTGAACGCGCTCGCGAACAACGCCAGCGGAATGAGCGGCGCAACGGACCGCCACCCGTTTCCCGTGGCGCGGCGCTTGCCCTTCGCCATCGATGATCCCCTCCGTGACTCATCGACCTGTTCAGCCCCACGCTGCGAACACGTCCTGTGTCTTGTCCACGGTAAAAACCGTGTCGGTGCCGGTATCTGTCGCAACAGGTACAACGTCCGCCCCGCTGCGTGGGTTACGCGCCGGACCTCGCCCATGTACGTGCAGTCACCGGGTACCCATACTGGCCCGTAACAATGCCCCTGTGAACCCCCTGGGAGCGGCAATCCTGCCGCCCGCCCACCGAGTGCACTGGTCTGTCGGGGAGAATGGCCGCCGTGCCCGACCACACAGAACACTCCGCCGCGCTTTTCGACAGGGCCTCCGCTGTCACGCCCGGTGGCGTCAACTCTCCCGTCCGCGCGTTCCGCGCCGTTGGCGGCGTGCCGCGCTTCATGACCAGCGGTGACGGAAGTCACATCACCGACGTCGACGGGAACCGGTACCTCGACCTCGTCTGCTCCTGGGGCCCCATGCTGCTCGGCCACGCGCACCCCGAGGTGACGGCCGCCGTCCAGGCCGCGGTCGCCCGCGGGACGTCGTACGGGACTCCTACTGAGCCGGAAGTGCTGCTCGGCGAGGAGATCGTTGCTCGTACGCCGGTCGACAAGGTGCGGCTGGTGTCGTCCGGGACCGAGGCGACGATGTCCGCGCTCCGGCTGGCCCGCGGATTCACCGGCCGCGCGAAGATCGTGAAGTTCGCCGGTTGCTACCACGGTCACGTCGACGCGCTGCTGGCCCAGGCCGGCTCCGGCGTGATCACGCTCGGCATCCCCGGTACGCCGGGAGTCACGGAAGCGACCACCGCCGACACGATCGTGCTGCCGTACAACGACCAGGCCGCCGTCACTGCCGCCTTCGCCGAGTACGGCGATCAGATCGCGGCCGTGATCACGGAGGCCTCGCCCGGCAACATGGGTGTGGTTCCGCCGCGGGACAACTTCAACGCGTTCCTCGCCAAGACCTGCACGGACAACGGCGCACTGTTCATCTCCGACGAGGTGATGACCGGCTTCCGGATCACCAAGTCAGGCTGGTACGGCGTCGACGGCGTTCGGCCCGATCTGATGACGTTCGGCAAGGTGATGGGCGGCGGCTTCCCGGCCGCGGCGTTCGGCGGCCGGGCCGACGTGATGGCGCACCTGGCCCCGGAGGGCTCGGTCTACCAGGCCGGAACGCTGTCCGGGAACCCGATCGCCACCACCGCCGGCCTGACCACGTTGCGGCTGGCAACCGACGAGGTCTACGCGAAGCTCGACCGAACCGCACTGACCATCCAGAGCCTGGTGAGCACCGCTCTGGACAAGGAAGGTGTGCCGCACGTCATTCAGGCAGCCGGGAACCTCTTCAGCGTCTTCTTCGTGGAGTCTGAGGAGAATGCCGTCATCAAGAACTTCGGTGACGCCGGTGCTCAGGTACTGCCGAGGTTCGGCGCGTTCTTCCATGCAATGCTGGACGGCGGGGTCTACCTGCCGCCGAGCGCGTTCGAGGCCTGGTTCGTCAGCAGCGCGATCGATGACGACGGGCTCGCCGAGATCGAGTCCGCCTTGGCACCCGCGGCTGCCGCGGCGGCCGCCGTACAGAGTTGAGAGGGCACACCAAGTGACCGAAACGACGGTCGTGCACGTGATGCGTCATGGCGAGGTGCACAACCCGACCGGCGTGCTCTACGGCCGGATCCCCGACTTCCACCTGTCCGATCTCGGCCGCGCGATGGCCGACCGGGTGGCCGAGCACGTCAAGAACCGCGACATCGTGCACCTGGTCAGCTCGCCGCTGGAGCGGGCCCAGGAGACGATGGAGCCGATCGCCTCGGTGTTCGGGATCACCCCGGACATCGACGAGCGGGTGATCGAGGCGGCCAACCTGTTCGAGGGCAAGAAGTTCGGTGTCGGCGACGGCGCCCTGAAGAACCCGAGCGCCTGGTGGCTGCTGCGCAACCCGGTGAAGCCGTCCTGGGGTGAGCCGTACCAGCAGATCGTCCGCCGGATGCGGGACGCGATCGAGACCGCCCGGCAGAAGGCCGCCGGGCACGAGGCGCTGATCGTGTCGCACCAACTGCCGATCTGGATCGTCCGGTCCGCGATCGAGGGCCGCAGGCTGTGGCACGACCCGCGCAAGCGGCAGTGCAGCCTGGCCAGCGTCACCTCGTTCACCTTCCACGGTGAGTCGATCGTCTCGGTCGGCTACTCCGAACCGGCCAAGGACCTGCTGCCGGTGAAGAACCCCAAGAAGTTCGTGGGCGGCGCGTGATGAAGTTCCGTCGTACGGCGTTTCTCGCAGCTGGCGTCCTGCTGATCACCGGGTGCACCACCGGTCAGCAGTCGGCGCAGAACCGGGATGGTCAGTCCGGTTTCGTCAGTGGCACCGGCAACGTGTCGGTCTTCGCCAAGGCCGACCGCAAACCGGCCCCGGTGCTGAGCGGCGACACCCTGGACGGCAAGAAGTGGACGCTGTCCGACCAGCTCGGCAAGGTCGTCGTCCTGAACGTCTGGGGCTCGTGGTGCCCACCGTGCCGCCAGGAGGCCCCGGACTTCGTGAAGGCCGCGGAGGAGCTCGGTACGTCGGTGCAGTTCATCGGACTGAACACCCGCGACCTCGACCCGGCTCCGGCGAAGCGGTTCCAGCAGGAGTTCAAGGTTCCGTACCCGAGCGTCTACGACCCGTCCGGCAAGGCGCTGCTGCGGTTCCGCGGCCAGATCTCGCCGAACGCGATCCCGACCACGCTCGTGATCGACAAGGAAGGCAAGGTCGCGGCCCGCGCGATCGCGCCGATCACCAAGGACACGTTGCTCGGCATGGTCAAGGACGCTGGTTGAGCTGATGGGTCAGTGGTTCGCCGACGCCATGACGGGGTCGATGCTGGTGGCACTGCCGATCGCGGTGCTGGCCGGTACGATCTCGTTCTTCTCGCCGTGCGTCGTGCCGCTGCTCCCCGGCTACCTGTCCTACGTGACCGGGTTGTCCGCGGCCGAGCTGGGTTCGAATCAGCGCGGCCGGATGCTCGCCGGTACGGCGCTCTTCGTGGCCGGGTTCTCGGCCGTGTTCATCCTGACCGGGGTGGTGTTCGGCAAGGCCGGTGACCTGCTGCTCGAGCACCAGAGCGTGATCACCAAGGTGCTCGGCGGAGTGACCGTCGTACTGGGGCTGGTTTTTCTCGGTGGGTTCGGGTTCCTGCAGAAGGATCTGCGGGTGCATCGCGTCCCCGCGGTGGGGATCGCGGCCGCGCCGTTGCTCGGCGTGCTGTTCGGCTTCGGCTGGACGCCCTGTATCGGGCCGACCCTCGGGACGGTGATGACGCTCGCGACGACCGAGGGCAGTGTCGGGCGCGGGGCGTTGCTGGCCGGGGTGTTCAGCCTCGGGCTCGGGATCCCGTTCATCGTTGCTGCGCTGGCGTT
This sequence comes from Kribbella albertanoniae, assembly GCF_004348455.1. Taxonomy (GTDB): domain Bacteria; phylum Actinomycetota; class Actinomycetes; order Propionibacteriales; family Kribbellaceae; genus Kribbella; species Kribbella albertanoniae. The sequence continues at coordinate 4,466 of NZ_SMKA01000091.1, forward strand.
CCGGCGGATGCTCGGCGCGGTCGCGTGGGTGCGCAAACACCAGGTGCTGGTGATCCGGATCGGCGGCGTGCTGATGATCAGCGTCGGCGTGCTGTTGCTGACAGGAGTGTGGGATGTGATGACCGCGGACCTGCGGCAATGGGTGGCCAACTTCGGGTCGGCGGTGTGAGATGACCGAGGTCGAGGATCGGATCGCGGCCGGCTCGAGCCCGGACGGGCGGCCGGACCTGCCAGCACTGGGTGTGAAGGGCTGGCTGCGCTGGACCTGGCGGCAGCTCACCTCGATGAAGACCGCGCTGGTGCTGCTGTTCCTGCTCGCGCTCGGCGCCGTACCGGGCTCGCTGATCCCGCAGACCGGGGTCGACCCGATCAAGGTCGCCGACTTCCTCGAGATGCACCCGAAGCTCGGGCCGTTCTACGACAAGCTCGGTCTCTTCGACGTCTACAAGTCGGCCTGGTTCTCGGCGATCTACCTGCTGCTGTTCATCTCCCTGATCGGCTGCGTCGTGCCGCGCCTCGGCGTCTACCTGAAGGCCGTCCGCTCCCGCCCACCGAAGCCGCCACGCAACCTGAACCGCCTGGCCGGCTTCGAGACCTTCACCGTCGACGCCGACCCCGACGCCGTACTGGCTGCCGCTCGCAAAGAGCTGCGCCGCCGCCGCTTCCGGGTCGAGTCGTACGACGGCGCGATCGGCGCCGAGCGTGGTTACCTCCGCGAGGCCGGCAACCTGCTCTTCCACTTCTCCCTGATTCTTGCGCTGATCGGCGTCGCCTGGGGTTCGCTGTTCGGTTACCGCGGCACCGTGTTGGTTGTCGTGGGCAACGGTTTCGCCAACTCACTGGCCCAGTACGACGACTTCACGTCGGGGGCCGCGTTCGACACCGAGAACGACCTGCCGCCGTTCGCGCTGACCGTCAAGGACTTCGAGGCGAAGTTCCAGGAGAGCGGTCCGCAGAAGGGCGCTGCGCGCGAGTTCAACGCCGATGTCAGCTACCAGGAGACGCCGGACGGGCCGGAGAAGTCGTACGACCTACGGGTCAACCACCCGCTGAAGCTCGATGGCAGCAGCGTCTACCTGCTCGGCCACGGCTACGCGCCGAAGGTGACGGTCAAGGACGGCAGCGGACAGGTTGCGTTCTCCGGACCGGCGCCGTTCCTGCCGCAGGACGGCAACTTCTCGTCGTTCGGTGTGATCAAGGCTCCGGACGCGCGGCCCGTGACGCTGGGCTTCGAAGGCTACTTCCTGCCGACCGCGATCATCGACGATCTCGGTCCACGCTCGATGTTCCCCGACGACCTGAATCCGGCACTGGTGATGACTGCCTACTACGGCCGTCCGCAGCCGGAGACCGGGAAGCCGGAATCGGTGTACCAGTTGGACAAGACCAAGCTGACCCAGTTCGAGAAGGACGGCGACAAGCTGCGCTTCCAGCTCAAGCCCGGTGAGAGCCTGGCGCTTCCCGACAAGGCCGGCTCCATCACCTTCGACGGATACAGCCGCTGGGTGAAGCTGCAGGTCAGCCACACCCCCGGGACCGGTCTCGCGCTCGGCGGTGTGGTGCTGATGATCCTCGGGCTGATGGGCTCGCTGTTCATCCACCCGCGGCGTACCTGGGTGCGGGTCCGGACCGAGGACGGGCGTACCGTGGTCGAGGTCGCCGGCCTGGACCGGGGTCCGGAACGTGGCCTCGGCGACGAACTGCAGGCCATCACCAAAGCTCTCAACCCGCAGGAGAAACCATGACGCCGGAGACCTACGCGCAAGTCTCCAACCTGCTGATCCCGACGGCGACTGTGATCTACGCGATCGCGATGGTCTCGCATGCGTCGGAATGGGCGATGGGCCGCGCGGTCGTGAAGGTGGACGCCAAGGAACAGGTTCTGGTCGCTTCCGACGGTCAGCCGGTCTCGAGCGGTACGGCGACGGCTGCGGCCGGTCCGGTCGACCACTCCTCGCCGTCCGTGCGGATGGCTGCGGCCAGCCGCATCGGCGTGCTGCTGACCTGCCTGGCCTTCGTCCTGCACCTCGGTGGTGTGGTGACGCGTGGGCTGGCGGCGGGTCGCGTGCCGTGGGGCAACATGTACGAGTTCTCGATCACCGCGTCCCTGGCGGTCGCGATCGTGTACCTCGCCTTCGTTCAGCGGTACCGGCTGCAGTGGCTGGGACTCGGGGTCACGCTGGTAGTGGCCGCCGTACTGGGACTTGCGACGCTCGCGCTCTACACGCCGGCCGGTCCGCTGGTTCCGGCGCTGCACTCGTACTGGCTGGTCATCCACGTCTCCGCGGCCGCGATCTCCGGTGGCGCGTTCACTGTCGGCGGCCTGGTCTCCGTGCTCTACCTGATCAAGGCCCGGGCCGAGCGCAAGGTGCTGGCCGGCGGTTCGATGTCGACCGCGCTGAGCCGGCTCCCGAGTGCCGAGGCGATGGACGGTACGGCGTACAAGGTGCTCGCGTTCGCCTTCCCGCTCTGGACGTTCGGCGTACTGGTCGCGGGGCCGATCTGGGCCGAGTACGCCTGGGGCCGGTACTGGGGCTGGGACCCCAAGGAGGTCTGGTCGCTGGTCACCTGGGTCGTGTACGCCGCCTACCTGCACGCGCGGGCCACGGCCGGCTGGCGTGGTCGCCGGGCCGCCACGATCGCGATCATCGGCTGGTTCGTCTTCATCTTCAACTTCGTCGGTGTGAACCTGCTGGTGTCCGGTCTGCACTCGTACGCCGGGGTGTGAGATGAAGGAATTCGCCATCTACACCGGTCTGCGGGCCGGGCTGTTCGCGCTCTGCTTCGCGGTGCTGTACTTCCCGCTGCGCAATCAGTTGAGTGTCTTTCCCTTGTTGCTGGTGGCGCTGATCATCTCTTCGATCCTGTCGATCTTCGTCCTGCGGGCGGCCCGGGACCGGCTGGCCGGGAAGATCGAGCACCGTGCGGGCAAGATGTCGCAGCGCATCGACCAGGCCCGGACCGCCGAGGACGACTGACCTTCCCGCGCTCACAACCCCGCTCCGGCCACTCGGCCGGCGCGGGGTTTTTCGTCGTACCAGCTGTCCTGCTGGTACGGAGAGTGACCCAGGTCACCTGAAGTTTCTGGGGAAAATCCTTTGTGCATTCATTCACATGAGGCGTAACGTGATGGATGGAACGAAACAGTTTCGTTCTATCTGCAATCGGACGCTTACTCAGGGTGATGATGATCGAAACTGCACGGCACCGGCCCCGGGTCGAAGGTGGTCGCGAGGAGGAGATCCTCGAGGCGACCGTCACGGTACTGGCCGAGCTGGGCTACGACCGGCTGACCATGGACGCGGTCGCGGCGATGGCGAAGGCCAGCAAGGCGACGCTGTACCGGCGCTGGTCGACCAAGGCCGATCTGGTCGTGGAAGCGATCAGCCGGGCCAAGGGCTGCCCGCTGCCGGAGGATGTCGACACCGGCAGCCTGCGCGGCGACCTGATCGCGATGTCGTGCGGCGATGGTGGGTTCACCGACGAGCTGCCGATGTCGGTGATCGCCGGGCTGGTGACGGCGCTGCACCGCGACGCGGACCTGCAGAAGGCATTCCAGGAGCGATTCCTGAAGCCGCGGCAGGAGATCAGCGTCGGGATGTACGCCCGGGCGGTCGCCCGCGGCGAGATCGGGCCGGACGCCGACATCGAGATGCTCTCGGTGACGCTGCCGGCCGTGATCGTGCACCAGGCCTACATCCTCGGCCAGCAGCCGACCGAGGAACTGATCCTCCGAGTGATCGACCACATCATCCTGCCTGCGGCGCGGGGGTCGCAGGCAAGCTGACCGGCGAGGGGCTGGTCGGCGCATCCGTGAGGCACTGCGCAAGAGGGGAAATCTTTCATGTCCGAAGACGTCGTCAAGGGCGATCGCCCGGTCGACTCCGTGCCCGAGCACGGACACCGCAATCTGGGGATCGCGCTGGCGCTGATCAGCATGGCCCAGTTGATGGTGGTGCTGGACGGCACCGTCGTCAACATCGCCCTGCCGCACATCAAGGATGCGCTGGGCTTCACCGACGCCACGCTGACCTGGGTGGTCAACGCGTACGCGCTGGCCTTCGGTGGACTGCTGCTGCTCGGTGGCCGGATGGGTGACATCCTCGGCCGCCGCAAGGTGTTCATCTTCGGTGTCGTCCTGTTCGGGGTGGCATCGTTCATCGGCGGTATCGCGCAGAGCGAGAGCGTGCTGCTCGCCAGCCGGATCCTGCAGGGTGTCGCGGCTGCTGCCGCCTCACCGAACGCACTGGCACTCATCACCACCACCTTCCCGGCCGGTAAAGAACGCAACCGGGCGATGGGCGTGTACGCCGCGATGTCCGGGGCCGGTGCGGCCGTCGGCCTGATCCTGGGTGGCGCGCTGACCGAGCTGTCGTGGCGCTGGACCTTCTTCATCAACACGCCGATCGGCCTGATCGTCGCCGTACTGGCCTTCCGCTACCTGGGGGAGTCGGCGCGCCAGAAGGGCAAGTTCGATCTGCCGGGTGCGATCACCGGCACGGTCGGTCTGACCGCGCTGGTCTACGGCCTGACCCGCGCCGGCTCCGAGGGCTGGGGTGACGCCCTGACGCTGGCCTTCATCATCGGTGGCGTGGCGCTGATTGGGGTGTTCCTGCTGATCGAGGCCCGCTCGCGGCACGCACTGATGCCGTTCCGGATCCTCGCGAACCGGACCCGTGGGGTCAGCTTCTTCGTGATGCTGATCGTCGGTGCGGCGATGTTCTCGATGTTCTACTTCCTGGGCATCTTCGTGCAGATGATCATGGGCTACAGCGCGATCGTCACCGGTCTCGCCTTCCTGCCCTTCAGCGTCGGCATCGTGGTCGCGGCGCAGGTCGCCTCGACGCTGATCGCCCGGATGGACCCGCGCTGGATCTCCGGTGCCGGTGGACTGTTCGTCGCGGCCGGCATGTTCGGCTTCAGCCGGCTCGCGGTCGACTCGACGTACGTGACCGACCTGCTGCCGTTCATCCTGCTGCTGTCCTTCGGGATGGGCCTGATCTTCGTGCCGCTCACACTGACCGCGGTCAGCGGGGTCGCCGACGAGGACTCGGGCGTGGGCTCCGCCGTACTGAACACGGTCCAGCAGATCGGTGGTGCGATCGGCCTGGCGCTGCTCGGCACGGTCTCCACCAACGCGATCAAGGACAAGTTCACGTCGCTGGCCCCAGAGCTGCAGAAGGCGGCCGAGGCCGGTCAGTCGCCGGAGCAGCTCGAGCAGCTGAAGAACCAGTTCACCGCTGTGGCGACCACGCACGGATTCACCCGGGCGTTCCTCTGGTCGACCTTCCTGGCCCTCGGATCGGCGATCATTACCCTGATCGGCCTGTCGGTCAAGCACAAGGACCTCGCCGGCGACGGCAAGGCGCCGGTGCACATCGGCTGATCGCCCCGCAAACTGAAAGGCCCGCTTCCCGGGAGGGGGGAAGCGGGCCTTTCTCTTGGTTCTACAGGCTCTTGTGCATGATGTGGAGCTTCAAGATCCGGCCGTCGTTGCCCTCTTCCTCGGCCCCAGTCACGACGTACCCACTGCGTTCGTACAGACCGATCGCCTTATCGTTGCCTTCAGCAACCGCCAGCTCCAGCGTGTGCGCACCTTGTGCACGCGCGATCCGCTCCAGCCACGCCATCAACAGGTCGCCGACGCCCTTGCCCCGGCCGGCCGGGGCGACCCACATCGACACCAACTCGAAGACGCCTTCCGCCTCGGCGGGAGCGCCGCCGCCCATACCGATCGGCGTACCGTCGATCAATACGACGGCAGCCTGCACGCCGGGAGCCTCGAGCCGGGCCCGCCACCTCTCCTCCGGCGCGTCCACCCAGTCCGCCAGCGTCGAGCCGAACGCGTACGGCGCCTCGGCCAGCGCGGCCAGCCGCAAGTCCCGCCAGACCTTCCAGTCATCGGAAGTCAGCTCCTGAAGTTCCATCATGCGCCCAGGATCGCCCACCAGCCCCACGGCCGACACCGAATTTCCGACCGCCATCTGATGGATTCCCCCCCAAGGCCGGCCGTCCGACGTTGAGCACGGTTCGGCGGGGTGGTTGCTGTGCGGAAAATGAGGGGATCTCCGCTCAACGTGCTGGTTCTCCCCTCAATATTTGAGCAGAGAAGGGTCCACTTGAACGGATAGCCCCTCAAATGCGCCGTGGGGCCCGGCTGGATCCGAGCGGACCCGCCTCCCGCAGGAGGGTGCAGAACCCATCTCGTGGGGCAACCTACGAGATGGGGTCGGGTCAGCGGGGTGGGCGGAGTTTGTCGGAGACCCAGTCGCGGACGCCACCGAGGCCGTCGCCCAGGTCGCGGAGGACCTTGGCGAGCGGGTCTTGTGAGCGGGCGAAGGCGTCGCTGTAGGACTTGGCGGCGTTCTTCGCTTCTTGCGACATCGAGGCGCCGTCGTCGTCCTGACGCTTGGGGTAGTCGCCGGAGACGATCGTCGTGTACTCGCCCTCGTCGACCCAGCGGCGCAGCTCGTGCGCGCGGATGACGGCCAGCGGGTGCGACTGCGCCTCCAGGAGTAGCAGCTTCAGCACGCTGTCCCGCAGATCGCCGGAGCTCTCGTACTCCGTGCCCTGCGCGAGGAAGGCGGTGGTGTCGAGCTCAGCGAGCTGACCGCCGCTGGCCAGCTTCATCTGCACGCGGAGCGCAACAGCCGGGTCCTGTACGGCGAGGAGGCCGGCCCGGTCGCCGGACAGCTCGGCCTTGCGGGACCACTCGTGCAGCGCGGCGATGATCGCGCGGATCCCCAGTGCGCCGATCGGCATCCAGTTCATCGCACCGGTCAGGCGCATCAGCCAGAACAGCAGCGACTGGTACAGCGCGTGTCCGCTCTGCGCGTGGCCGAGCTCGTGACCGAGGATGAACCGCAGCTCCTCCTCGTCGAGCCCCTGCAGCAGGGCGCTGTTGACGACGATGATCGGCTTGTCCAGGCCGATCGTGAACGCGTTCCAGATCGGGCTGTTGGTGATGTACAGCTCCGGCAGCTGCCGTACGTCGAGAGTGCTGCCCGCCTCGGTGTAGAGCCGGTGCACCCGCGGGAACTGGCGCTCGTCGACCCGGATCGCCGATCCGAGGAACTGCAGCCGCACCGCGCGCTCGTCGATCAGCCCGGAGATCTTCCGCAGCACGAAGTCGAAGCCCTTGAGCTGCCGAAGCGCCACCAGAGCGCCTCGGTCGGCCGGGTGTTCCCACGCGCGCGAACTGATGTCCGTCAGCGTGACCCTGGTCCTGGTCGGCCGGTCGTCGTTGTTGGTCATCGTTCCCCCACAGGTCGGCGTGTGCGTCCCAAGGTAGCTCGCTCCGGGGGTCTGACCGACTTTGGCCGGATTGCTCGTTCCTGCAATCTCCAACCCGCACCATGGTGAGGACAAACTCTCCAACCGCCCCTGGAGGACCACATGATCCGCCCTGCCCTCAGCGCGGCAGTCGCCCTGGCCGCTCTGACAGTCGCCCCGGCACTCCCCGCCGGCGCCGCCCACGACACCGCACCCGCCCCGAACAGCTACATGGCCCAGCGGGCCGCCGTACCGGCTGCTGAAGCTGCTGCTGTCCGGGCTCAGGTAGACATGGCGCCGACTGCGCGTCCGCTGCTCCGAGTCCCGTTCCGCTGCGGCGAGACCTGGTCCGGGGCAAGCCGCTCCGGCCACAGTCCGTCGTACTACTCCGTCGACTTCAACTGGGGCTCCGGTCACGACGACCTGGGCAAGCCGGTCAAGGCCAGCGCTGCGGGCACCGTGACGCGCTCGGCGTACGACGCCGGCGGATACGGCAACTACATCGAGATCGGCCATGGCGACGGTTGGCGCACGCTCTACGCCCACCTGCAGAGCCGCGCGTACGGCGTCGGCGCCCAGGTAGCCGTCGATGCCCAGATCGGCCGCGTCGGCGACACCGGCAATGTCACCGGACCCCACCTGCACTACGAGCAGATCAAGGACGGCGTCGTCGTGGCCGCCCTGTTCGGCACCAGCACCTGGGTCGCCTACCCAGGCCCGGCCGGCTACACCCGGGCGCGCGACTGCTGAAGTACGTCGCTTCGGCTCCCAGGCGCGCTCGGAATACCTAAATCTCGACGGAGCACCTAGCCTGCTGCGCATGAGTGACAGCGGGGTGTGTCGTGAGGTGGACCGTCGGGACGACAAGGCGCGCGCCTGGGTGTCGGAGGCGATTCGGATCGTCGAGGCGGATGCGAACCGGAGTGCGGACACGCATCTGCACGTGTTCCCGATGCCTGCGGTTACTGGTGTGGACCTGTATCTGAAGGACGAGTCCGTGCACCCGACCGGGTCGCTCAAGCACCGGCTGGCGCGGTCGCTGTTCCTGTACGCACTGTGCAACGGGTGGATCACCGAGGGGACGCCGGTGATCGAGGCGTCCAGCGGGTCGACCGCGGTCAGCGAGGCGTACTTCGCCCGTCTGCTCGGGCTGCCGTTCGTGGCGGTGATGCCGGCCTCGACCAGCCCCGAGAAGATCGAGCTGATCGAGTTCTACGGCGGCCGCTGCCACTTCGTCGAGCGCTCCGGCCAGATCTACGGCGAGGCCAAGCGCCTGGCCGAGGAGACCGGCGGCCACTACATGGACCAGTTCACGTACGCCGAACGCGCCACCGACTGGCGCGGCAACAACAACATCGCCGAGTCGATCTTCGAACAGCTCTCGCTGGAACAGCACCCGGTCCCGGCCTGGATCGTCGTCGGCGCCGGCACCGGCGGTACATCGGCCACCATCGGCCGCTACGTCCGCTACCAGCGCCACGACACCTCGGTCGCCGTCGTCGACCCGGAGAACTCGGCCTTCTTCCCCGCCTTCGAATCCGGCGACGGCGACTTCGCCACCGGCCGCCCCTCCCGCATCGAAGGTATCGGCCGCCCCCGCGTCGAACCCTCCTTCGTCCTCGGCGTCGTCGACCGGATGATCGCCATCCCCGACGCCGCCTCCATCGCCGCCATGCAGTTCTGCTCCCGGGTCACCGGCCGCCTCGTCGGCGGCTCCACCGGAACCAACCTCTGGGGCTCACTCCGCCTGGCCGCCGAAATGCGCCGTACCGGCACCCGAGGCAGCATCGTCACCCTCCTCTGCGACAGCGGCGAACGCTACGGCAACACCTACTACGACGAAGCCTGGCTCCGCACCAGCGGCATCGACATCACGCCGTACCTAGCCACCCTCGACACCTTCGCCACCACCGGCGAATGGACAGAACCCCAGTAGTTGCTCACAGTTCGGTGAGTTTGGTGGTTACGTCGTCGGCCAGTTTGGTGAGGAGGCGGCCTAGGTCGGCTCGGTCCTGGGCGGGCCAGTCGTCGACTGCGTCGCGGAACCAGCCGAGGACCGTTGTCATGTAGCGCTGGGCGGCCTCGGCGCCGGTGGGGGTCAGCTCGATGAGGCTGACGCGTTTGTCGTTGGGGTCGGCGACGCGCTGGACGAGGTCACGTTGTTCCAGGGCCTGGACCTGGCGGGTGACGTGCGGGCCGACGACCTGCATGCGGTCGGCGATCTCGCCGATGCGCAGCGGGGTGCCGGCGGTGGCGAGGGTGACGAGGATCGTCAGGCCGGGGCGGTCCAGGGAGAGGCCGGTCGCGTCCATGGCTTGCTGGGCCACGCGGCCGCGGTTCATGGCCGTACTCAGCTGGGCGATCCGGGGGAGGACGTCCGCGAAGTCGTCACTGCTCATTGATTACCTAACTTAGGTATGTATATGCTCCAGGAGAACGATACCTAAAGTACCTATCTTTCTCGGAGGACGCATCATGACGCGCAGTGTGCTGATCTCCGGCGCCAGCATCGCCGGTCCGACGCTCGCCTACTGGCTGGACCGCTACGGCTTCGACGTGACCGTGGTGGAGAGGTCCGGCGCGCTCCGGGGCGGCGGCTACGGAGTCGACATTCGCGGTACGGCGCGGGACGTCGTCGACCGGATGGGTCTTCTGCCGGTGCTGCGGAAGGCGCATATCGACACCCGCCGGCTCTCGTTCGTCGAGCCCGACGGTGCACCGATCGCGTCGATCCGGCCGGAGGCGATGACCGGTGGGGAGGAGGGACTCGATCTCGAGGTACGGCGGGGAGACCTGGCGGACGCGCTCTACGGTTCGATCCGCGATCGCGTCGACTTCCGTTTCGGCGACTCGATCGCGCGGCTCGACGACCGTGGTGACCGGGTGGACGTGGTCTTCGCCAGTGGCGCGGAGCGGTCGTTCGATCTGGTGATCGGGGCCGACGGGCTGCACTCGAACACGCGTGCTCTGGTCTTCGGTCCGGAGGCGGACTACCACCGCTACATCGGTTACGTCTTCGCCGGCTTCACCCTGCCGAACGACTTCGGTCTGTGCCACGAAGGCGTGATCTGGAACGCCCCGGGCCGGTGCGCCGTCCTCTACGCCCACGAGCCCGACGAGCCGACGTACGGGTTCCTGACCTTCCGCCTGGAGGAGCCGCCGTACGACGCCTTCCGGAATCCGCAGGCGCAGCGGGAGCTGGTGGCCGACCGGTTCCCGGAGCAGGCGTGGCATCTGCCGCGGCTGGTGGAGGCGATGCGGAACGCCGATGACCTGTTCTTCGATGTGGTCAGCCAGATCCACATGCCGGGCTGGTCCAGCGGACGGGTCGCTCTGGTCGGTGATGCGGCCTATGCGACGTCGTTCATGTCAGGCCAGGGGTCGAGTGTCGCTCTGGTCGGCGCCTACGTGCTCGCGGGGGAGTTGGCCACGCACGCGGACCACACTGAGGGCTTTGCCGCGTATGAACAGCGGGTGCGGGGATTCGTCGAGCAGAACCAGGCACTGGTCCAGGAGGGGCAGTCGGGTCTGGCTCCGACGACGCAGGAGCTGCTGGACGCCCGCAACGCGGCACTCCGTGGTCAGACGGTCCACCGCGACGAGCGCACGCAGGTGCACAACGCCTTGGTGCTGCCGGACTACGAGGCGATGAACAGGCCGACCGTGAGTCCGACTGCGTAGACCAGCTCGGTGAGGCCGGTGCCTTGCAGTACGGGGATCAGGGCCGGGCCCACGGCGTCGCTCAGCACGATGCGGATCGCCTTGATGGCAAGCGGTACGGCGATGAAGGCGAGCAGTGCCCAGGGGGTAGCGAAAGCCGAGGCGATCGCCAGGACGAATGCCAGCCCCACCAGTCCGGCGTACAGCTTCCGGGAGCGCTCAGCGCCCAGTACGACGGCCAGGGTGCGCTTGCCGGTCACCGTGTCGGTGGGGATGTCGCGGAGGTTGTTGGCGACCAGGAGTGCGCAGGCGATCGAGCCGACCGACACAGCACCCGCCACCGCGACCCAGCTCAGTTTCTCGGCCTGCACGAAGGTCGTGCCCAGTACGGCGACCAGTCCGAAGAACAGGAAGACGCTGACCTCGCCGAGTGCGCGGTACCCGTAGGGACGCTTGCCGCCGGTGTAGAACCACGCACCGACCAGTGAGGCTGCACCGGCGACCAGCATCCACCAGCTGGAGGTGGCGCACAGCACAATGCCGAGTACGGCGCCGACACCGAAGCAGGTGAACGCTGCGGTCTTCACCTGTCCCGGCGTGGCGACCTTGGAGCCGACCAGCCGCAGCGGGCCGACCCGGACCTCGTCCGTACCCCGGATGCCGTCGCTGTAGTCGTTGGCGTAGTTGACCCCGATCTGCAGGGCCAGGGCGACGCCCAGGGCCAGCAGCGCCTTCCACCAGACGAAGGCGTCCAGGTACGCCGCGGCTCCGGTTCCGACCAGGACGGGAGCGACGGCGGCGGGGAGTGTGCGGGGGCGCGCGCCTTCGATCCACTGCGCAGGGGTGGCCATGGACAGAGATTCTTTCAGCCGTACGCTCGGACTGACATGTCTACCCTCCATCTGGTCCCCGGTACGCCGGACGCCGTGCTCCGCGCGCTGACCGGCGTACTGGATGGCAGCGGCCCGCCGTTTGCCCCAGTACCGGCGGATTTGGCGGCTGCGGAGCGGGTACGGCGTGCTGCGGCGCCGGACCGGCCGTTGGAGGACGACTGCGCTGTCGTGCTGACCACTTCGGGGTCATCCGGTGAGCCAAAGGGCGTCCTGCTGTCCCGGGACGCGCTGGTCGCGTCAGCCGAGGCCACGCACGAACGGCTCGGCGGACCGGGGCAGTGGCTGCTCCCGATGAAGCCGTACTTCGTCGGTGGGCTGCAGATCCTCACCAGGTCCGTGCTGGCCGGTCAGACGCCAGTCCTGCTCGGTGGCAGCTTCACTGAGTCCACTGCAGCCATGACTGGCTCCCGTCGCTACACGGCGATGGTGCCGACCCAGCTGGCCCGCTACCTCGGCACCGACCTGGATGCGCTGCGCGCGTTCGACGCCATCATCATCGGTGGCGCGGCCACTCCGTCCGCTCTGAAGACCCGGGCGGCCGAGGCGGGCGTGACTGCGATCCCGGCGTACGGAATGACCGAGACTGGCAGCGGGTGCGTGTACGACGGCGTACCGCTCACTGGGACGTCCGTAGACCTCGATGACGGCCGCATCCTGATCAAGGGCAGCACGCTGTTCTCCGGCTACCGCCTGCAGCCGGAGCTGACCGCAGAGGTGCTGCGGGACGGCTGGTTCCGGACGCAGGACCGGGGTGAGCTCGTTGACGGTCAGTTGCGAGTCATCGGCCGCATCGACGACGTGGTGATTTCCGGGGGAGTCAACGTCACCCTGCCGACCGTGCAGGCCCGGCTGCTCGAGCATCCGGATGTGAAGGACGCTGTGGTTCTCGGAGTGCCCGATGCGGAGTGGGGGACCCGAGTGGTCGCGTATGTCGTCGGTGAACCGAGCCTGGATGAGCTGCGGGACCATGTCGCCGAGGTGCTGCCCCGGACGTGGGCTCCGCGCGAAGTGCAGCACCTGGACGCACTCCCGATGCTTGCCTCCGGCAAGGTAGATCGGCAGGCCCTGCTGTGATCACCTACTCGATCGGCCTGAAGAACAAGTTCCGCGGCATCACCGTCCGCGAGGGCATGCTGTTCGAGGGCCCGGCCGGCTGGGCGGAGTGGAGTCCGTTCCTGGACTACGACGACGCCACCTCGGTCCCCTGGCTGCGTGCAGCACATGAGGCCGCGTACGACGGTTGGCCGGCGCCACTGCGCGACGTCGTACCGGTCAACTGCACTGTTCCCGCAGTCACTCCGGAGAAGGCCGCAGCGATCGTTCGATCATCGGGTTGCCGTACCGCCAAGGTGAAGGTTGCCGAACCCGGTCAAACGCTCAAAGACGATCTCGAGCGCGTAGAAGCCGTGCGGGATGCGATCGGTCATGGTCAAGTGCGCATCGACGCGAATGGCCTCTGGTCGATCGATCAGGCTGTCCATGCTTTGACCGAGTTGTCGCGCTTCGATCTCGAGTACGTCGAGCAGCCGTGTGCCTCGGTCGAGGACCTGGCCGCGGTCCGGCGGCGTACCGACGTGCTGGTGGCCGCGGACGAGTCGATCCGCCGGGCCGAGGACCCCTTGCTGGTCAAGAAACTCGACGCGGCCGACATCGCCGTGCTCAAGGTGCAGCCGATCGGCGGTGTCCGCGCCTGCCTGGAGATCGCGGAACAGATCGGTCTCCCGGTCGTCGTCTCGTCCGCCCTGGAGACCTCGGTCGGCATAGCGGCCGGAGTCGCCCTCGCAGCGGCCCTGCCGGAGCTCCCGTACGCCTGCGGTCTCGCCACTGTCTCCATGTTCACCAGCGAAGTGGTCAGCGAGCCACTGCTACCGGTGGACGGCTTCCTGCCGGTCAGGCGCGTGCAGCCGGACCAGCTCGAAGCCAACCGGGCCGACCCGGAGCGGACTGCTGTGTGGGAAGAGCGCCTGACCCGAGTGCAACAGAGGAGTACCCGATGAACCCGTCCACTGCGTTCGCGACCGTGGTGGTCGACGAGCTGATCCGCTGTGGAGTCCGGGAGGCTGTGGTCGCCCCAGGCTCCCGCAGCGCCCCGCTGGCCCTCGCCTTGGCCGAGGCGGACCGCACCGGCCGGCTGCGGCTGCATGTCCGGATCGATGAGCGTACGGCGGGCTTCCTGGCGATCGGTCTGATCCGCGGCACCGGTTTACCGGTACCAGTGGTGACGACATCCGGTACGGCGGTCGCCAACCTGCACCCGGCTGTCCTGGAAGCGTCGCACAGCGGACTGCCGTTGATCGTGCTCAGCGCGGACCGGCCGCCCGCACTCCGCGGTGCCGGAGCGAACCAGACGACCGATCAGCTCAAGGTGTTCGGCAATGCGGTGCGACTGTTCCATGAGATGGGCACTCCGGTCCGAGAGGTCGGCCAAGTCGCGTACTGGCGCTCACAGGTCGCCCGGGCAGTAGCCAATGCCACAGGCGCGCGGTCGGCGGATCCGGGGCCGGTGCAACTCAACTGCCCGCTGGCCGAGCCCCTGGTGCCGACTGGGGGCGAGGACTGGCCCGAGCCGCTGGACGGCCGCAGTACTGGGCCGTGGACCGCCATACACGCAGCAGCCGGTCAGCCGTCGACTGTGGCACCCGGCCCGAAGACCGTGGTCGTGGCCGGCGATGGTGCGTCGCAGGCAGCGCGGTTGGTGGCGGAGGGCGGTCGCTGGCCCCTGTTCGCCGAACCGTCGAGCCGGTCAAGGACCGGGCCCGCTGTCATCTCGGCATACAGGTTGTTGCTACAGGCAAGTGATCTGGCCGCGGAAATCGAGCGGGTGCTGGTGTTCGGGCACCCCACGCTGTCCCGGCCGATCTCGAAGCTGCTGGCGCGCGCCGACGTCGAGGTGATCGTGGTCGCGCCGACCGGCCTGTGGCCCGACCCGGCCCGCCGTGCCGCCGCGGTAGTCACCGGCCTCGAGGTCGCCGGACCGGATGCAACCAACTGGTTGGAACGCTGGCAACACGCAGACCAGACCGCCCGCCCGGCGATCGACAAACTGCTCGCCGACGGCCTGACCGGGCCGGGGATCGCCGCGATCGTCGGCGCCGCCGCCGGGGCCGACGGCATGCTCGTGGTCGCCTCCTCCAACGCGGTCCGCGATCTCGACCTGGCGCCGGTCGTCCCGATCCGGACCATCGCCAACCGCGGTCTGGCCGGCATCGACGGCACCATCTCGACCGCGATCGGTGCCGCCCTCGCGAACGCAGGACCGACGTACGCGCTGATCGGCGATCTCGCCTTCCTGCACGACTCGAACGGGCTCATCATCGGTCCGGACGAGGCCCGTCCGGACCTGCGGATCGTGGTGGTCAACGACAACGGTGGCGGGATCTTCTCCACCCTTGAGCAGGGTGATCCGACCCACGCGTCGCACTTCGAGCGCATCTTCGGTACGCCGCACAACACCGACCTGGGCGCACTGTGCGCTGCCACCGGGACGCCGTACCAGCTGGTGGAGACCGCTGCGGACCTACAGGCCGCACTGGCGGTCACAGTGGCCGGTGTGGACGTGATCGAGGCCCGCGTGCCGCGGTCTACGCACCGACCGTTGGCTGAGGAGCTGGTTGCGGCACTTCGGTCCGTCTGACCACCCGTGCCGGGTGGAGCTTGCGGAGCCGGTTGAGCAGTGGAGCGACGACCGCAATCACCAGTGCGGTCGTAGTGAGGATCGGAATGGTCGCACCGCGCAGTGAGGAGTTCAGTGGCGCAGCGATCGTGAAGATCAGGCTGACTGCGGCGATGCTGGTCACCAGACGCCGCCCCGGCCGGGCGACGGCCAGGAACGGCAGACACCACAGGAAGTACCAGTCATGGGCTGTCGGGCCGAGCAGGACGATCGCCAGCAGCGCTATGCCGACAGCACGGGCCGCATGATGGATCGACGACCGCAGACTCAGTACGGCGATCAGTGTGATCGCCAGGAGCATTCCGGCCAGCTTGATGACCTGCAGCGATTGCTCTGCCGCAGTGTCCTGGCCTAGCCAACCGAGGATGCCGGAGGTCGCGTCGCCGACCAAGTTGGCGATCGAGAACGGCGATCGAACCAGCCCTGGTACGTCGAGTGCATTCAGCCAGCCCGAACCAACGCCAGTGAACGCGCCGACCGTCACCAGCGACAGGACTGACACCACACCCGCAATAGCGAGACTGGCGAACCGCGAGAGCCGTCCGGCCAGTGGACTCATCACTGCGGCAATGGCGATCACCACTAGCCCACCAGGGAGCTTCACGGCGGCAGAGATGCCGGCCACGACCGCCGCCGTACCCCAGTGGCCGTTGAGGGCTAGTGCGAAGGCGCTACAGGCCAGACCGAGCATGAGGATGTCGTTGTGGGCAGCGCCGATCCCATGCATGAGCAGCATCGGGTTGGCGACCACCAGCCAGGTTGCGAACACCGGATCGACCCGGCAGGCGGTCGCCAGCCGCGGCACGGTCCAGGCGATCAGCACAATGCCGATCACTGCCAGCAGACGATGCGCCAGCATCAGTACGTACGGATCCATGGTCAGGTGCGACACCAGACCGCCGTACGCGAGCGGTATCGGCCCGTACGGCGCCGGCGTCTCCATCCACCGTGGATCGACCGCCTCGATGATGGGACCGGACAGTGCGGCCGGACCGACGGCGTACGGGTCGAAACCCTCGGCAACCAACGCGCCCTGGGCCGCGTAGCTCCAGGCGTCCCGGCTGAACAGCGGCGGGATCAGCAGCAGCGGCAGACTCCAGTACGTCGCCATCCGCACGAGCCGCGGTTTCTGGCCGGCCATGACGTTGCGGCCGACCTCCAGCCACGCCCAGGCCATCAGCCCGAGTCCGGCCACCATGAACGCCAGTGCGATCATTCGGCCGGCCAGTGTGGTGCGCAGATCGCCGGTGACCGGGAACGTCGCTACCCATGACGACGGAGGCACCACCGAGGTCACCAGACTGGTAGCGGCGACGACAACAGAGCCCACCAGTCCACGGATCAAGGGTGAGCGCACGGCCGGACGTTAGCCCGGCCATGCGACGCCCCGGTGAACTTAAGCCGATTCTTTCCTGAAGGTCCGCGCACCGACTGCCAGACCGACGACAGTCAGCAGCACGACCCAGAACAGGCCCCACAGCGCCGGACTGCTGGTGACCTCACCCCGGAACATTGCCCGGACTCCGTTGACCACGTGCTTGAGCGGACTGATGTCAGACAGCCGCTGCAACCAGGTGGGACCGATCTGCATCGGCAGCAGGATGCCGGACAGCAGCAGCAACGGCATGGCGATCCCGTTGAGCAGCGGAGCCAGTGCGTCCTCGCTCTTGGTGATGAGCGCCACCGAGTAGGACAGTGACGCGAACGTCGCGCCGAGCAGCGCCACAATCACCAGTGACAGCAGCACGCCCTTCCATGGTGCCCGCAGCCCGAGTGGCAGCGCCGCCACGAGCAGCAGCACCGACTGCGCCACCAGTACGACGACATCGCGCAGTACCCGGCCTGCCATCAGAGCGATCCGGGAGGCCGGGGTCACCCGGTCGGCCTCGATCACGCCGGCCCGGTACTCCGCGATCAGCCCGAAGCCGACGAACATCGCCCCGAACATGCCGAGCTGCACGATCAGACCGGGGATGAACACCTGGTACGCGTTCGTGGTCGCGCCCTCGCTGATCTGCGCGGTGATCGGCTTCAGCAGCGGGCCGAACAGGAACAGATACATCAGCGGCTGGCTGAGCATCAGGATCGACCACATCGGGTTGCGCAGCGACAGCCGCATGGCCCGGTTGAAGACGATCCAGGTCTCGCGCAGCACGTTGCTCCCGCGGGCAGGGGCCATCACATTGGCACTCATGCCGCGACCTCCTTGTCAGTCGGCGCGTCCGCGTCCTCGTCACGCAGCGAGCGGCCAGTCATCGTGAGGAACACGTCGTCCAGCGTTGGCCGGTGCACCTCGACCCCCTCGAGCTCGATGCCCTGAGCGTCGATGGATCGCAGCAGGCCGGGCAGCACCGAGCCGCCACGCGGGATGCGGAAGTTCACCGTCTTGCTGTCGGTCTCGACGGCCACTGCGCCGTCCAGTTCACCGACGATCTTGGCGACCGCCGGTGCCTGCGCCGCGTCGGCCAGATCGAGCCGGACACCGTCACCGGAGACCTGCTGCTTCAGCTCCTCCGGGCTGCCGGCGCCGACGATCTTGCCGTGGTCGATGACCAGGATCCGGTCGCAGAGCGCGTCCGCCTCGTCCAGGTAGTGCGTGGTCAGGAAGATCGTCGCGCCGCGCGCCCGCAGCCCGCGGATGTGCTCCCACAGGTTGGCCCGGGCCTGCGGATCGAGGCCGGTGGTCGGCTCGTCCAGGAAGATCAGTTTGGGGTCGTGGATCAGCCCCATCACGATGTCGAGCCGCCGCCGCTGTCCGCCGGACAGCGTCTTGCACTGCCGACGCCACAGCCCCGGCAGATCCAGCTCCTCGAACAGCCGCTGGCCGCGGGCAGCCGCCTCAGCCTTCGGTACGCCGTACAGCCGGGCGTGGTCGACGACCTCGTCGCCGGCGATCGCCTCGGGCAGCGTGGACCCGCTCTGCGGGACGTAGCCGATCCGGCGGCGGACGCCCACCGGGTCCTTGGCCAGGTCACACCCGGCCACAGTCGCGGTGCCGCTGGTCGGCTGGATCAGAGTCGCCAGCATTCGCATCGTCGTCGTCTTACCGGCCCCGTTGGGCCCGAGGAAACCTACGATCTCGCCGTCGGCGACCGCCAGGTCCACCCCCTGTACCGCCTGCACCGGCCCCCGCCGGGTCTTGAACGTGCGGACAAGTCCGCGAGCTTCGATCATCATGTAGACAGTCTGCTCAATCAACGTTGAATAGTCAATGTTGAATAGTCCGCCCTTCGCCCCATCTCGTGGGTTGGCCCAGCAGCTTGTGGGTTCCCCACCCGCATGCGGGTACAGAACCCGCAAGCTCGTGGGGGAACCCATCAGATGGTTGCGGCGGCGGAGGCCGAGCGGACGCGGGTTGGGGTCAGCTGGTGGGGCGGTCTCGCCATTCGGCGATCAGGGCGGGGTCAGGATTCCAGTCCGGGGGCTCGCCCGCGAAGGAATATTCGCCGTTCGCGATGCGGTCGCGGAACTCGCAGGTCCAGGCGAGTTCGCCGCGGTCGCGGGCGGCGGTGATCCGGAGCATCTCGACGACCTGGTTCGGGGTGCCGGGGTCCGCCTGGATCTGCCGCTCGTTGAACGGGGCCGCCGCCAGCCGGGCCTCGATCTGGGTGATCCGGTTCTCCATCGCGGTCAGCACCTCGTCCCGTTGGAGCGTCCACAGGAAACTCAGTGCGGCCTGCATCCGGTCCGGGTGGAAACCGTCCACGGTCCACAGGTGCTGCCGCAGCAGCGAGTAGAACTCGGTCTCCCCGTCCTGCGTGAGCTTGTACGACGTCCGCCCCGGCCGATGCCCCGGACCTTCCTCGAGCTCGGCCAGGTACCCGTGCTTGGCCAGCGTCCGCAACCCGGTGTAGATCGAGCCCGGATTGATGTTGGCCCAGTCCTGCACATTCCAGGTGAGCAGCTCGCGGCGCAGCTGGTACCCGTACGCCGGCTGGAAGATCCGGACGATCCCGAGCAGCAGCAACCGCGTGGTGGACATTTCCGCAGTGTAATTCCGTGCTGACCAGCTCAGCGGTACACGGCCTGCCAGAACGCGTACTGGTGGTCGGCTGCGAAGTTCACCGGCCGTACGCCGTTCTTGCCCGGTGCCAGGCTCTGAGCAGTGCTGCCGTCGGTGGTCGGCCAGTGCGGTGAGCCAGCGGCGTTCGGCGAACCGGTCCGGGCGAACTGGGTCCAGTAGCGAGTCATCTGGTCGGCGAGCTGCTGCTGCGACCGGGTGAGCTGCCGGCCGACGAAGTAGTCGGTGTCGAACTGGTACTGCAGCTCAGCGGCGTGGAACGCACCGGTCGGGAAGGTGGGCTGCGGGCTGTTGGCGACCCACGGCGCCTTGTCGTCGGCGAACTCGTACGCGTACGTCGGCACCTGTCGGCGGAGCGCCCGGCTGACATCCGTCACCGACCGCGCAAAGTTGGCGTCGGTCACGACAGCCGACCACGCTTCACTCAACGAGCCGTAGTTCGACGCCGGGTAGCGGGCCAGCACCTTCCCCGCGTTCGCCGTACCGACGTAGGCGGCGACTCGTGCGGCATACTCGGACTCGTCCTGCATCGGGGGCACGCCGTACTGCTGCTGAGCCGCCTCGAACGTGCGGTACTCGTCGCGAGTCATCCCCTGCATCACCGGCACCTTGTTGAACCGTCCGCTGGTCAGTGCGTCGACTGGCGCCAGTGGGAGCACCCCACCGCCGCCGTACACCGGTGCGAACCCGAACTCCGACTTGGTCAGCAGCTTCTCGGTCGAGAGACCGCGCAGGCAGGAGGCGGCCTTAGCGGCGTCGGCGCAGCCGAGATCGGTTGCTACAGACAGCCCCTGCGTCTCCGCCATGGCACGCGGGCGCGGCAGCCAGCTGGTGCTCCAGCTGGGCGAGCCGTCCCACTCGGCCCAGTTGTTGACCGTGCATGGTCCGCTCTGCACGATTGCTCGCTGGAACAGCCCGGCAGCGGCCGGCGAGACCAGCTGCGCGCAGGTGCTCATGCCACCGGCCGACTCACCGAAGACCGTGACATTGCGCCCATCACCGCCGAACGCTGCAGCGTTCCGCTGGACCCAGCGCAGCGCGGCCTGCTGGTCCTCCAGCCCGAAGTTGCCGGAGCGGTTGCGGGCCGTCGTACCGTCCAGCGCCGGGTGGTCGAGGAAGCCGAAGATTCCGAGCCGGTAGTTGATCGTCACGACCACCACGTCACCGCGGTTGACCAGGTCATACGGCCGGTAGATCGCACCAGACCCGTTCCGGAAGCCGCTGCCGTGGATCCACACCATGACCGGCAGCTTGCGGGCCTGCCGTGGGCTGGTCACGTTGACGAACAGACAGTCCTCGCCGCCGGACGCGGCGAGCCCCAGCGGTCGGCACCGACCGGGGGAGCGGCGTACGGAATCCCTTGGAACTCCCGCACGCCGTTGGTCAGCTTGCCGCGGACGGCTCCCTTGTCCGTCACGACGACCGGTCCGTCGGCAGCCGCCGCAGTCGTGACCGGACCGGCCGCGAGGAGCGTGCCGACGGTCATGGCGAGTACTGCGCCCAGCTTGTTCATCACGGTCTTCTTCCGTTGGAGTGGCTTGCCCCAACACTCCCGGTAATCCGCTGCGCACTCGATGGTCGTCACCCCCGGACGCAGGTGGACTTTCCCCTACCCAATGCGGTCGCCGGTGGCACCGGAGGAGGCGTAGTCTCAACGATCATGCGCGTCCAGGTGACCAGCGACCCGGCTGACTTCTCGCAACTCGCCTTCCCTTTCCTGCAACAGGATCCGGTGCTGAACACGGTCATCCTCAGCAACGTGCACGAACGGGCCATCGGAATCCGGCCGGTCGACGACATCCCGCCGTACTTCGTCTCCGTCCACGACGAGGACGTGATCGGCGTCGCGATGCGGACGCCCGGACGCGGCGTCTACCTGGGATCGCTGCGTGCGGACCTGGTGGACCTGGTGACCGATCAGTACCTCGACTTGTACGACGGCGTGGTCTCCGAGGGCCTGTACGACGAAGTGGTGCCAGGCGGGGTTGCCGGGGACGCGGCGGCGGCGCTGCGGTTTGCGGAGCGCTGGTGCGAGCGGCGTGGTGGTCAGGTGCAGGAGGTGATGCGGACGCGACTGCACAAGCTGATCACGCCCGCTCCGCTGACCGCCGAGGCCGGAGTCGCCCGGCCGATGCAGTCTGAGGACATCGACCTGGTCGCGGCCTGGGCTGGGGACGGTTTCCCGGAGCTCGGTGACGAGACCCGGGACTGGGCCGAGGACAAGCTGGCCGAGAACACGCTGTGGATCTGGGAGGTCGACGGTGTGGCGGTGAGCATGGTCGCTTACCACCGGCCGATCTTCGGCGTCTGCCGGGTCGGGCCGGTCTACACGCCACCGGAGCACCGCCGGCATGGTTATGCGGGCGCGTTGACCAGCTACGTGACTGCCGAGATTCTTGCTGGCGGCAACCAGGCGTGTCTCTACACCGACCTGGCCAATCCGACCTCGAACAAGATCTACCACCAGGCCGGGTATCGCCCGCTCGCCGACTTCGTCGTACTGGAGTTCACGCCGTGATCGCACGGGTGACGCACGATGCTGCGGGCTTTCAGGAGCTGGTTTTTCCTTATCTGCAACGTGATCCGGTGCTCAATACCACTCTGCTGACTAACATCTCGGACAGTGTTCAAGGGATTCTGAACGATCCGGCGATGGTCTTTGTCTCCGTGCACGACAACACCGACAAGGTGATCGGTGCGGTCCTCTGGAGGTCGTTGCGCGGAATCCAGCTAGCCGGTCTGCCGATCGAGCTCGTGCCGCCGGTGGTCGACGTACTGGCCGAGGCCATGCCTGGTGCTCGGACGGTGCACGGGGCGGAGGAGCCGGCGCGATTCTTCGCCGAGCAGTTCGGCGCACGCACTGGCCAGGCCTTCGCCGTCGTCGATCGCTCGCGGTTGCATGTGCTGGGTGACTTCGTCGATCAGAAGGCCGAGGGGGCGCCGCGACTCGCGACCTCCGCCGACTTGGACATCGTGACACCCATGTTCGGTGCTTACCGGGTTGAGGTCGGCAATCCGGATGAAGGCGCCGCTGCCAATCGTCACTGGTTGCTGCAGCGCATCGAGCGGGAGCGACTCTGGGTGTGGGAGGACGGCGGGCGGGTCGTCACGATGGTGGGCCACCAGAACCCGGTCTTCGGGGTCGTCCGGGTCGGGCCGGTTTACACGCCACCGGAGTGTCGGGGTCGCGGCTACGCGAGCGCGCTGACCGCCCATGTCACCCGGCTGTTGCGGGATAGCGGTGATCAGGTTTGCCTGAACACCGATCTTGCCAACCCGACGTCCAACAAGATCTACGCCGCCATCGGGTACCGCCCGGTGCAGGACTTCGTTGGCTATGCGTTCACCTGAACACCTTGCCCTGCTGGAGGAACTCGACCAAGGCGGCACTCTCGTCGAGGTCCCCGGCGGCTTCGCAGTCGCCCGCGAACCGCGCGGGATCCGGCTGGGCGACGTACCGGATCAACCTGGTGCCTTGGTCGCTCAGCTTCTGAAGGTGGCCCCGGATGCCACCGGCATCGAAGGGGAAGGCGAGCCTGCAGCCCGCTTCGCCAAGGCCTGGTCAGTTGCCACAGGCAAGCAATTCCACGAGGTCGGCGGCGTCCGCCTCTACCGCCTCACCGAACTGGCGCCACCCCCAGCAGTCGGCACACCCCGCTTGGCCGAAGCTGCCGACGTACAGGTCTGTGCTGACTGGCTGGACGAGATGAGTCGCACCGAAGACGCCCGCCGAGGCTGGGTCCCGGGCGACCGAGCTGCCGACCTGGGTGCGACTGTCCGCTCGCTGATCGCGGCCAACCGCCTCTGGCTCCTGGAAGCCGACGGCCACCCCGTAACCCTCGGCGCCCACCGCCCGCCCCTGCACGGCGTCGTACGCCTAGGCCCGATCTACAC